>JAZKGL010000421.1:0-1146 GCA_040385935.1 Bdellovibrionota bacterium
CGATATCGCTGCTTTGAAATTCGAGTTGGCAAAGCTTAAACATAGATCACCTCAGTACCTTTGGAATCGCGGGATTAAGTTGGGTCACGATTTCGTAATGAATCGTCTCTGCCCAATCACCGATCGTACTGGCTTCGATTGTCTCGTTGCCATCGCTGCCGATCAGTGTCACCGGCGTCCCGACTTTTACTTCTTTCAGATGAGTGGTGTCGACCATCATCATATTCATACAAATGCGCCCGACGATAGGGCATTGCTCGCCGTGGATGAGAACGTGGCCGCGATTACTGGCGAGCCTTGGATAACCCTCGTAGTAACCCACCGGAAGCACGGCGATTCGCATGTCGCGCAAAGCTTTGTAGGTACAGCCGTAGCCGATGAACTGGCCAGCGTTAACCTTCTTGGTGATCGCAACTTCTGTCATCCATTGCATCACGGGTTTGAGTTCGATCTTTTCACTTTGACTCTGCATGAACGAGAGCTGGTTGGTTCTTGATGGCCACAGGCCGTAGAGGGAAATGCCGATTCTTGAAAGAGCAAATCGTGCTTTGGGCATGATCAATGCCGATGAACTCGCGCTGATGTGTTCCATTAAGTTTAAGAAACCTTCGGACTTAAGCTGTGCCGTGACTCGTTCGAATGTTGCGAGCTGCTGAAGCGCGTAGCTCTGCGAGAGTACGTCTTCGACATTGGAGAAATGGCTGCAAACGCCAACGAGATTTTCTTGTACTGTTTTTAAACGGGGTATCAGATCGGCAATCTCTTCAGGAAGAAATCCCTGTCTTGACATGCCGGTGTCGATTTTTAAGTGGGCTTTGGGCCGCTTTTTCTCGGCAAACCAAGTCTCAAGCATTTCGGGTTCGACGAGGAAAATGTCGAGATCAAGCTCGCCAGCTCGTTTGACTTGAGGACTGCTCAACGGTCCAACGACGAGTATCCGGCCTTTATAGTGTTCGGCGCGAAGATCTTCGGCCTCGCTGAGATAGTTGACGCCTAACCAGGGGGGGTGATCGGATTTGAGTGCGGCCAGGACTTCTTTGAGTCCGTGTCCGTACGCGTTACTTTTGATGATGGGTATGGCTATGGAAGGCGCTACGAGAGCTTTAAACGTTTGATAATTGCTACGAATCGCATCGCCGCTCAGGA
>JAZKGL010000422.1:0-7858 GCA_040385935.1 Bdellovibrionota bacterium
CTCAGAACCATCCCAAAGGCCAGGGAGGAAATTACCAAGAGGGTGCGGCTCATCTTCATGACATCTCCATTATTGCATTCAGGGAGCCCCTTATAGCACAACAGTGGGCTTGGGCTCCAAATAAAGTCACCTGCGACGTACGATAACCGATCGAGAAAAGATCATCTTTCTACCTGAAGCCTTCACCAATTCCAAGCGATTCTGGCCTGTATCACCCGCATGTTTTTCTGACGAGGACTGCGACCATTCAGGAAGTGAAAATTTTGGTACAGACGATCATAGCGCTCCTCATGCGATTCAAGCAAGACAGACCATCCATCCTCATCGAGCTTACCGAGCCCGTAGGTTCGCTCGCGTAGGCGGAATGATCGTTTTTCGTCAGTCGAACCTACGCAGGCACCGGCAGTGTCAATCTCGTCACAGGCGACGAGCACGGCTTCTCCCATACGACTTTTATAATCGCTGCCGTGAAAAGCCACGATGTACTCGGAGAGGATTCGGTAGGAGAGACTGTAGTAGAGCGATTCGCGTTTTGTTACGCCGAGGCCCCCGAGCGCCTGCGTGAGACTCTCCGTCGGATCAAACGCAAGATCGGTCGGTGCGGGTGAAAAGTCTGAGGGACGATCCGAGCGAATCACATTTCTTTGCCAACCCAGACTCGCTTCCAGACCTCGGGCATAGGGGAGCTTGCCGTTAAGGATTAAGCTCGTCGCGAATCTCTCACTCGCAAATCCCCGGCGAAGATCATCGCGCATCGCGATCCAATAGATCGCGTCTTTGTTCAAACTGTTTTGGTCGTCGGAATACGCGAATTGAAGTCCCACGGCATGGGCTAGATACCAGCGCGCTCTTGCTCCGTAATAAATATCACCGTCATCACTTGAAAGCCGCTCACCCTCACCGAGGCCAAGCAGGATATCGGCTTCAAAGATTTCTTTATTGTTAAAACTCAGGCGCGCGGCGGTTTGCTTCCAGCCCGAATCCTGAAGATTTGTGGAATAAGCCAAGTGACTCGCATCGGGAATCAATGTCGTTCCACTCGTATCCTCGATGGCAAAGGTAAATCGTTCATCGAGTCGGTGGCGAATTCCATAGTCGGCAAGCCAGCTTTTTTGCGGCGGCAGATTAAATTGCTTAAGGTCCAGACTATCGTACCAGCTCGCCTTTCGGCTTTGCGCGAAATCATAACTGAGTTTTAAATCCCAGTCTTCCGTCGGCGACAGGGTCGCGCCGGTCTCTAGATGCGAAAGCTTAGGGCAAAGATCATCGCCTTCGAGACTTCGGCACTTGATCTCGCCGGAAACGTTCACCCGTGCTGTCACGCAAGAGATGGCCAGACTTAGGGGCAGGAAGGTTATCGCACCTTTCAAGAGCGTCATGAATTTAACTATCCTTTGCGTAAAAATCCTGGCGGACCGTCATGGATTTGACCTTTAGGCGTCATGGTTTTGACACTCAGTGCTTACAGATTCTGGCATGAAAGTCGAGAAAAGACAGCTTGGCATTTTCGCAAAATAAAATGATCCGAGGAACCTTTCTGGGCTAGCTCACTTTTTACCGAGTCGTGGAATTCACAAAATTTGAGGACCGCCATGATCCTGGCACGGGTCTTGAACATAGAGCTAGTTAAATCCCAGGAGAGAACAATGTCAGACGACGCTAAAGCCAAAGCGGATGCGGCCCCTGTTGACGAAAATCCAGAAGAAGCCGCCAAGAAGAAGAAAAAGAAACTCCTTATATTTGCGATATTGGGCGCAGTCCTACTCCTCGGCGGCGGAGCCGGTGCTTTCATGTTTTTATCGAAAGGTAAAAAAGATGTGAAAGAAGAAGAGATTTCAAAGGAAAGCGCCGAGCACGGTGAGGCTAAGAAAGACGATCACGGTGATGGTCATGGCGATGCGAAAAAAGATGATCACGGCGACGCGAAAAAAGACGACCATGGCGACGCGAAAAAAGATGATCACGGAGCCGCTAAGAAAGACGACCACGGCGATGGCCATGGTGATGCGAAAAAAGATGAGCACGGCGATGCTAAGAAAGATGACCATGGCGAAGTGAAAAAAGATGAGCATGGAAATGAGATAAAAGCGGAAGTGAAAGAAGAGAAGAAGGTCGAGTCCAACATCGATTTTGGCGAAACCTATAAGATGCAAACCTTCAATCTCAACCTCGGAGGTATGGAAAATCGCTACATCCGCATCGAGATCTCACTCGAATACAAGGGCGGCGCTGAGCAGAAAAAAGAGATGGAAGTCAGACTCCCTCAACTGCGCGACGCGATTATCGGCATCCTTCAACGCAAAACCCGCGAATTCCTCTTGTCTCCTGACGGAAAAGAATCGCTTCGCAAAGAGCTGTTGATTCGCATCAATCGCTACATGACCAAGAAAATCGAATCCGTCTACATCACCGATCTACTGATTGAGTAACAGGAGCCACCGATGAGTCAGGTATTATCGCAAAGCGAAGTGGATGCTCTGCTCTCTGCCGTATCGGATAATCGCGTCGATTCCGATGAAGGTGGTGGTGATGGCAGCCAGAACGGGGTTGTCCAATATGATTTGGCAAACCAAGACCGAATTATCCGCGGTCGTATGCCAACGCTCGATATTATTCACGATCGTTTCATTCGTTTGTTTCGCGTAACGCTATCGAACTCTTTGAGAAAGATGGCAAACCTCAGCGTGAACTCGACGGGTCCTTTGAAATTCTCGGAGTTCATGAATTCCCTGCCCCTTCCCTCCTGCTTGAACATACTCCGCCTTGATCCCCTCCGCGGCGCCGCTGTTATGGTTATTGAATCCAAGCTCCTTTATGCCCTCGTCGACAGCTTCTTCGGCGGCAACGATGTGCCTTACACGAAAATCGAAGGTAAGGATTTTACTCAGATCGAAATCAAGATCGCGCGACGCGTCGTGCTATCGGCCATCGATGATCTGGAAAAAGCATGGGAACCTGTCTATCCACTCAAGATCGGTTATTCGCGAACCGAGATTAACCCGCAATTCGTGGCGGTTGTTCCTCCCTCGGACGTTGTAATTGCTACGACTTTCGACGTGGAATTGGAAAAAGTCTCAGGAACGATTAAGATAGTAATACCCTACTCCACACTCGAGCCCATCAAATCCAAACTCTCAGTCGGATTCCAGTCTGAGCAGCTTGAAGTTGACTTCATTTGGATCAACCGAGTGAAAGAGCAAATCATGCAGACCACGGCGAATCTCACCGTGAAACTGGGTGAAGCTCAAATCCAAGTCAGAGACCTCATGAATCTCGAGGTCGGCGATATCATCCAGTTGAATACGGATGCCACCATGCCTCTGAGCGTCATGGTGGAAGGTGTGCCGAAGTTTAAAGGCATACCGGGTCTTCTCCGCGGGAATCGCGCAATACGCGTTACTGAGTCCATGTTCGACACATAATACCGGAGATCAACAAGATGGCTGAAGATTTTAACCCAGAAGATTTTGGTCTCGGTGGTGAGTTTGACGAAGCGCTTGCCAGTGCAGGCGGCGACAGCAAAAGCAGCGATGAGCCTGTAGTCATGACCCCCGAAGACAGTCGCCTTGCACGCACTGACTTCTCCAAACTCAAGATGATTCTTGATGTTCCTTTGAAAGTGTCTGTCGAACTCGGCCGCACGAAGATGCTAGTGAACGATCTTCTTCAACTCGGTCAAGGTTCTGTCATCGAACTCGACAAGATCGCGGGTGAGCCGATGGAAATTCTCATCAACGATAAACTCGTCGCCATGGGCGAGGTTGTAGTTGTGAACGAGAAGTTCGGTGTTCGTTTGACCGACGTCGTCTCGCAGTTCGGTCTTGGCGATATCACCTCCGCTTGATTTTAATGTGTAATCCCTAAGAGGTTATGGATGCGTCTTCACTCTCTTCTTTTCACGCTTGCTCTCGCTACAGCTCCGCTCAAGGCGCAAGAAGCGCCTGCGAGTCCGACTCTCATGACCCTCGGCCCTATCGATGGTGAGTCGGATCAAAAGTCGAGTGTTATCACTCTGCGCTACGACACCAAGCCTGGTTTTCAAAAACCGGTTGTTGAAGCGCATGGTAGTTTTCTGCAGATCGTACTCCCTAACACTCTTGTTTTGAAACCGGGTGTTTTCCAAGAAGCGAATAGTCCTTATATTCGTAAGTTCGCTCCTTTTCAGCTGGATGAAGACACCGCTGCGATTCGCCTCTTTGTAACCAAAGAAGCTGAGAACCTGGCTCCCGCTGTAAGCGTGGATATTCTAGAGAATCGTGTTCTGATTATTGTTGATCACGAAAAAGCTGAGAAAGCGGTTGGACCTTCATTCAACGGCGTTCCTGTCACAGGTGGGCCGACGCCGGAGCAGGTTGTAAAACAAGTTGCTGTTCGCTCGGATATTCCTGATCCTATCTCACTTATGTCAAACGCGAAGAAGGGTGATGCCATCACCGCGGGTCCTGCTCCCGCTCCAATCGTAGCTGCCGCCGTTGCAGCGGTTCAAGCTCAGTCGGCTCCTGCACCCGTAGCACAAAGGGTTGAAGCGGCTGCACCTATCAATGGGGCTGACTCAGCGGCCTTTGCCAAAGCTGCGATCAAGACCGAAGCGCAAGCGACTGGCGCGGAAGCTCCAACGCCTCGCTGGGCCGATAGCATCGAAACTAAGCTGATCGCCGTCTCAGTGTTTTGCGCCCTGATGCTTGGCGCTCTTATCGCTCTTAAATCATGGCGCCGCGCGGCAACCAAAGCGCTTCCTCCAGGAGCTGACTTCAGCCTCAAAACTTTGGCGACTCACGCACTCGGGCCAAAACAAAAAATCACAGTGATCCAAGTTGGAGGGGAACAGATCTTGCTTGGAGTATCTCCCGAAGGCATCAACTTTCTCACTTCGCTTAGGCCACAAACCGAAGGCCCAAGCATGCCGCGCATGCCGATCGATCCATCGCTTTATCAAAAGACTCTGTCGCCGACTCCTAAACGTCCCGCGCTTCGCGAATCAAACGAACCGCTTTCCAGGCCAAGCCCACTGGCTCGCAGCGAAAGCCGACCTTCACGTGACACAGAATCTCGCGGCGGTGGCGTTGAGCCAGGCTCTTCGATTCGTTACGGTGTGGGTGATGAAGGCATCAAGAATTTTAAAGGCCGACCTTCCGCGTCGTCTAATCAAAACGATGAGAGCCTCGAAGACGTCACGCGTCTTATCCGCAAGAAACTAAAAGACCTTCCTAAAGTTTGATTTCGTCTAAGGAGAGCATCGATGCATAAGTTAGCTAGCAAGTGGCGTTCTTGTGCGAAGGTGCTCTTTGCATTTTTGCTCAGCCTACTCGCCTTTCATACCCTCGCCTTGCCCATTGCAATGGCGGCGGAGTCGAAACTTCCTGGTGTGAACTTTAATATTTATGAAGTGGATGACCCTGAGGCCGCGGTTCCCGCACTCAAGATCATTGCGATGCTGACTATCCTGGCTGTGGCTCCTGCGATTCTTTTGATGATGACTTCATTTACTCGTATCGTCGTCGTGATGAGTTTTGTCCGTCAGGCTCTTGGAACTCAGCAAATGCCGCCCAACCAAGTTCTTTTGGGTCTTTCCCTCTTTCTCACGTACTTCACTATGGGCCCGGTGATCGACACTTTAAATGAACGAGCTTTGACGCCTTATCTGGAAAAAGCGATCACGCAAGAGCAGGCGTTTAAAGAAGCCGCGATTCCGATTCGAAAGTTCATGTTGGCCGAAGTGAAAGAGTCCGACCTCGCAACGTTCTTCAACATCTCCAAGACGCCAAAACCCAAGACGATTGATGATGTTCCGATGCGCGTACTCATCCCGGCCTTTGTCGTCTCCGAACTCAAAACGGCCTTTCAAATCGGCTTTTTGGTTTATATCCCCTTCCTCGTCATAGACATGGTGGTGTCCTCTATTTTAATGGCGATGGGTATGATGATGCTTCCGCCTACAGTCATCTCACTGCCGTTCAAACTCGTGCTCTTTGTCCTCGTCGATGGCTGGGGATTGATTGTTGATTCACTGGTTCGCAGCTTTCACTGACACTCTCTTACTCTAGGAAGAATAATATGACCGAGAAATATGTTTTGGATGTAGCCTGGAATACGATCATGCTCACGATGAAAGTCGCAGCGCCTGCACTCCTTGCTACACTCGTCGTGGGCTTACTCGTGTCCGTTTTCCAAGCGGCGACTCAGATCAACGAGCAAAACATGGTCTTTATCCCTAAAATCCTTGCGATGACGGCAACGATCGTCGTCTGCGGCCCATGGATCCTACGGATGCTCATCACCTTTACGATCGATATCTTCAAACAAATTCCTCAAGTCACGCACTAAAGGCTATGAATGATATACGGGCTTACAGTTGAGTCGATACTCACCGGAGCATTGATCTTTATCAGGATCAGCGCTTTGATGTTTGCCCTTCCCTTCTTTGGTGACGAACCGATCCCCGTTCCTGTTCGCATCTTGCTTGCTGTCGCGCTGGCTTTTGGATTTAGCTCGCGCGTTCCTGAGACCTGGGTCGGTCAAGTTCCAAACGACGCAATCCTTTTTATGTTCATGGTTTTTAAAGAAGTTTGTATCGGTTTGGTTGTTGGATTTGTAGGTCGTCTGGCTTTTGAAGGCATCTTGATGGCTGCCAGCATCGCCGGTTATCAAATGGGCTTCGGCACGGCCGACCTCATCGCACCCGGTCTGACAACGTCGGTCAGTGCTTTCACAGCGATGCATCGCGGCATCATGATGCTCATCTTTCTTTCGCTCAATCTGCACCACATCTATCTGGATGGTATAATAAAGACCTTCGAACTGATTCCCTGTGGTGGCATCTTACCGTCCAAAGAACTGGTGCCCTTCTTCATCACGATGACCGGTGGAATCTTTCGCGTCGCCATGCAGCTCTCAGCTCCCGTTATCGTAGCTCTGATCTTTGCCAACTGCGCACTCGGACTCGCGGCTCGAACCGTGCCTCAGCTCAACGTGTTTACCATGAGTTTTCCTATCGGGTTTTTCGTTGGAATGATGATTTATCTCGCGTGCATTCCCTTCTTTCCGCAGTGGACGACCGAGTATTTCACAGTCAGTCATAATCAAATTATCAGGACCATACAAGGTCTTGCACCGTGAGTGGAGTCAGCATTGGCTGAAGGTGGTGGCGATAATGAAGACAGGACCGAAGAAGCCTCCGACGAGCGGCGTACCGAATTCCGCGAACGAGGCGATATTGCTATTTCCCGCGATATTACTCAGGTCTTCACACTCGCCGCATTGATGGGCTTATTTGTAACCTATGTTGCAAAGATGTCGAAGAAACTTCAAGTGATCATGTATGAGCACTTTCATGACTGGGATTTGAGCAAACTCAACGAGAAAGCCCTACTCGATCATATGCTCAAAGTCGGTGGACAGTTTCTTGAATTGGTTCTCCCTCTCTTTGTCGTTGTGTCGGTCGTTGCTATCTTTATCACGTTCTCGCAAACTCGATTGAACTGGTCTTGGAAAAAGATCGCTCCCAAATGGGAAAGGATGAATCCCATCGCCGGGCTCGGCCGCATGGTGAGTATGCAGGCGGTAGTCGAAGTCCTCAAAGCGGTTGGCAAGATGACCGCAATCTTTCTCGTTAGCTTTCTGATTCTCAAAGGTGAGATGCGCACGGCACCCGGCCTTATGAATATGCCCTTTCTCAAAGTCTGGATCTACTGGGCGGACATTTCTCACACACTGATTTGGTCAGTCCTAGGACTGCTCATGTTCATCGGCGCCGGCGACTTTCTCTACAGCTTCATCTCTATGGAAAAGAAGCTGAAGATGACTAAAGAGGAAGTGAAAGAGGAATACAAAAAGCGCGAACAAGATCCTCATATGAAAA
>JAZKGL010000422.1:7958-13294 GCA_040385935.1 Bdellovibrionota bacterium
AAAGAGGAAGTGAAAGAGGAATACAAAAAGCGCGAACAAGATCCTCATATGAAAAACCGTATGAAGAGAATGCAGCGCGAGATCGCAACTTCGAAGACGATAACCTCGACCAAGACCGCGACGGTGGTCATCACTAACCCGACCCACTTTGCAGTCGCCCTTCGTTACGAACTTGGAATGAGCGCTCCGATCGTAGTCGCCAAGGGCCAAGATTTTGTAGCGCAAAGAATGAAGGAAGTCGCCAAGGAAGAAGGCATCCTCATTATGGAAAACAAACCTCTGGCGCGAACCCTCTTCAAGGTTTGTAAAGTTGGTCAGGAAATTCCAGACAGTCTCTATAAAGCCGTTTCGGAAATCATACGATATGTATTCATGCTCAAAGGCAAAAACCTGTCGCGCTCGCGGAGATAATTAAATGGCAAACGCCACCCCGAAGAAAGACCAAGTCTCGGCAGGAAGTAATATTCTGGCGATACTTAAATCGCCCGACATACAATTTGCAGCGGCATTGATTGCGATCATCTTCACGATGATCATGCCCTTGCCGATGCTCCTTTTGGATATGTTTCTGGCGACGTCGATCGCGATGTCGATCCTGATTCTAATGATCTCGGTGTATGTGAAAGATCCTTTGGAATTCTCAACCTTCCCGACGATCCTTCTTATTACCACCTTGTTTCGTTTGGGTCTCAACGTCGCCACGACGCGATCTATTCTTCTTGAGGCGCACACGGGACACACTTCGGCGGTGGTTACCTCGTTCGGTAACTTCGTTGTTGGGGGTAACTACTTCGTCGGCTTCGTGATGTTCGCGATTCTGATCGTCATCAACTTCATGGTCATCACCAAAGGTGCTGGTCGTATCGCAGAGGTTGGAGCGCGCTTCACCTTGGATGCGATGCCCGGTAAACAAATGGCGATCGACGCCGAACTAAACGCAGGTCTCATCGACCGTAAGGAAGCCAAAGAGCGTCGGCAAAAAGTCGAACTCGCCGCTGACTTTTACGGTGCCATGGACGGTGCGTCCAAGTTTGTTCGCGGAGATGCCATCGCCGGTATCATCATTACAGCGATCAACGTTATCGTAGGTCTCATCCTCGGTGTCGTCGTTCACGGTATGAGTTTTGGCCAAGCGGCTGAACTCTACACTCTCCTCACAATCGGTGACGGTCTCGTCTCGCAGATTCCTGCTCTTATCATCTCAACTGCAGCCGGTGTTATCGTTACCCGTGCTGGTGCAATGGAAGAGGGCCTCTCGCAGGTCGTCAGCAATCAAATTTTCAACTACCCCCGAGCCATCTATATATGTGCGGGTCTGCTCGGCGTCATGGCCTTGATTCCTGGTATGCCTTTCGTTCCTTTTGCTCTGCTCGCCGTTCTTTGTTATTTCCTCGCCCGCTACGCTCAGAAGAACCTCGCAGAACGAACCGAAGCCGCTCTTATCAAAGACACGATCGGCCCAGACGGAAAAGAAACCAAGAAAGATTCAATCGAATCCCTCCTTCATATCGAAATCCTTTCTCTCGAAGTCGGTGTTGGACTTATTCCACTCGTCGATGCGCATCAGGATGGTGAAGTTCTCGAACGAATCGTTTCGGCACGAAAACAGTTCGCGCAAGACATGGGTATCGTCGTGCCGATGGTCATGGTCAAAGACAATATTCAGCTCAGGCCCGGCGATTATCAGATCATGCTCAAGGGCAACGTTATCGGGCGCGGCAGTCTCATGGCCGATTACTACCTGGCGATGGACCCTGGCGATATCGTGGAAACGATCCCCGGTATTCCTGGCAAAGAACCTGCCTATGGTCTCGATGCGGTGTGGGTGAAGTCGAGTCAGCGTGAAGAAGCAAGTTTTAGAGGGTACACGGTTGTCAATTGCGCAACTGTAATCGTGACTCATTTGACAAAACTTATCGAAGAACATTCTTTCGAACTGCTCGGTCGTCAGGAAACTCAGGCGCTCATCGAGGGCCTCAAAGAAGAAGCACCGAAAGCTGTGGAGGAGGTTATCGCCGCCGATCGCCTCAGTCTTGGCGAAGTTGTGAAAGTCCTGCAAAACCTCCTTGCTGAACGCGTGAGTATCCGCGATTTACGCTCTATTTTCGAAACGCTCGCCGATCACGCCCGCATGATCAAGAGTCCCGATGTCCTGACCCGTTATGTACGAAAGTCTTTAGGCCGTGGTATTATTAGAAAGTACTTAACACCTGACGAAAAACTCGTGGTGGTGACTTTTGATCGGGCTGTGGAAGATCTCATCGCGTCGGGTATCAACCAACGCGAAGATGGTTCGACTGCATTGATGCTCGAACCAGAGATCGCCCAACGCATATTAAACCGAGTTGCCGAAACCTTGGAAAACTTCCAACAGACGGGGACTCAACCTATCATTCTCTGCGGTTCCTACATCCGCTGGGATATTCGTCAGCTTGTGAATCGATTTATCCCTGGTGTTGTGGTCCTGGCCTTTGATGAAATCCCGGCCGGCACCCAAACGAAATCGATCGGTATCGTCAGCTTATAATAAACTTCTCGGAGCAGTGCCCTAATGGACGTCAAGACCTTCGAAGCTTTCACCATGAAAGACGCTCTCAAAGCGGTCAAGACTCATTTCGGTAGCGATGCTGTGATTTTGAACACGCGCGAAAAAGCGGCCGAAGGCGGACGTAAAGGCAAGTTATACGAAGTGACTGCGGCGCGCTCTTCGACCACTCAGCAGCGCAGCAGCGGAGCCACGCAGGCGCCAGCTGATCCTTCGATGAACCGTGATACGCTTTTTGAAATGCTCGACTACTTCAAAACAATCGAGCGGAATATCAAACAAATGTCGGATGATCTGGCAAAACGCCAAGATCTCTTCCGTCTCGATGCGGGGCTTCATGAGCTTCGCAGTATGGTCTTTGAGTTGAGCCAGAAAAAGTCGGATCACATGATGCATGAGATGCCGGCCGCGATGGCAAAGATTTTTCAGCGGCTCACGCTTATGAGTGTTCAGGAGTCCGAGCAACTCAAACTCGCCGACCACCTCAAGACTCTCAAGCTGACTGTGGATGATGATGGTGAGCAGAGCTTCAACTTTTATCAAGGCCACGCGATCCGCTGGATGATGAAAAAGATCAAGGTTGCTCCCTTGTGGAATTCCAGCTCAGGCGAACAAGCCGTTCAAGTCGTTGTGGGTCCTGCCGGAAGTGGCAAAAGCAGTCTAGTTGCTAAGGTTGCGGCCGCTTATCAAGGCAAACAAAAACTTGTTTTGGTTTCCGCCGACACCCGAAAGCTTGCCGCTAAAGAACAACTTCGCGTGCTTGCGCGTGTTTTGAACATCCCCTTCGAAGCGATCGAACGCCCCGAAGAACTCCCCGAAGTCTTGGCTAAACATAAAGCCTGGGATCTTTGTATAGTCGATACGGGATCTCAGTGTCCGCGAAGCAAGGACGATTTAAAAGATCTGCTCGCTTTCAAAGAACTCGATCTTCCTCTCCAATTTCACCTCGCTCTTTCCATAACGGAGAAGGAAGAGCAAATGGATCGCATGGTCCGGGGCTTCTCTCCGCTCGGTCTCCAAAGCCTCATCTTCAATCGCCTCGATGAGTGCTGGTCCTACGGAGAAATCTTTAACATCTGTGTCCGCTGGTCCATGCCGCTCAGCTACTTCGGAGTCGGTGGCAACGTCCCAGAGGATCTTGAGAGAGCAAGCCGCGAACGCGTGGTTGAGCGGATATTTGGTCTCTAATCGACGGCTTTGGAGTGACGAAAAGTCTTATGAATTGTGGGCAGAAAAAACCTCTGATTATCAGTGTCGCTAGTGGCAAAGGCGGAGTTGGGAAAACTGTGACAACGGTGAATCTGGCTTTAGCCGCTCGCCGCATGGGTTTCAAGACTCTACTTCTCGACGGCGACTTCGGTCTTGCGAACGTGGACATTGTCCTCGGGCTCAAGGCTCGTTACACTATTCAAGATGTCCTCGAAGGTGCCGTGGAAATCGAGGATACCCTTCTCGATGGACCGATGGGTCTTAAGATCATCCCGTCCGGTTCTGGATTCGCCAACCTCGCGGATCTGAAACTCACTCAAAGAATCAGGCTCTTGGATAAGATCACCGAAGTTGCAGCCGCTTACGACGTGCTCTTCATCGATACCGGAGCGGGCATATCCGAATCTGTCCTTCACCTCAACTCGGTGTCGGATGCGATCATGCTGGTGACGACGCCTGAGCCTCATGCGATGACCGATGCCTACGCTTTCATCAAAGTGATGGTGGAGAAATTCGGTCATAGAAGAATTAGCCTGATTGCCAATCGCACAGTCAGTGATCAGCAAGGCTACAAAGTCTTTCAAAACCTATCGGACGTCGCGAAGAGATTTCTCGACTTCAATCTTGGTTTTGCCGGAGCCGTTCCGAATGATCCTGTCGTTGGGCGCAGCGTGATGATGCAGCGTGCCGGCGATGAGCAGGTCAAACACACGATATGCGGACAAGCGTGGAACGAAATCGCGCGTAAGACGATAGAAACCCTGGCTGCGGCACCGGAATCTTCGAGTGGCCGCGGACTCAGTGATCTCTTGTTCCCCAACTACGGTGCCTTGCGCGCCCTTTGAAAACTGCCAAGCGGGAGATATTTCGGTATGAAAGGTCTTGTCAAACGATATAAGCAGGATACCAAAGGCGTCGACGGTAAACTCCGCGATCAGCTTATCATGGACTATGCTCCTCTGATTCGCTTCGTGGCTCAACGTATCGCAGCGCGCCTTCCGTCCAATATTGATATCGACGATCTCATCTCAGCCGGTGTGATCGGTCTGATGGATGCGATCGAAAAGTACGATCCTTCGCGTGATAACAAATTCAAGACTTACGCCGAGTTTCGTATCCGGGGTGCGATACTCGATGAACTTCGTTCGCAGGACTGGGTGCCGCGATCGGTGCGTGACAAGGCTAAGAAAATCGAGAAGACCTACGCCGAACTCGAGCAAAAGCTAGGTCGAGCTGTCTCCGACGAAGAGCTTTCGGATGCTCTAGGGATCGGCCTCGATGAATACTACGATATGGTCTCCAAAGTCAAAGCCGTCACTCTCCTTTCAATCGACGAACTTTCCGGTCCCAATCAACAAGATCGTAAGTCGCTCCTCGAATGTCTTGAGAACACCTCATCGAAGAATCCGTTTACTCAGCTCAAAAGCAAAGGCATCCGCGATCTGCTCGTCAAACACATCGACGAACTTCCGGAAAAACAAAAGCTCGTCCTTTCGCTTTACTACTACGAAGATCTCAACTTGAAAGAGATCGGCCGCATCTTAGAAGTCACGGAATCTCGCGTAAGTCAGCTTCATACCCA
>JAZKGL010000423.1:0-1022 GCA_040385935.1 Bdellovibrionota bacterium
ATAGTGCTGAGGCCCATGAGGCGACGAGCTTTGTTCTGCTGCTCGATCTCTTTGATCACAGCAACAGGCAAGAGTTTGATTTTATTTGAAACAACTGTCTCTTGGGCTAGTGATTCCATTCGTAAACCTCTTGGAAGCGATGTCCAGGCGTCCGACACGTCCGACAGCCACGTTTCTACTCGATGCCGAGCTAACGCGCTTGTCTATTTTTGCGCATCGGGATTTATATAAAAATTTAGTTAGTCAGCTAGCAGGGCTAGCCTTTAACGACGGCGATACCGACAAGCGTCCAGGCAATGATAAATGCCAGACCCCCGATGGGCGTTACAGCACCCCATGTTCTTACCCCAGTCAGGACCAATGTGTAAAGACTGCCGGAGAAGACTACGATCCCAAAGACGTAGAGAAAGCCAGCAACCTTAACCAGTGAGGAGTCCATCTTAGAAGCAATGAAGCCAAGCGCCAGAAGTGCCAACGCGTGGTACATCTGATAGCGCACTCCCACTTCAAAGATCGCGAGGTCCTCAGGACTTAAACGGGTTTTCAGCGCATGAGCCCCAAAGGCTCCCAATCCGACTCCAAGAGCCGCAAAGAAAGAGCCTAGTGCTGTCCACAAAGTCCAATTCATGAAAGATCCTCGCGTAAACTGATCTTCGATAAGCAAAGTGGACTTAACCGTAAATCTTTGCCATCTCGGCCAGAGTCACTTGACGAATGTTACGCGCCTGCGATGCTTGACCAAACTGTGTCATGCGCTCAGCACAGATCTTCTTCATCGCATCACGCGCGAGAGTCATGTAGAAGCGCGGGTCGAACTCGCCCGGTTTGTCAGCGAAAGCTTTGCGGATAGCGCCAGTGATTGCGAGGCGGTTATCGGTATCGACGTTGATCTTACGAACGCCGACTTTGATTCCTTCTTGGATCTCTGAGACAGGAACACCCCAGGTTTGCTTGATAGCTCCCCCGAACTTATTCACTATATCCTGAAGATCCTGAGGAACAGATGAAGACCCGTGCATAAC
>JAZKGL010000424.1:0-3034 GCA_040385935.1 Bdellovibrionota bacterium
TTTGCCGTCTTTTTCATGTGTTTCAAGCAGCGAAGTCAGATCAGAGATTTTGCCCGGTCCGATCAAAAGATCGATGTTCGAAGCCTTCTCCATCAGTTTTTTGCCTTCGGCCTGAGCCACGCAGCCGGTGACGGCGATCTTCATCGAAGGGTTTTTTTCGCTCGAAATCTCGCGCAGACGACCGAGTCGACTGAGAACTTTATGCGTGGCCTTCTCGCGGATGTGACAGGTGTTGAGAAGAACGAGATCGGCATCTTCCGGCTTATCGGTCTGAGCGTAATTTTGCGCACGAAGGAGCCCAAGCATCTGCTCGGAGTCAGCGACGTTCATCTGACAACCCCAGGTTTCGACATAAACCTTTTTTGCTGCTTTGTTTTCTACAACACTTGTTTCCACGAGACACCCAACTGTTTACTTACGGTTTTTCTTACGAGCTTTCTTTGCGTCTTTACGCATCTTCTTTTGCTTGTCGCGATCAGGACTTGGTTTTGGCGCGCTAGCACCGCCCATGCCCGGCATTCCACCAAACATCGAAGCCATGTCCGGCATACCGCCTGCGCCCATGCCTGGGAATCCAGCCGGCATACCGCCGCCGCCCATGCCTTGGCCCATTTTGCGAAGGTTGTTCAGGTTATTGAGCGTTCCCATACCCGGAATCTTGCCGAGCATGCCGCCCATGTTTTTGCCGAACATGCCCATCATTTGCCGCATTTGCATGAAGCGTTTGTGCAGCTCGTCGATTTCTTTGAGCGGACGACCCGAACCTTTGGCGATTCGTGTCATGCGGCTTTTATTGATCTCATCACGACCGATACGCTCGCGCGCGGTCATGGAATCGATCACCGCTTTGATCTTGGTCAACTCGCGATCATCGATGTTCGCGCCCTTGGGAATCATGTCCTGCATCGGGAGCTTAGCGATAATATCTTTGAGTGATCCCATCTTTTGGATCATCTCGATCTGCTTATAAAAGTCGATGTAGGAGAACTGGCCTTGAAGCATCTTCATGGCTTGTTCTTCTTGATCGCCCGTGGAAACTTTTTGGAAGTCTTCCATCAGACCGACGACATCGCCCATTCCGAGAATACGGCTCGCCAAACCTTCGGGACGGAACTCCTCGAGTTTGTCGAGGTCTTCGCCGATACCCAAAAACTTGATGGGTTTGCCTGTGACTTCTTTAATGGAAAGAGCAGCACCACCGCGCGCATCACCATCGAGTTTGGTCATGATCACGCCGCTGAGCGTAAGCTGATCGTCAAAGGCTTTAGCCGTCGTCACTGCGTCCTGACCCATCATCGCGTCACAGACGAGGAGAATGTTGTCAGGCTTGGTTACGTTTTTGATATCGACGAGTTCTTGCATCAAGGCTTCGTCGATCGTTAGACGACCGGCGGTATCGAGTAGGACGAGATCGTGATTTTGCTCAAACGCTCTTTGAATCGCTTCTTTGCAAATCTCAACGGGCGAAGCGTTCTCTTTGCTAAAGACCGGGACGCCAACGCGTTCCCCGAGGACTTTGAGCTGCTGAACCGCAGCCGGACGATAGATATCGGCGGCTACCAGCAAGGGTTTTTTCTTATGGTTTTTGATGAGCCAGCGCGCGAGCTTTCCGGTGCTGGTCGTCTTACCCGAACCCTGCAGACCAACCATCATGATAACGGTCGGGCGGTTGGTGGCAAATGTCAGCTCGGTGTTGACCGGGCCCATAAGGGCTTCGAGTTCTTCGTGGCAAATTTGAACAAAATGATCGGCGGGCGTCACGTTCATGCGATTAGCACCTGCACCGGCTCTGGTCGAGACTTCGGTGCCGAGGGCTTTGTCGGTCACGTTCTTAAGGAATTTTTTGGTGACCCCATATTCCACGTCAGCTTCGAGCAAGCTTTTGCGAACCGATTCCATCGCCTCTTTGAGGTTGGATTCGTTGAGGACGGCTTTGCCTTTGAGTTTAAGTTTGGCTTCGCGGAAACCATCGCTTAGGACATCAAACATTTTATTTAACACCTATGGGGAAATAGTTATGTTTGGTGGAATATGTGCAACTTTGGCGCTCATAACATATAAGACGTTGTTTATAGCCTAAAATCGGTGGGAATGGCAGTGGAAAGCGGGATTTTTTGGGTGAGAAATAGGCCCGGGATAAGCCGGGCCGATTTGGAATAAACCGAGATTGTCACATACCGTTGGGATAGGTCTTGTGGTCGATGACTCCGCTATCTCGAACTCCTTTCAGTCCTTTTGCGTATTCGCTTAAGAGCTTAAGGCAGTAGGTCGCACGGGCGCGTAGATAAGCATCATCTTGACTCTCCATCGTGTCGCCGTTGAAAGTCTGCGGCGCATGACGAACGATCAGCTGTTCGGGGATATAACAGATTCGACTGTTCTTATAGCCCGACATACGAAGTTCGCTGACGGGATATGCTCCACCGACATAGGCACTAACGGTCACAATCAGAAAAGGCTTATGACCGAATTCTTTCGCGGTGCCTACCTGCAGTAAGTTATGAACCGCAGCGGGTGTTGATCCGTGCCACTCAGGACAGACGAGTATGAAGGCGTCCGAACTTTCGAGTTCGGCACTGATCGGGCCCCAGGCCTTTTGCCATTTTTCGTCTGGCCCAAAGATCCCCTCATCCCAAAGAGGGATCGGATTGCCTTCGAGGTTTAAGAGATAAGTGCTGTTGCCCTTAGTCTGCTTTAACTCTTTTTCGAGGTACTTGGAGATTTTAAGACTTTGGGAGTTCGAGCGGGCACTGCCCGAGATAATCGCAAATTTCATGATAAAAAAATCCCTCTGCAAATGGACTTGCAGAGGGACTATAGAAAATACTGAAGTTTGTTACCAGTTTTTGATGACTAGGTGCGGACGGTTCGTTTTCCAGCTCACCTGACCAATCGAGATCGGGATGATTTCTTCGGTCGTAAACATCTCTTCTGAGAACGGACCGTTCAGTTGCGTGATGCTGAATTTGTAATCGCCTGTAGGAAGACGAAGGAGTTTCGACTGACCATTTACGATAGGAAATTCCATCTCACT
>JAZKGL010000425.1:0-7908 GCA_040385935.1 Bdellovibrionota bacterium
AGACACGCCTGCCACGGATTCGCTGAACATAGGAGTACCGTTATCACAAGCTACAGTCAGTAAGCTTAGCGATACTAAAGCACCATACGCAGACGTCGAGACTTTCATGGTTTGTTGCTCCTCTAGGGCAGATGTCTGTGGACGTTAAGGGCCCACAGCACTGACATTGATACCTACGGAGGATTACCGGCAAAATAAATCAGGCGCCTTAAGCGCCTGAGAGGATTAATCATTTCATGGGGTATTTGGGAGGTGATTATTTCGTCACCACCTGGATTTATACGATTTAATCGTTAAAGACTACGTTTTCGCACCGAAAGTTGGATGAGATCCGCGATGCAATCCACCGCCCGTTCATTGATGTTGTGCCATGGAATCACCAGATCAGCATGTATCTTAGTTGGCTCGATAAACTTCTGATGCATCGCCTTTACCGATCCCAAATACTGCGAGGCACAACTTTCGAAATTCCGGCCGCGTTCGGCGGTATCCCGGCGAATGCGGCGAACCACACGCACATCATCATCGACATCGATAAAAATTTTCAAATCGATAAGCTCGAACAGTTCAGGAAAGCAAAGCGAGAAGATGCCATCCACTATGATAACCGGGCCAGGATCGAGTTGAACCGTTTCCGTCACGCGCGAGTGTGTGGAAAAATCGTAGGAGGGACGAAGGACCGATTGCCCTCGACGAAGACTACTGACCTGATCGATCAAGAGAGCGCGTTCAATCGAATCGGGATCGTCGAAGTTAGTCCGCGCGCGTTCGCTCGGCTCAAGATGCGACAGATCACGATAATAATGGTCGATGTTGACGATAAGCGGCTGCTCGCGCTCAAGTCTAGTCCTCAGCTTGCTTACGAAGGTTGTCTTGCCAGAGCCTGAACCACCGGAGACTGCAACCATAAACGGGGCGAGCATGAGTATGTCCTTTCGCGTGAGGAAGTTGGGGCAATTTAACCCCTTCCTCCCCGTATGGCAACGAAGACTTAGTCAAATTTCGCTTCTTGTACGCTAAAAATCTTACGCACGAGTCGGAGTGATGATACTCGGAATCGATCAATGTAAGAATAAGCCGCTGGAATCACAAGGAGCGTCAATGCAGTCGATGAAATCAGACCACCGATAATCGCAATACCCATTGATGTCCGTTGCGCAGAGGCTTCGTTCAAACCGATCGCAATCGGCAACATGCCGGCAATCAGCGCAAAGGTAGTCATCAAGATCGGTCGAAGCCTGGTTTTACCGGCCATGATCATCGCATCATTGCGAGATGCGCCTTCACTAACCTTTTGATTCGCAAAATCGACGAGCAAGATCGAGTTCTTTATCGCGACTCCGAGCAATAGAATACAGCCGATCATAGAGAACAAATCGAGCGATTGATGAGTCAAGTAAAGAGCAGCGAACGCTCCGCACATAGCCAGCGGAAGAACGAGCATGATCGTGAGCGGCGTGACAAAGGATTCGTAAAGCGAGCAGAGCACGAGGTAAATGAACACCACTGCGAGGCCAAGAGCGATCACCATGTTATCGATCATTTCCGCATAACTCTCTGCCTGACCGACAAAAGTGTACTGCATGCCTTCGGGTAACTTAATCTCATTGCTCATAAACGAACGCGTATCATCCATCGCCTGAGCCATACCCGCTCCGCCGGGTGTAAGGTCGGCGGTGATCTGTATATAGCGCGTACGGTTCTGCCGATTGATATTCGAAGGACCTTCGATGCGTTTAAAGCTCGCGAGATCCGCCAGCCGAACATTCGCATAGTTCATGTTCGGGACAAAGATACTACCCCAGTTCTCAGCTAGGTTTCTCTGATCATCCTGGATACGCAGACGCACATCATACTCTTCCCCATCCGCTCGAAAAAAGGCTGGTGTAACGCCTTCGACTTGCCCGCGCAGCTCCATCCCCACGGTGTTCACCATCACACCAAGCCGCTCGGCTTTTTGCTGGTCGATGGAAATCTGAACTTCAGGTTTGCCCGGACTGTAGCTGATATCGACGTCTTTGAGAGCCGGATTTTTCTTCAGCTTTTGATAGAGAAGAGCCGAATACTTTTCAAGGTCCTCAAAGTTGTTGCCGAGTACATTCACCATAAACGGTCTTAAGTTACCGCCGATGATATCAATATCTTTAACGATAGGCCTTGCATCCGAAAAGTCTTTGGCCAGACGTTCACGAAGTTTTTCCTTAAACTGCGAGGTATCCATCGAGCGCTCTTTACGTGGCACGAGCTGCACGAAGAATTCGGCAAAGTCGATTTCGCCTTCTTTACCAACTGTCAAGGATGTGTGATGAACCTCCGGGAATTCGCGGATGATCTTATCGGCGACCAATGCGCGTTTGCTCATAACATCTAGACTGGTCCCTGGAGCGAGATCGATCGAAACGAGGAATTCGCCAAAGTCCTGAGGCGGTAGAAACGTTTTAGGAACCTTCTTGGTCAAAAGCAGCGATCCGATGAACAGCCCGGTCGCAACAATAAGTACAAGCCAAGGTACTCGAATAACACCGCGCAAAGTCCATACATACATGTCTTCAAAGCGATCCTGGAGCCAGTTGAACCCTCGAAGCACACCGCCGATGGTGTAGTAATAAATTCCTTTTTTCTCCTGCCCGTGCGGCGCTCCCGCGAAGTAAGCGGAAAGCATAGGGGCAACAGTCAGCGCATCGAAGAGAGAGATCATCATGGCAAAACAAATCGTCAGTCCGAACTCTTTAAAGAACTGCCCGATAATACCTTGAAGAAATGCGATAGGACCAAAGACGGCGATGACCGCAAGAGTTGTCGCCACGACCGCTAGAGTAACTTCTTGAGTTCCTTTATAAGCAGCCATAGCCGGTGTTTCACCGAGTTCAATGTGACGGAAAATATTCTCCCGAACAACGATCGCATCATCGACCAATAGACCAACCGCAAGACTCAACGCGAGGAGAGTCATAACGTTAATCGTAAAACCGCAGATCTGCATAAGGATGAAAGCGCCGAGTAGCGAGTTCGGCAAGGCGAGCCCGGTAATAAGTGTCGAGCGACCGCTGCCGAGAAAGAAAAAGACCACGATAATCGTAAGTACGATACCGACAACGATCGATTCCTTAACGTCATCGACGTTATCGCGAATCATCTTCGAACCATCCCGGATCAAGTTCAGATTCGGAGAGCCCTTCTCTTTGGCGAGTTTGATTCGTGTCTCATCGAGCTTTTTCATCACGCTCTTGACGACGGCGAGTGTGTTGGCGCCCGACTGTCTATGAATCAGGACAAACACCGCGGACTTGCCGTTATAGTAGGTTCGGTTGAGTTCATCTTTCATCGCATCATTGACGACGCCTAGATCACGAATCCTTACCGGAACTTCATTCCCCAAAAAGTTCACAACTGTATTGCCGATTTCACTCAGCGATTGAAACTCGCCTAAAGTCCGGTAAGTCGAGTCCTTTAACCCTTCGGTGACCTTACCCGCGGGGATATTCATACCTGCCGACTTAAGCCGGTTGGCAAGGATGGAAACCGAAAGCTCATGCTGCTTAAGCTTTTGGCGATCGAGGACAACGTGAATTTCTCTTTTACGCCCACCCACGATATCGACCAATGCGACTTGAGGAATCTGCTCAAACGTCGGCCGTATCACACGATCCGCAAGATCATAAAGCTCGGTCGGGGACAAATCCGCTTCGAGAGCCATAATCGAAACCGGCTGTTCGCTGGGGTCAAGGCGCCGAATAATAGGTTCGAGGACATCGTTCGGCAGACGGCGCTTGGCCGCCGAGACCTTGTCGCGGACCTGTTGCTCCGCATACTTTACATCCGTTTCGAGGGTGAACTCCGCGCTCACGATACTGAGACCCTCGCGGTTCATCGAACGAACCGCTTTGAGTCCAGGCGTCGATGCGATTTGCTCCTCGAGTATCTTAGAAATGAGGTTTTCCACCTCCTTCGGTCCCGCACCCGGATAACCGGTAAAGACAGTAATGACAGGGAAGGTGATATTCGGGAAAAGATCCACGCCGAGTCGCTTGAACGACATATAGCCGACGAGTAGCATAACCGAGACGATGGCGGTGATGAAAACCGGCCGTTTGATCGATAGACTCGCGAGATTCATGGAACGTCTCCAAATGATTTCAGCTTGGCGAGAATTCCTAGGATTTCGGCTTTAGACCGTATAGTCGCGAGCTGCGATAACGCGTAATCGTTTTCAAAGTTGAGAATTTGGTAGGTCGTCGTCCGACCGGATTCAAGGCGCTCTCGTTCATAGGCGACTTTTTCTTTCTGCGCGGACTCAAGCTCACTTGCTAGTTTCAGTCGTTGTTCGCCCTCATTGAGCTGAGCGATAAGATCGAGATAATCCTGGCGAGCGGTAAATTCCTTATTCTCCCGATCGAGTCGAGTCGCAGTGCTGGCCTGCACAAGACCTTGCCGATCGCGATTGATCAAATCGTAATCGAGTGGCGTCGAGAACTTAATCCCTACAACCACAGTCGGATGTTCGGTTCCAAAAGAATCGCTCATCGCATCAGAGGTGGAGGCATCAAGCGCATTGAGAGCCACTGATCCAAAGACATCAAGCTGCCCCTTGAACTTCTCTCGGCTTTGCTCAATCTCGATTTCGGATATGCGTTCAGCTTTCTTGGCAATCTCAATATCCAGGCGTTTCACACTGGAAACCGCCGCCAATATTTTACTCTTGTCACGAATCAAAGTACGACTGTTGAGCGTCGTCAGCCAGCCTCTAAGCTCTTGCCCTTCAACGCCTCGAAGCGTGTTGAAGGCCCGCTGCAGGGCGTTTCTTTCTTTCTTCGTGGTCTCAAGTTCAAACAGTTTGGCTCGAAGGCCCGAATCCGCCTGCAATAAATCGACGCGATCGCCCAACTGGCTTTCCGCACGACGTGACGTCCATTCGCGAATCTTTCGCAAACGATCGATCGTGCCCTCCTGATTGAGAACCGCTTCCTGGGCCAGTGCCAGTTGCCAGTAAACATACTCGGCCTGGGCCAAAAGATTCTTGGTCTTGTAGTTTTCGCCAAGCTTTTGCATCTGAATCTTGGTTTGCGCGCTCTCCCGCGTGAGCTTGAGGTCTGTGCCGCCCGAATTTTTCCACAAGGGTTGGACCAGATCGATCTGGGTCCGAGCCTCGGTATATTCGTCGCGCGGCAACAGATCCAGGGCTGGGTTAGGAACGGAGACGGGCACAGGCAAAGATGTCCCCGGCGCTGCAGGATTTGGAAAAGGAATCGTGACATTGAACGTCGGCGCGATGGCAGCCTGATCAAGTTCCACGTGAGTCATGCTGTAAGTCACTTGAGTTTGCAGACCAGTTTCCCAAAGCTTTTGAATACCGAAGCTAAGATTGGTGGCCTCAACGCGCTCAGGCGACAAAGGACTGACCTGCTCTTTGTGATCCGACGTATGGGTCGCTTGGCTAAAAAACTGCGGGGCGAATGCAATGTCGGTGGACTCATTGCGCAGCTCACCGGCAGCAACGGTCGTGGCGGAAATCTGCAGGGAGCGGTTCGCTTGTTTCACCGACTGCAAATAATTTTCTAGAGTGATAGTCGCGGCCGGAGCTTTCGATCCGAAGCAGGGACTTAGAAAAATAAAACCGAGCGTAAACAGGGAAAACCGGACGTAGACCTTCATTCAGACTCCGTAGTAGCATATGGTCCGGACGAGACAAAAGAATTCGGAAAAACCGAAGACCCATCCTGCATAATTCGCTCTCTATCCGCTAGGGTTTTTCCGCAGTTTGATTAAGAATAATGAAAGGCATTTAGCGATGAAGCATTCACCCGGGTTTTTAAAGATTTCAGAAAGCGCACGCGAGCGAGTGAAAGAGGTTGAACCCGAGGCTGTGCTTCACTCTCTGAAGAACAAGGAAAACTTTTATCTCGTTGACGTCCGCGAGGAGTCGGAATGGGCAGCCGGTCATCTGCCCGGTGCTATCCATCTATCCAAGGGCATAATCGAACGCGATATCGAAACTCGCATACCCGACCCGAACGCCCGTATCGTCCTTTACTGCGGAGGTGGCTACAGGTCGGCCCTTGCCGCTCGAAACCTCGCCGAGATGGGCTATAAAAATATTGAAAGCATGATCGGCGGCTATAGAGGCTGGGGCGAACGAAAGCTCCCAGACTCCCTTTGACTCAGACTGTAGTCCAGAAGATACAGATTTTGATGGAACGCTTTTTGCTTATTCCCCTCCTATAGACTGCTGTGCTCATCGCTTTGAGCACAACCTTTAGAGGGGATATCCATGATCAACCACGTTAGCCATCAGCGACCCATAATCGCCGCCGTACTCTTGAAGTCAGGTGACGAACCCATTCTAACGACCGCTCGTTATCTCGCTCGCAAACTTCATGCTCCTCTCCATATCGTTCACGCCGTTCGACCAATGTTCAGTTATGTCGGCGCCGGGGATATCGTAGTCAATCCTTATTACGGCTATGAGATGAATTTCAATGACAAGGAAGAGCAGCTCGCACGAGGCAAGCTCGACGCGCTCAGCGGAGCGTTCGATGATGTCGAGGTGAGTACTCATTTGATTCGTGATTTTCCGCCTGAAGCTGTCTTAAGTCTAGCCGACGAATTGAATGCAGGATTGATCATTGCAGGCGTGGGCGCCGATGCGGGCGGTTTTTTATCGGGAGTCTCAACGGGCTTTACCTTGGCTTCCGAAGCGAATATTCCCGTCCTTTTAGTCCCTGAGCACAATGCCGTTCGTCTTGAAGGCCCCCTTCGTATCCTGGTCGCCGATAATTTCGGAGAGGAAGGCCAAGCCGCTCTCGATGCGGCTGTTCAGCTAGCGAACGAGCTTCATGCAGAATCCCTTACCCACGTTCATGTTCAAGATATGAGTTTTCAGGATGTAGATCGCATGATCGAATCGGTCCGCGAATCGATGATTCTCGGTCAAATTCCAAGTGATCCCGAACTCAATCGCGAATACTACATCGAAAAAGTGAAAGCCCGAACACAAACCGAACTCATGAAGCGTTACGAAGAATCCATCGAGCCTCATCTGAACAGTACGCGATACGAAGCGGCGGTGGGATTCGGAAAACCGGCTGAAGAGATTCACAACGAAGTGAATCGTGTCGGCGCTCAAATGATGGTCTTCGGACGACACCATTTAGTCCATAGGAAAACGCTCTCGCTCGGCCGCATTCCTTACCCAGCTATGGTGGAAGATGGAGTAGCGACATTGGTTGTTCCCGATGTGAAGTCAGGCAGCCAAGAAAAAATGGTTCATAGAAGTAATTTCGAACAGCAGGGAACCACGTTCCTTAATCAATGATAAGGAGTTAGGGTATGAGCCAGTCAAGGATGACTAGTTTCAATGCAGTGTGCGCGAGTGCGATCTCAGTTCTATGGATCCAGACGGCGTTGGCTCAAATCGCACCCGCCGCAGGTGGATTAGAAGCGGATGCGGGACGGGGCATACTAACGGAAAGAACGGGAGTAATTGAAACGCAGCAGACCTGTCCGCAGCGCGTAGGTGATGCCTGGGATGTCACGAGTGAGAGTGCTTGGAATATTTTAGAAATAGGCATTCAAGTCAGCCCTGAGCAACTACGAACTCCGAAGTTTCAAGTTTACACTCGCTATACCTGTGATGCTCCTTTCGATAGACCACGTAGTGAAGCGACGAGGTGAAAAAAGGGGGCGCGGAATGAATTTTAATGTCGTTTGTTTAAGACTGGCGGGCTTTATATAGTGCGTTTTCCCTCGGGATAGCGCTTCGCTGGTGCCTCCGGCGGCATAAGAGGAGAGGCTCCGCCTGCCCCCCTTATGTATCCCCCCACCGTACAGGCTGCCGCTTCGCGGGGCGCGTTTGTTTATTTTTTTGGTTTATATTTTTTCGTTTTTTCTATTTTTTGCGGCCCAACTCAA
>JAZKGL010000426.1:0-4974 GCA_040385935.1 Bdellovibrionota bacterium
GTAACTTTCGTGAAGTCATCACGGTAGATCTGGTGGCGCGCGCTTTGCGCTCGCTGGAGAAGAAGGTTCGTTTTATTTATAGCTGGGATGACTTTGATACGCTCCGAAAAGTCCCGAAGAATCTTCCAAACCAAGAGATGCTGACCGAAAACCTTCGGCGCCCGATCAGCCGCGTGCCCGATCCGTTCGGCAAAGCCAAGAGTTATGCGGCTCACAATGAGCAGGAATTCGAAGAGCAGATCAAAGACGTCGGGATCGCACCTGAGTTTTTGTATCAAAGTGATCGTTACTCGAGCGCTTTGTATGCTGAATCCATCAAGCATGCTTTGGAAAATACGGCCAAGATCAAAGAGATCTTGAATCAGTATCGCTCTGAGCCTTTGGCTGCCGATTGGCTTCCGACAGCCATCTACTGCAGCAAGTGTCAGCGCGATCAAATGGAGTATGAGCGTTATCCGGGCGGCTACTCCTACGAATATAAATGCGGTCTTTGTCACAATGAGGAAACGGTCGATATTCGTAAGACGGCTGATCTCAAGCTGAACTGGCGAACCGATTGGCCTATGCGCTGGGCGTATGAAAAAGTGGATTTTGAGCCGGGTGGAAAAGATCATTCGAGCGATGGCGGATCGTTTGATACCGGCAAGCAAATCGTGAAAGCATTGTGGGGTCGCGAGGCTCCTCAGTACCTTCAGTACGACTTTGTTTCGATCAAAGGCAAAGCCGGTAAGATGTCGTCGTCGAGTGGCGAACTCATCACTCTCGCTCAGGCGCTTGAAGTGTATGAGCCGCAGATGGTGCGATGGATCTTTGCCAACCAGCGTCCAAACACCGATTTTGCCATCAGCTTTGATGCCGATGTGATCAAGGTCTATGAAGAATTCGATAAAACGGAAATTCAGGCTCTCGGCCCCGTTCCGGCCAATCCGGGTAAGTGGCCCGTCCTTCGCCGTGCTTACGAACTCTCCTGCGTGAGCGAAGTTCCAAAAGTCGCTCCTTATCGCGCGCCCTTCCGCGAACTCACTGGCCGTCTTCAGATCGTCGATGGCGATGCCGAACGCGCTTGGGACCGCTGGTACAAAACCCCCGAAAGAACTGCGGAAGATAAATCTGCGTTCGTCTCGCGGGCGACGCGCGCTTGGAACTGGGTTACCGAAAGCGCTCCGGACGAGTTCCGCTATCATATCAATAAAGCTCCGGTAAACTTCGCTCTATCGGATTACCAAAAAGAGGCTTTAAAACTGCTTTTGGAACTCCTTGGGACCGTCGATCTCAATTCGATCGAGCCGAAAGATTTAAACCAACGCCTCTTTGATGATATTATTCATAAGACTGGCCGCGAGAACGGCAAAGAGTTCTTCGAAGCGGTTTATCAGAAAGTGATAAGTCGTGATCAAGGGCCAAGGCTTCCGATGTTTCTAAAAGATCTCGGTGCCGATCGAGTGAAAAAACTCCTCGCTGACATTTAAATCCCAAGAAAGGGACCGGTACATGAATGAGCGCCTTCGGGCTATTATCCTTGTTCTTTCAGGTTCTTTTCTCGTCTTAAGTTGCGCGACCATGCGGCATCTGCTCGGCGTGGTCGCCGACAAACCCACCGTTCGTCTCGTCAATGTGGATATCCGTTCGATCAGTACCAAACGAATGGAACTCGACTTCGTTTTAGAAGTCTTTAATCCCAATAGCTTTGGCGTCGATATCCAAGAACTTAAATACGATGTCAAAAGCATGGATCTTGATCTTGGAGAAGGATCTTATCCTGATGTCATTATGCTCAAATCAAAGGAAAAGGTGGAGGTCAGGCTTCCCTTTCGCGTCGACCCGGATAATTTGGTCAATCTCATGAAGCGTTATCTGGCGAATCCTAAAGAGCTTAAGGTGCAGCTTAAAGCGGATCTGTTTTTAGACACCGCTCTCGGCAAGATGGATATGCATTTTCAAGAAGAAAAAACGATCATGAAAGGCTTGGCTCCCCAGTGAATCTCCACTGCCTTATCGGTCTTATAGTTTGTTCCCCTCTAACCCCAGCTCCGGAAAAATTCTTTCTTGAAGATCGTCACGCCGAAGTTATTCCATCGGCGAGCGAGCTTTTAAGTGAAATGAATCCCAAGGCGGGAAAAGAGCGTGAAGAACAAATTTTAGCTTGGTTGGATAAAGGCTTTTGGCCGCGCTATCAAAGTCGGTTCAAACCCATTCAGGTGATCGAAGGCGGACATACACTGATTTATTGGGTTTCGGCGGATTATTTGAGACTTGGATCGGATGCTGACTCGGTTCTCATCCCACTCGCCTGGCCTGCTGTTCGCACCTTAGCTGCTCGTTGGCAAATGCTTTTGCCGACAGCGAAAATGGTTGATCAAATTTATCAGCAGAGTGAACGTGTGTATTGGCCTCATGCCTATCCCGCAACGGATGCCATGTCGGATACAGCGGTTTTTTCGGAGCACAGTGAATGGGTAAAGGAGAGGCAGGGCTTTGACCTCTACGATTTTCCTCTTGTAGCCGGCCATAAAAAAGATCTTGTGGCTTCAGTGCGCCTGCTCGATAAACCCGAAAAACTCGCAATCTATGGCTGGCACAATCTTGGAAATGGGACAGCAATACAGCCGCAATCGCTCTGGCATGCGGATTTTTATGTGGATTATAGTCATGGGGTCCGGCTGGTGGCGCCGATCGCACAGCTTGACGGAAAAAGTATTTTGCTGGCAACTCTACTCAAGGATACGAACTTATCACGGCTGGTGAGCTTCGAAGGTGCTTATGATATTTGCGCGGTACTTCGCTACGCTTGTAACGATGGGAAAGATTAGGCGGCAGACGAGTTGATTTTTTGCAGTTTATGAATCGCCTGACTTCGGCGTTTGTAAGCTTCGACCAGTTTCCATTCTACGGCCGGAATATCTTTGATCAGAGTGTACGGCACGAGAAAACCCGATGAGTTCTCAAGCGCCTGCAAGGACAGATGGAGCGAGGAGTTTTTGAGTAGCACATTGTCTTCGTAACAGAAGTTTCCTGGACCGAGTTGTTCGGTATAATCCCCGGTAAATAACTTCATCGCGCCTTGATCGAGAAGAAAGACGTGGTGACCCACGAAATTCTTCACGAGTTGATCTTTTTGAATTGCAAATGGTTCGAGAGAACGAGCGATTTTATGCAAGAGCGGCGAGTAGCGAATCGGTGAAAACAGAGCACTGTTTTCCAGCTGACGACGGCGCTCGATGTTCTGGTTAAAATTCTGCTCGAGATTATTGCGCGCAAGGAATGACTTAAACACTCTTTGAGGGATTCGCAACACTTCGACCCAGCTTCGTGTGCGAAGCTCTTCCAGGCGGCAATCGGGCTCGTCGTTGATGAAGTAACCGGCTTGGTATTCTTGATCGCTAAAGTTGAGAACGGACTGGCTCGCAACAATGCCCTTCAGGAGTAGAAAAACATCGCCCGCCGACTGGCTCAAGGGAGCGAGCGATAAACCAGGCTCTAATTTAATAATTTCCTGGTTGAGCAGATCGTAGAATCCACCAAAAGGGACGGTAGGGAAGTGATGGTGAAGACTACGGGCCGCGGTTTCATGACGATAATCCATGACGCCTTTGATGAGGTGTTCGACTTGGCCAAGCGTCGCTTGCGAGCCGAAAATCTGCTGAGTCATCGTTAGACCTTTGGTCGAGTGAGAAAACACGATTTTGGTCGACTTATCTTCACGGAAGTCATTGGCTTGACCGTGAATCAATCCGCCGCCGGTATCGATTTTTTTCAGATCCGCTTTTTCCAAATAGCTGGCGCGAATGCGGTCGTGAATCTCTTGCGTGATTCCGTTCTTTTTCGTGTCGCTCTCGACCATGGCCTTCAGAATTTCCAGCGAACTGATATCGGCTAGATGATGATAGCTTCGATAGCCGTTAGCCGCCATCGCGCGGAATTTTAAGAAGTAGGTTTCAACGGGATGCGGCGAGATACTAGGATAAACTTCGAGACCATCGACGTTATTCCAGGCATCGGCATCAAAATCTTGAACATCAAAGAAGCTTTCGAGTACCGGCATGTCGATGCCAATCAGCGCTCTGAGCTTGAGTTCAACCGAGCGGCGAACGAGAGGGGGCGCATAGTATTCGATTTTCTTATCGCCAAGCATAAGTTCGGCAAGACCTGCAAAATGGTCATCGTGCGCATGGGTTTGAAATATGCCTTTGATCGAGTTCAGACTGAGTCCGAACGATCGCAGAGTATGGGAAATAAAAGGACCGGCATCGATCAGATAGATATTGGGTCCATAACATATGATGGAGGCCATCGAGGGATGACTCACATCCCAGCCATCGCCTTCACCCGAATGAATCACTGAGAAGAACTCGGGTGCAATGGGTTGATAACGATACTTGTAGGTCGAGCGGTAGGTCTCGGCGGGTTGCAGATTGAGATCGACCCGCAGCCGTTCCTTTTCGCAGCGAAATTCAAACACATTCACAGCGATTCGTTTAATGAAGACGCCATTGCCAATTTCTGTCTCGTCATCAAGCAGAGCGATAGGTTGAATTAGCTCTTCAACAGGCTTTATGCGCCCGAAAGCGAAGTTGAGTTTGATACGCATATGAAGATCGGCTTCCTCAGGCGAGGACGCGGTCTCGCGCAATTCGTCTTCGGTGAGGCCGTAGTTTCCGCGGAAAATGTATTCGAGCTGGGCTTTGAGAGGCTCAGGGTGACCGATCATCACCGGTTTTTTTCCCGTGTAGGCGGGGTGATTAGGCACCATCATGCCCTGGCGGTAGAACATTTGCAGAATCGAGAATTCGGCCATGTTCGAGAGTTGACCGTTTTGGATGCTCAGATCGGAGAGTAGGATGGTGTTCGGTCCAAGCTCACGATCGCCTTCTTCGCGAATGTGTCCGCTTTGAATCAAATGCTTCACGCTGTCAGCGGGACAACCACACTGAATATAAATCGAGCGCGAGGGTACGGAGACCCAAATGAGCCCGG
>JAZKGL010000427.1:0-12706 GCA_040385935.1 Bdellovibrionota bacterium
CCGCCGGAGGCACCAGCGAAGCGCTATCCCGAGGGAAAACGCACCACATAAAGCCCCCCAGTCTTAAACGAACCACATTGTTTTAAAGGGGAACTATTTTTTTGCTTTGGGACTGGTAAAACTCAAGACCTTTTTATAGCCAGCGACGGCTAAAAAACAGAGTCCTAGTGCAATCGCGATAGCCAAGGCTATGAAGACGATCATAGGAAAGAGCTGCAAAAAGATCGAGTTCATAACAGGTCTCTGACGGCTGAGGGTGTGAGCGGCGGTTGCGGTCACATGTCTACAGGTGTCGAAGAAAGTTCTCAACTCAATTTATGCGCTTGATTCGCGCGAAATTGGAGTTCAAATGTGTGGGAAATCAGAACGACGAATGTTTGGTGATGAAGGTATCGAGTTCCGCAATATCGGATTTTTTTACATTGAGTTTGCGATAAGCGAGCCAACCGAATCGATCGGACGCATAGACGCTTGGCAACTCAGGCTGATGAAAGTCTTCTAGAATCTTGGCCGTTCCGAGATAGGAGCGGTCCTCGATTTTGTACTGCTTGGCGAAGGCTACCGCATCGGCCTCAGAGTCGTGCGCAAAGACGAAGAGTAGGTTTGTGTACTTTTTCTGGTGCTTGGTTTCCAGGCGAGTGAAATCGTCGATGATCTGCTGACAGGGAATGCACCACGACGCGATAAAGACAACGACCTGAATACGACCTTTTTCCGCTGTCTTCGCAACGGGCTCGGCGGTGATGAGATCTTTCACCGCGATCCCGGGGAACGGAATCCACTGATTCACATATTTTCCTGTCGCCTTAGGTGGCGCAAGAGCGGGCGTTGAACCGTGGTCATCGGCTAGTGCGTTGACTGACAGATTTAGAAGAGTCATGATGAAGAGGAATTTTCGGAACAAAGTCGCCGCCCTCCACAGGCATGGGTCATAGTGGCTTTGATCCATTCTATCACAGTCTGCTGATTCGGGAGTATCCGCTTGGAAGCGACAGCTGAGAACCTCACCCATCTCTGGTCATTTAATTGGGGCGCGATGGACGTTCTGATCGGAGGTAAGTCTTCGATCGATCTCACTGAGCTTGAAATTCGTGATCGTACCGATGCCACCGAGTTTCTGCGTTACTACGGGTATGATCCTGAGAATCCGGTCGATGCCAAGAAAATGCATTCGGTGATCTGTGAATCGTGGAATTTTATCGAAAAGTATCTGATGCCCGCCGAGTGGTCTGCAGGTCGTCGTCCTCCCGATGATTTGCTGATGGCTGACGATGCGCGGGATATTTTGCTCGCGGCTTCCGACAGGCGGGCTGAAGGTGCTCTGCGTCAGGCTTGGGCCTGTGCGGTTTTGCGAGTCATGCATACGCTTGCGCATATCGATGGTGTGGCGAAGTTCGCTGATGTGGAAGCGGCTCGCACGCAGATTATGAACCGGTTTTTAAAGTATATTTTTCGAAATACCGACGGACAGCTTTGTTTTGGAAGCCGTGAGACCTCGGTTCAGCTCGATCGTATTGAGTGGAAGCTTAGAAAAAGTCGCGAGTCGATTTTGCTGAAGCTTTTGCATAAGAAGGCGAACGTTGCCGAGACGATCTACGATTTGCTGGGTATGAGGATCATTACTAAGAATCTTTCGGATGTGATGGTCGTCGTGAAGTTCCTCAGGGAATTTCATATGGTGTCATTTCCGAATTGTAATCCATCGCGCGCGCGCAATTCCCTCATCGATGTGGAGGGATTTAAGCATAATGTGGATATGCTGCGAGAAATGCTTGAGGAAGGGCGGATTCAGCCGCATGAGTTCACTAATATCCTCCTTGGGCTTACGAAACCTATCAGCTTAGGCAATCATGCGAACCCGCACTCAGCTAAGGATTACCGTGCAGTGCAGTTGACTTGTCGGCAATTGATTCGTTATCCCAACCCCAATTTGCAGTGGCAAGAGAAGATGTCGCGTTATGTGGGCGATGCCCGGGGGTCTGAATTGATGCAGAAAGTGTGTCAGGAGATTTTGCTCCTGTCGAATACGGACGAGAAAATGATTGAGGGATTTTTTCCCTTTGAGCTGCAGGTGATGGATGAGGAATCCGCTGCTTCGAATGCAGTTGGCGATGCCTCGCATGATCGTTATAAGCAGTCGCAGGTAAAGGCGGCTCGGCGCCGCGTGCTGCATCGTGTTTTGACTTTGAATGATCCGGCGCCGAGGAATATGTGAGCTTTACAGGGCCATCTTTTTAAGGCTGCGCATTTTTTCCTTCTCCGATTCAGGAATGCTTGTGCCTGCGCTGCCGCTGAAGCTGAAACGAACGATGTCCTCAAACTGGGCAAAAGCTTTTTTAGATAATTCCGATCGCGGCGCAAGTCGGATTGTTTCTTCAAAGTAAGCCAGCGATTGATCGGAAAAGAAATTGACATCGATAATATTTTCGCAAAGGCCTAAGTTGTAATACGCCTCGGCGCGTTCAAGAGTTGGCAGAGACTTGTCTTGGACGACATCATTTAGTATGCGTGACGCAATGATATATCTCACCAGGCCTTTACGGTCTTGCGGGTACTCGAGCGACTGCTTAGCTAGAGCCATTTGATTTTTTGCTTCTAAAAACATGCTGCTTGCTGGCTTTTCCTTCTTTAGTTCCTCAAGTGATTTGACCCAAGAATTGATATCGTTTTTGACTATTTCAGGGTAGAGGTCCAGTTTGATCGACTTCAAGGTATTCTCGACTTGATTGCGATCATTTTTAACACGTAATCCGAGAATCATATATTCGACTAAAGGATCAAGATTTATAAAGTCGTCCTCAGAAATATCCGCAGATTTCAGGAGCACTTCATATTCTTTAATAGACGCATCAAACTGCCTGGAAAGAGCCAGAAATCTAGCCCGTGCGAGAGGCTCCAGACTCTTCCATTTCACATCTTTGTTGAAGTTGGTCACAAATTGCGAATCTTTTTCACTTTCCCGGCTCGTGTGACAACCGAAGCAAGTATTGAGCACGTCGGAAAGCAGAAAGCGCGCCTGACTCTGGCGATTTTGTTTGAACTGAGTGTACGCAGCCTCCGAACTCACGGCGAGATCACGCGCTCTTGCCTGGTGGCTAGCATCGCTTTTCAAAGCTAACTTCTGAATGGATTGACTCTGCTCAGCTAAATTCTTAAGCTGAGTTTCCATCACTTGTTTCTCGCTACCACGGATTTTAGATTCGTCAGTGAGAAAGAGGGGCATAAGTTGGACGACCGATGCATAGATCGATTGCATGTGAGGTTTAAACTCGGAGGACTCCTTAACCGATTCAGGGGCTTTAAAACCCAGTAGGACAGAGGATGCAAGTGCGATTATCATCACCGAGCGCTTTGCCATGGACCGACTCCTCATTAACTCTTTCATGACATCATAGTTTATTTTCAGATGCTAGCGTAATGGAATCAAGAAAAGCAATAAAGATTCAGCCAGCAATTATTCCGAGATGAATCAATCCTGGTTTCATCACCCCACCGATACCTTCCGCAACGATACAACCGACGGCAATGGTCGTCAGTGTGATATCGCGAAACCCGAGCCAGCGGCGTAGGATGATCCACATGATAAATCCGCCGATGAAAAATGTGATACCCGTAGCTACCGACAAAACCATACCAAGGCCGATTCCTACCGATGCGGGTAGCCATTTCTCAATCGCGGGAACTAATTCTAGGCAAGTATAAATTACTCCTACCAAGGCACCGATCGCGAGCCAAAGCAAAGCGCCCTCGGGCAGCGAATCCAAACCTTTTTCAAACATCAACGAACTCTGCGCCCACATCTTGGCAACAGGAGCTGCATGTTTTCCGCCTTCGAGGGAAAGCGCTCCGGCGACATTGATCTGACTGAAGACCCAGGCGGAGACAAAGCAGCAAGGAATGATCGTCAGTGTTTGCGCCCAGAACTGATAACGCGATGGCACGTGAAACCAACGGCCGTACGCAAGATCACCCGTGAGGACGCCTGCCTGCGCGCCTGAACCTGCGACAAAACCCGCACCTGCGAGGTTGAGCGGCGCTGACTTCGCTCCGAATACCGTGCAAATACCTTCGAGTAAAATGCCCATAACGCGCGCGGGATTGAATGCTGTTTGTGCAGCAGCTCGAGTCGAAATAATGTTTTGAAGAAGACCTCCGATCGCAACGAGTATCACGATCAATGGAATTGTCAGGGAAAAGAACTGATGCAAAATAAAGATGGCTAGAAGGGTAGAGCCTGTAAGTAAGGCAAGGAAAGCCTTGGGCGACATGATGGGATCGTCATCATCTTTGCCCGCATCTTTAAGTGAAACGAGCGAAAGTAGGGCCTCGTACATAGATCGCCAGTTGATGACGATCATCGTGAGTCCTGAGGCCACTAAAAATCCTAAGCCGGGCCAGTAAAATTTATGGGGTGCACTTTCATCGGCTGCGACTCCAAAATATCCAAGCAGCATAAGAAGAATTGCGCCGACCAAAAACCCGACACAGGTCCGAAAACCCATGAGGTACGAGCCGCCAATGGAGAAGGGTGAAGACCAAAGGACAGCTGCACCAAAGGCTGCGAGACCAGGGATTGCAAACTCACCTTGCCACCACTTGAAGCCTTGATCGGCGTTGCCGATTACGACGACGAGCATGATGAGAAAAGTCATGAGTAGATAACGCGCCTGCTTTGGATCACCTTCGTTTACAAGGGCATTGATAACGCCAGCGGTAGCCTTGGCTCCCGGCCAAGGGAGATTCTCTCGAAGTATAAGAAGCTGGCGAAGCGGAATAACCATCGCCATGCCCACCATGCTAGAGACCAGCGCGAACAAAAACATTTCTGTCATTGTGTAGGCTGGGCCTATCATGGCTTTGGCAGCGAAGAAGTTGGAGATGAAACCCAGGCTACCTCCAGCCGACCCCATCGTCGAAACGATGACCATCTCTGTTGTCGAAATCTTTTTCTTCGACCAGAAAAAGAAGGTGAAGAAGAAGAGCGCGGCTATGGTTGGACCCTCTTCAATTACGCCGAAGGACAGGGTTAAATAACTGTTCATCGCGCAGAGCATGACAGCCAAGATTGAGCCCAAAGCGATGCTGCGCGGAGTGATATCGCTCGGCTGAACGGGCGTATGCGGTAGGGAATTCGCTGAATCCAATGGGGTTTCCTCGCTTTTCAAAGTTTGACTGCCCGCACTCTAGCGCTGGAGCTGGTGGCTTGCAAAGGTGATTTTTCCGATAAGGAAACGCGTGCTTAGCGGTCGTGCTCAATTTTCGGGCTTAAGTGCCGATAAGGTATGGCCTAACAAACGCTTTCAGATCGGATTCCTCATGCGCTTCATTTCGCTACTCGTGTGGGTTACTGCTGTTACGGCTTGCGGCCTTCGGCCTGAGTTAATGCAGCGGACGAATACCAGCGCAGAGACGTCGCCGGCGGATAAAGATTCTCCAGGACCCGAAAGCGGCGATAGCAGCAAGGGGGAGACGTCTAAGCCTAGCGAGCCGGCCGAGGATACGATTAAAGACCCCGTGATGCCGGTTAAACCTTCTGTTCCGAAAGAGGAAGAAGAGAAGCCGGTTGAAGAGAAACCGTCCGTTCCTGCTCCAATCAGTCGCGACGGCGAAGGTCGAATTGAGATTGGACCGAAATATGAGGTTGCCCCTGAAACGGTGAAGAGGGATAAGCTTTCGGGAACCATCCAAGAATTTACGATGAACGGAAGCGACAGTAAGATTTTTAAAGGGAATTATACGCGTAAGATTAGGGTCTATCTTCCGCCTGATTTTGTGGCTGGAAAAGAGTATCCGTTTATTGTGAGCATGGATACTCAGCTTTGGTTAGAGCCTGTTCGCTCGACTGTGGATAAGCTGGTCGCGGATAAAAAACTTCCTTCCCTTGTTGGTGTTTATATGGAACATGGCGGCGGCGATGGACGTGGGAGCCAGCGTGGACTTGAGTATGATACGGTGGGGCCGAATAACGCGAACTTTATTGTCAATGAAGTATTGCCGTTGGTTGAGCAAAAGTATGGTGTGAAGTTTTCCAAGGATCCAGAGGCGTCTTGTCTCTTCGGAGGAAGTTCGAGCGGGGCTGCGGCTTTTACTGCGGCTTGGTTTATGCCTGAACGTTTTCGTAAAGTTTTGATCTATTCGCCGACGTTTACCGATTTAGGGCGCGATATGAATTATCCGGCGGGCGCTGCGTCTTACCATCGATCGTTGATCAAGGACACAGCGGTTAAGCCGATTCGGGTGGCTACGGAAGTAGGGGCGCGCAATGATACGACGGAGGATAACGTGAAAACCTTTGATGCGTTATTTGCTAAAGGTTATCACGTTCGTTTTCATTATGCTCTAGATGCGGGCCACACCGATTATCGGGTTATGACTCAGACGTTTGGAGAGAATTTGTTGTGGTTGTGGCGGGATTTTCCTCGGAAGTAGGAGTGCTGCTTCGCTCACACTTAGCTTCGTCGGATTTCAATTCGACCTTGGCTTTGCAGAAGGCTTTGCTAAGGTTGATAAGAGCCTCGCATTTATTGTTGCCTTCGACGGCGATGAGCCGGGCGCCTGCTACAGCGCTACATGAGTGTTTATCGAGTATCTTAATGCAATTGTCGCTGATAGAGTCGCAAGCGTCAGCCACCGGTTTTTCTACGGGAACCTTGGCAGGGATAGTCGAAAGCTTCACAGTGCGACCCATCACTCCAACATCTTCAACCACTGCTTTATTTAAAGCCTTTGCGGTGCCGCGAACGGGATAAGAGAACTCAACACCTTTATAATTGAGATCGTAGAGCGCGATGCAAGCAAAGTCCCCCGCATTGTCTTTTTCTCGGACGTACGGTGTTAGAACAAGCCGGCCTTTGACGATCGATTCAGCAATACCGACTTTGTAACGCGAGCCTTCGCAAGAATTCCCACCCGCCTTGATAGTCCCTTCAAGCAAAACACCGTGGATAGTTGGGTTGAAACCACCATTGGTCGGAGTGGCAGTTATTTGCGTGATAACTCCATTTTCCGCATAGGCGATATCATCGGCAGATGGTTGATCGACGCTTGGACGATCATATTGTGAAAAAGCGGGTGAGGAGAGTAGGGCAAGAGTCGCAAGTAATTTTTTCATGAGCATTTCCTTTGATGTTTGGCAATCGATTGACACTCGAGGGATATACATTCGTCGAATCAAAATGAAAACCTCTCTCAGTCGAAAACATTTCATGATGAATATTAAGAAACACCTTCGTGGTCAAGGTGTTGCTGGGTGGCTGGCCAGTTTTTGACGATCTTTGTTTATCTTGCGAAAATCTCTTGCTTTAAACTCTAAATTTATAAAAGTCGCCAAGTATCCCGCTCAATAAATATTCAGCTTAGTGACTGTTTACGCCGATATCCCTAGTGACCTAACTCTAGAGGTGTAGTCTGGAAATGTTTCCCGAACGGCGTAAACCCAAATCGATTTTCCTCGACGGACGATCATGGCCGCTGTTTCATGGAATCGCTACGCTCTTTCTTCTTGCTCTCTTTGCATTGCACTGGACCAAACTGGATGCGATGTTTGACTCTCGCATCAGCTCTCCGATTCTGTTTCAGATACGCGAATCTTTGGGCGAGACACCTCAGCTTAATAAACGTGTGAAGATATTGGCTCTTGATGATTCGACGTTCTCTGCTCTGGGCGGACCGCGCTTGAGTATGGAGCAGCTTGATCGCTTGCTGAAGAACATCGGTGATAAGAAACCGAAAGCGATTCTGCTCGATAGCTTGCTCGCGGATTCGCCTTACAGTCCTCCTGAGCTTCACTCCGCGGATGGGACTGAGATTCCGGTTTTTTCGGGCAATTTTATGTCTGACGTGAAGTTGAAGTATCGGCTTGAAGCGGATCTTCGTGCGGACACGTATCGACCTCAAACTTATCTGTCCGATGTCTTTAGCCTCGAGCATCTTTCTTATCGGCTTGATTCATTTCCGGGTGCTTACGTTTATGGTCATTCACGGACCTACGATAAAATCGTTCGTGGTGTGGGCCATATCACGTTCAATCGCGATGCAACGATCTCGCCGTTCTTTTTGCTGAGCGAACGAACGATTATGCCTCATTTGAGTCTTTTTGCAGCGGATAGTGTTCAGCTTCGGGAAGATGAGCTAGTGATAAACGGGCATCATGTTCCCATGACGAAGGCTGGTCGATTGATGATCAATCATCGAAACCCGATGGTTTTTTACGAACGCGCGATGCCGCTTCGCTTTTTCGTCCAGCGGGCGATGGCGAATCAGCCTGAGACTAAAATTGAAGAGGGTGACGTTGTTTTGATACTGTTTGCTTTTGCGACGGGTAACACGGATTTTCATGAAGGTGGGCCTTTCGGGGATATTCCTGGAGGGATCATTCTTGCGTCGACTATCTCGGATATCATTGATGGAACCTGGCTCGGCAAGTGGGAGATCGATGGTCTTTTGATTATGGCTTTTGGTTTTATTGGGATTATCGTTGGGATTAATTTATCGATTCGCCGTTATCTCGCGGCGATTATCGGTGTTTGGATTTGTTACTCGGCCTTTGTCGTTGGTGTGTTTGTTTATGGCTCGATTTGGTGTCCCTGGGCTTTGCCGATGTTTGCCTTTACTGGGACTAGTCTTATTCACTTTGTGCATGTTCGGATTTATGAAGAGATGAAGCTCATGCTTATCGAGCGGAATTATCAGGCTGAGAAGGCCAAACGTCTTCAGCAGAACCGCCGCAAGGCCTCTTAGTCTCGCCGATCCTTCTTTTTTCTTTCAACAAGACTTGAAAAAAACTCAGAAACTGGCCTAATGGGGTTGAGTTAATCGACCAATCATTGGGAGTTTCCATGAAACGTCTTTCTTTCGCGATGGCTTCGCTGCTGTTGAGTGTGTCTGCTTTTGGCTGTCTGCATAAAGGGGGATCGCGGGGTTCGGATGCTATGACGGTTGGGGTAGGGGATTCGGGGGTTGATGTGACTTCGGATTCTGGTTCTAAGCCGCTTTCGGCTTCGCCGGTCGCAGAGGTCGTAAAGCCAGATGAAGTTACGGCGGATGGGGCTAAATTGGACGAGGTTAAGCCAGCGCTTGAGTGTAAGGAAAGAGCATGCATCATGAGCTATCTGCCAGTGAGTTGTTACTATAAAGACCAGTTCGTAGAGAGCAACAATGATTGCACTGGCAAAGTGAGCATAGTTCATGCTGCCTGCAAAGAAGGCGTCAAGGTTAATGACAAAGAAGTGGTTTGTGTGATCAAAGACGATGCCAAGGCCAAAGAGCAAGAATGCAAAGATATCAATAAGGAATTGATCTGCAATAGAGATAGTAAACCGACCTCCTGCGTAATCGAAGGGAAGAACTCCATCGAAGCCAAAGGCGAGAATGTTTGTCTTGCTCAACATGAACTTGCCAAAAAACTTTGTATCGTCGCACCTATTGCAGGCAATGATCAGACTGCACAAAAAAAGTTATTTGATGAATCTCACGCAAAATCAAAATCTGCAAAATGCGAAAGCACTACAAGAGGATAAAGGTCTGTGAATCAATGGTTCCTCGGCGCCTACGCAGGTTACGCAAACCTCCCCAGCGCACAAAAAACACCCAAATCCGAGGCCCTCTACCGCGAGGGCCTTCTGCAGCTTCCATTTATCCGTGGACTTGAACTCCCGTTCTACGAAGACATCCACGAGACCGATAGCAACTCGCAGATCGACTCACTCCCAAAATCATGGGACTACATCATCACCACCTTACCCGGCACGATGAATGCCCTCGCACAAAATACCCTCTACGGCTTAGCCTCTCCCGACGACTCCGGCCGCGAGGCCGCATTGAATCGCCTTAAAAGAGTGAAACAGCGCGTAGACGAGATTCACAATAACCACGGCCGCAAATCCATCCAGGCCATCGAAGTCCATTCCGCACCACGCGGTAACATAGCCTCGCAAGATTCCCTAAGACGCTCACTCGAAACCCTACTCGCATGGAATTGGGACGGCGTCCAATTAATCCTCGAACACTGCGACGCCTGGCACGCCGACGGCGAATTCAGCAAAGGCTTTCTCACCCTGCAAAGCGAACTCGCGACGATCGGCAATCTGCCTATCCACGTTGGACTCAATTGGGGGCGCTCGGTACTCGAAGGCCGCCGCACCGAAACTATTCATCGCCACATCGAACTCGCGGGCAGAAAACTCAAAAGCCTCTTCTTCTCGGGAACGGCGATCTCAGATCCCCTCTACGGAACTTGGCAGGACAATCACGCAGCGATCCGCCTAGACTCTAGCGAAGTTTGGGAATCCACCGGCAGCCTTCTCACCCAGGAGGCGATCGAAGACTGCAAAGAATTCATCCAGCAACCCGATCTGCTCCTCGGCCTAAAGGTCCAGCCCTTTCCGACTACTCTTACGATCGATCAACGACTTAGCTTTTTAAAACAGCAGTTAGAAGCGGTCAACGCGGCCTACATATCCGCCTGATTGCAAGTCGCATAAAGCGGTGATACCTATCAAGCCATACCGTAATCTTTGAGGTGGGGCATGGACGTTCAACTGCAAACCAAATCGATCCTCGAGCGCTTACGCAAACAAACCACCGAGGCCATCGCCGACTTCGATATGATCAAGCCGGGCGATAAGGTAATGGTTTGCGTGTCCGGCGGCAAAGATTCGGCGGTGATGCTCGTCCTGCTTGAGCATATCCGCAGGCGCGCGCCCTTTCCTTTCACTCTGCATCCCGTTCTGCTCGATCAAAAGCAGCCCGGTTTTTCTGCCGATAAATTTGCAGCCTGGGTGAAAAATCAAGGCCACGATCTCACCGTTTTGCAAGAGGACACTTATACTATCGTTCTCGACAAAACCGAAACGGGCAAATCGTATTGCGGCCTCTGCTCGCGTCTTCGCCGAGGCATCCTCTACAATTACGCATCAAAAATGGGTTATGAAAAAATAGCTTTAGGTCACCATCGCGATGACCTTAATACCACTCTCCTCATGAATCTGTTTTTCAATGGGCGCATCGCAAGCATGCCGCCCAAACTCAAAAGCGATGATGGGCGCAACATCGTCATCCGACCCATGGCCTATCTCGATGAAGAGGAGATTCGCAAAGCGTCTGAGGAACTCGAGGTTCCGATTATTCCGTGTAACCTCTGTGGTTCCAACGGCAATATGCAGCGTGGCAAAGTGAAAAAGCTTTTGAAGGCCATGGAAGGCGAATACGCTCACGTTGGGGCTAGTGTTCTGAACGCGCAGAAGAATATCCGGGCCTCGCAGCTCCTTGATAAAAAGCTTTGGGCGTTTGAGAAGCTTGAGGATTTTACAGGCGAGGGAATGGGCGAGGATTCGTTTGTGATGCCCTAGATCACGGCTTTTTCATCGGCTGGCGAACCGCTGGCCAGGGCGTCGGGTAAGAGGTCGGATCAAACTGGAACGTATCGCCTACCTTCACATCTCGCTGACCTTTGCGCACGAAAACAATCGCACCCTCCTGCACCAAAAAGCCTTTGGGCGAAGTAACCTTTTCGTTAGCCGTGTAAAATCCCACGACATGACCTTTGACAAATCGTCCGTCGGCTTCGAAATAAAGCCGGTCATTCATCTCAAGGCCCCACGCGCGACCGCGATCCAGATAAACCCAGGCGCGATTGATTTTAGAAACCTGCGGCAGGTCTTTTGTGAGCAATTCGTTTTGAGTCGCTATCAGCCGTTGATTGAAATCGTCTGGAACCACCAGACGATTTTCGGCGTTGTTCAAGGTGAACCTAGCTTTGATGTTACGCGGGCCCGAGCTGCCAAAAACCGATTCTATAGCATTCAGCTGGACATCGAATGTAGGGCCCTTTGGATTTTGTCCCCAATCGATAGAATATGTCCGTGGGCTTTTCTTGGGCGAGCTGTTAGTCATGAGTTGTCTGAGGCGATAACCCTCAAGCAGATCGAGGGGATCAGAGACATTCATCGTCTTTTGCAGCTCGTTGGCAAGAACCATGTTCAAACAATTGTGCGAACCAACTCGACTGTTGTGCGAGCCTCGTTGCAGAGTGAGATCGACCGAGAACCCTTGGGTTTCTTTATCCATCGGCTTCATGCGCGAACCTAGACTTCGCGCCCATTCGGCTGTGAAGGCGATAGGCGAACCCTCACCTTCCCACGCAGCCAAAGGAGTGAATTTTTGTTCGGAGGCTAATAGGAGATTTTGACTTACACTGACTAGCTGAGTTGCGACTACGATGTGCTGATCGATACGGCAGAGTATGGGTACGACATAAGCGGGGGATTCGATGGGAAATACACTCGGTCCACTGAGCACAGGATGCAGGCTACGCCCTAGGTTGTAGGATAATGTCCGTGCCTTGGCGAGGAGCCACTGATCGAGTGGCTGACTTTCGCTAAGAAGGGCACTGGCCAACTGTTTGTGAAGGGCGTCGAGCTTGCTTTTGTTGCGCGATGGGAACTCATTGTCGAGTCCTACGAGCTGAATCGGTAGCACGCTGAGTTTGGGGAGTTCATCTTGAGCAAAGGCTTGCCATGGGCTTGTGATAGACAGTATGAAATAGCAAACCCAAGCTACGATAGAGTTTAAAAATAAATTTAGATTTTCCCTTTGCGTCCGAGGGCAATACCGACTACAAATTGTGAGGGCCATAAAAATGTATGGCTTCACACGATTCTTCGGTTGTTGATTTTCGTTCTTCGGTTGCACGGGGAGACCTTTGACT
>JAZKGL010000428.1:0-2046 GCA_040385935.1 Bdellovibrionota bacterium
GCCAGCCCCAACGTTTCGCAAACTGGATGTTAAAGCGCAGGGCTTTATCATCACGAATACGTTCACGAACCGCCGATTGATTCTCACCCGAGGTTAAAGTCTCGGTTTCAGTATCCCGCACGCGATCCGGATAAGTCGTAAAACCAACGAGATAGTACGAATCAGGACGTGTGTTCAAACGAATGTTGAAATAAGTCTGATTGGTCTCATCCTTACGAATCTCTCCGTGAGTCTCAACAGCCACCTGAAGTTTGGTAACAGGCGAGAGGACTTCACGCAGATCGCGTAGGGTCGCCTGAATATCATCCGCAGTCTTATCGTCGTTGATGAGCTTACCGATGGTGCCCTCACCCTTTTCGATACGCTGAGTAATGAGTTTGGCGTTCTCAGATGTCACTTTGAAATCGTTCATGGTCGAATCGAGGTTGGTCAGGATGCGATCGATCTTCTCGCGGTTCTCAGGATTGGTGACGTCACGCAGGGCAACCGACACTTCTCGAAAATTTGCTACGAGTTCTCTCACGCCATTGCGGTTTTCCTCGAGCATGTTCTTGGCGTTTTCCGTCAAGCGCTCGATGTTCTCCGCGATATTTTCCATACGGGCCTCACCCTTTTTGTCCCCGAGGACTTTGGCGAGGTTTTCTGTCACTTTTTTGATGTCGTCGGCAATCGCACCGACTTTGCCCACGACTTCCGCGATATCACCTGAACTCTTGGCGGGAGGGATAAACGCGTTGTTCGCAACGGGCTTGCCGCCGCCTTCCAAAGGACGAACGACATCGATGAACTTGTCACCGAGGAAACCAACCGTCCGCACAGCGATCTCAGAGCCTTCGGGGATGACCACATCCGCCTGAACTTCCATCTCGATACCCGTAGCGTTCTCGGAGAGTTTGATAGCGCTGACACGGCCGATGTTCACACCGTTGGTTTTCACATGCGTGTTGATAAGAATACCGGAGGCATCTCTCAAAGATGTCTTGATAGTCTTCTTTTCTTTACGATCAAAGAGCTCGGGACTCACAAAAAACACCGCAAAGGCAATCGCAGCGACGCCTAAGAGTGTAAACAACCCGACTTTGAATTCTGTACCCAATGCCTTCATGCTGAGGCAAGCTCCTTATTGGGATAGTTTCCCAGTGTTATCCGCTTCGACAGTTCTGAGCAAAACTTAAGAGGGCAAATTCTTACCCCAGGGTCCAAATTCCGAAAGGATTAGAAAAACTCCATCGGTCCTTCAACCTTACCGGCGAAGAATTGCCGAACAATGGGGTCCGTCGTGTTTCGAAATTCGTCCGGACTGCCTTGCAGCTGAACCCGGCCTTTATACAGCATCACAACGTTGTCCGCGATATCAAGAGCGGCTTTAAGATCGTGAGAAATAACGATGGAAGTCAAATCTTTATCGCGCTTTGACACTTCCACTATCAGTTTATCGATCATGTCCGAAACTAATGGGTCCATACCCGTAGTCGGCTCATCGTACAGAATAACCTTGGGTTTGTGAACCAAGGCTCTCGCCAAACCCACGCGTTTTTTCTCCCCGGTCGACAGCTCGCTCGGCATTTTCTCGCCAAGGCCTGGTAGCCCAACGGCTTCCAGGACCTCCTCCACGCGTTCGGTCATCTCCTTCATACTCATCTTAGTGTGTTCGCGAAGAGGAAAAATAACGTTCTCAAAGACCGACATACTGTCAAATAGAGCAGCCATCTGAAAAAGCATGCCGAAGTTCTTACGAAGCTCCCGCAGCTGTTTCTCGCCGTAGTCGGAAATGTCGTGATTATCGACGATCACCGTGCCCGAGGTTGCTTTGAGCAAACCCATGATGTGTTTGATCGTAACCGATTTGCCTTCACCGGACTTACCGAGAATAAGGGTGATCTTGCCTCGCGGGATCACAAGGTCGAGTTCGTCGAGAACCTTGAAGGTACCAAAGATCTTAGTCACCTTCTTGAATTCAATCATCGGCCCAGTCTGGAGTGGCTTCGAATGAGCCGAGCTTTTTTCGGTCATTTGAAAACTATCTGAATGTAGGTGATGACAAAG
>JAZKGL010000429.1:0-16395 GCA_040385935.1 Bdellovibrionota bacterium
GCTTTCCGAAAAGGTTTATATGGATGTGAACTGTGACAACAATGAGCTGGTGCAATGACCCTTCCCTACGCAAAAAGCGATTCGTACAAAATCTTCGACTCGATCGCGGGCCGCTATGACCTGATTAATACCGTACTTTCTGGTGGTCTACATAGAATTTGGCGCAAGGAACTCAGGCGCAAGTTGCCCGCTAAACGCAGTCAAATTGTCTTAGATCTTGCGACTGGAACAGCAGACGTTGCAATCGAACTTGTGAAAGACCCGCGAGTCACTAAGGTTGTGGGTGTCGATTTGTCAGAGGGAATGATAGCTATTGGTCGTCAGAAGATCAAACGTCTGAATCTCGATAGTCAAATTCAGCTTCAGGTCGGCGACGCGCAAAAGCTCAGTTACACCGAAGGACAATTCGATGCTGCGACGATGTCGTTCGGCATTCGGAATGTGCCCGATGTCGATGCGTGTTTGCGCGAGATTTACCGCGTACTTAAACCGGGTGGACGAGCCTTGGTCCTAGAATTCGCTTTGCCTAAGTCGCCCGTGATGAGAAAGCTTCATCTCTTCTACCTCAGACACGTCCTGCCTATCATCGGCCGAATGATGTCAGGCCACGGCACAGCTTATACCTACCTCAATCAAACGATTGAAGACTTTCCTTATGGCGAGAACTTCACGACTTTGATGAGCCAGGCGGGATTTGACAACGCCAGCCACAAGGTTTTGACGTTTGGTATCGTAAACCTTTATTCAGGCGATAAAATTTAATGTTTAGCGGCCTTCGCAAAGAACAGATTCCCTGTTCGCTCGGCAGCCTAGACGCTACTTTTAGCGAACATAACTTCGGTGCCGAGACCTGTCGTCGCCTGAAGATTAAGATTTCGCGATCATTTTCCCCGTTGAACCTACTTGCGCATAGCAATGACTGGGCCTTCGTGTGGCGAGGCCGCGATGATGGATTTCTAACGCTGGCTCTCGACGCCTTGCAAATCGTATCCGATGCCGATCAGTTGAAGGTGAACCGCGATTCGGTTCTTCAATGGTTTGGGAGCGAGCCTTTTGCAAATGAAGGGGGCGAGGAATGGGGTGATTTAAGCGCTGGTGTTTGGTTTTTACCGGCTATCACTTGGAAGCTCACAGCGGATCAAACCATTTTGATCGTTCAGACTCTTTCGAGTGATAAAAATGTTTTGGCGACTCTTAAAGAAAAGTTAGTCGGCTTACTCGAGAGTGCTTTGACCGCCGAAGACTTTACGCCCGCTGCGCCCCATCTTATCGAACGGCAAGACACCCCGGATTATGCCGGCTGGAAGAGAAGTCTGGATGCCGCGCAGAAAGCTTTTTCCGAAGCTCGGTTTCATAAAGTGGTCCTAAGTCGATCGAGTCGTTTGACGCTCGATCGCAGTGGGACTTGGCTCTACTGGCTTTCCCGTTTGATCGCTATCCAGGAAGAATCTTATATCTTTGCGTTAAAAAGCCCGGATGGTCGCGCATTTCTCGGACGTTCTCCGGAGCGACTCCTCGCCTGGAAGAACGGCGTTTTTCAAATCGATGCTATCGCGGGTACGCGGCGGCGAGGCCAAGGGCAAATCGTCGATACTCAGGCGTCCCGCGAGCTTAAGGATTCGTCCAAGGACCTCATCGAGCATCGTTATGTGACCCAGTATATTGCTCGACTCTTGCAAGGCCTTGGTCTCGACTACGAAATGCTCGATGATGAAAAGCTGCTTCAGCTCGCGCACGTTCAACATCTACGATCACGTTTTCAGGGTCATTTGACGTCTCAGGTCGATGCGATCGAACTTTTGAATACACTTCATCCCACACCGGCTGTCGGGGGCATGCCGACGCCCTCCGCTACAGAATTTATACTCGCTCATGAAGAATCCGAGCGTGGACTCTACGCAGGGTTTATCGGTTGGTGTGGAGCGAGTTCAGGCGAATGCGCGATCGGGATTCGATCGGCTTTGGTCTACGACGAATTTATACGTGTATTTGCAGGCGCTGGTATCGTTCCTGATTCCGATACGAAGGCCGAGTGGGACGAAACCGAGATGAAAATGCAGAACTTCCTCTATGGTCTTTCGTATCCAAAGACGGCTCTCCCCGATCGACCTATCGAGACATCTGATCACCAGTCTGCCCGTTAAGAAAGGGAAACTGATGACATCCTCATGGCCAGCCGATCATAACTGGAATATCTTTGCCTCCTCGCTCCTCATAGAAGTATGCGCGCGTTTTGGTAGCGATACCTTCTTTGTCTCGCCTGGCTACCGTGATGCGCCCTTCATTGCTGCGCTTACGCTTAATCCTAAAGTTCAGGTTGTCTCCTGTTGGGATGAACGGGCAGCCGCCTTTCAGGCTTTGGGTTGGGCTAAAGGCAAAGGCAAACCCGCGGTCTTGATTTGTACTTCGGGAACGGCCGGTGCCAATTATCTACCGGCTATTATAGAAGCGCGGGTCGATCATATTCCACTCCTCGTCATCACCGCTGATCGACCTTTTGAATTGGTATTTGCAAGTGCCCAGCAAGTGATTGATCAACGTGATTTCTTCGGCCGATTTGTTAAAAAGAGCCTGGATTTTCCTGCGCCTTCGCCGTCGATGAATACCAAAGCTTGGTTGTCCTACGCACGTATGCTACTCGAAGCCGCAACCGAAGATCGTGCGGGCCCTGTGCATATCAATCTGCCTTTTCACGCTCCGCTCGATCCCGTCGCGCAGAAAGATTCGCCGTCGGCTGAGCAGATACATTCTGCGCGGCAAGCGTTGGATGCGATGTCTTTTACCCGCCCGGTACCAAGGCGTGCCGATTGGCCTAAAGAACTGCTGGCGGACTTTGCTCAAGACGTGAAAAAGGCGAAACGCGGACTGCTTCTCATTGGTCGATTAAGCGATGAGGAAGCGGATAAAACGGCTATTCGTCAGTTGCGATCGAACTTAGGCTGGCCTGTTTTTGCGGATGTCGGGTCTGGACTCAAATTTGAAACGGAAGGGGAAATTCCTGATCTCACGATTCCAGCAAGTCGAGCGCTCCTCGAACGTTATAAACCCGACTGCGTGATTCATGTGGGCAAAAGGCTCGTGACACGATATTTCGATGACGCCGTTGCGAGTTGGGCCGATGCCTCCTACTGGGTGCTCAGTGATGAAGAGCAGGTGCAGGACCCCTATCATTTACCGCAGCGTCGTCAGCATCGCGCCGACTGGGCGCAAATTCTTGCCATCTTGCCTACGCTTAATCGCGATACGACGTGGAGCAATAGATTTATAAATTTAGGCCGACAATTAAATAAAGTTAAAAGTCCTTCGTTTAATTTTCGGGATGTGGCCGAGATCGTGCGGGCCTCGACCAATGATCATGTTTTCCTTGGAAATTCGACGGCGATTCGCGCCTTTGACAGTTGGTGTTTTAGCCCAGGCGCTGGGTTTCAAGTTGTGGCTAACCGCGGTGTGAGTGGTATTGAAGGTCTGCTCTCTACGACGATAGGACTGTCTTTAGCCACCGAGAAAGTCTGGACTTTGATCGTGGGTGATATCGCGATGCTTCACGATTTGAATGCGATTATCAGCCTTGCGCAAAGCCGCGCAAAGGTGATCGTAGTCCTCGTCAATAATGTCGGTGGGCGAATATTTGAAACTTTGCCGGTGCAGAAATACCCTTGGGTCAAAGATCCTTTGATTTCTACGCCTCATGCGTTTAATTTCGCAGGGATTTCGGCAATGGCTGGTCTTGACTACCTAAGGTGCCAGAGTCAGTCCGACTTTGAATCCGTTTTTCACGACAGACAGCGGCTTGGGAGTTCCTGTATCATAGAGTGCAGTCAGGACGCCGAAGCCGATTTGAATTGGGTGCGAGCCCTCGCTCTTCAGGAGTATCACGATGAATAACGTCACCACGCAGCCGCGCGCATGGATCATGGCCATACGTCCCGCGACTTTGCTTACCGGTCTTGCGCCAGTACTTTTGGGTTTATCCTTTGGCTTGAAACAAGTGCTCTACGGCCCTCGTTCCATACGTCTTTCCCATGTCCTAGTCAGTATTTTTGCATGTCTGCTCGTAATGCTTTTGCAATCGGCGGCGAACCTTGTGAACGATGCTAAAGATGCCGAGAAGGGCATCGATCATGCAGGCCGAATCGGTCCGACACGAGTCGTTCAAAGCGGTTTGATATCCAAGGGACTTGTGCGTATCGCCTATAGCCTTTGTTTCGGCTTGGCCGCGATCATCGTACTTGGAATGTTCTATTGGACCAAAGATTGGCTTGTTATCGCTGTCGCTTCGCTCTGCGGTATCGCCGCATTTGGTTACACGGCTGGACCTTTTCCCCTCTCATATTTTGCGATGGGCGAAGCCGTGGCGTTTATCTTCTTCGGACCGATAGCCGTGATGGGTAGCGCTTATTTGCAAACCGGAATAGTCGATCCTGCGTTCGCGGTTTGGGGCTCAGGTTGCGGCCTTATCTCGGCGGCTATCATGGCTATCAATAATTTTCGCGATCGACCGACCGACATGCGCGCAGGCAAGCACACGCTCGCTACTATCTTAGGGCATGAGCGCGGCAAACGTTTGCCCGTAATCTTCGTTGCACTCAGTCTTTTCATACTCTTTTTCTACTGCGCAAATCACGAAGTGATCGGTCTTGGTGTCATCGGATGTGTAGCGGGAGCGAGCTATTTGCTCAAACGTATTATCCCTGCGCTCAATTCTAAAGGACCTGGAATTAATCTGGCTTTGAAAAACACGGCTCAATTTAATCTTTATTACGCGCTTTATTTTATACTCTGCGTGAGTATTGGCTCTCTATGACCGCGGCTCGAATTCGACTGTTTCAGGTTGATCTTCGTCCCATTCGCCCCCTTCAGGTAGGAGGCCATCGGCTTGATGAACGCAAGGTCTTGCGTATCATGATTGGTTCGGGTCACACTCGTTACGTCGACTGCTCGCCTTTGCCTTTCTTTCATAAAGAGACGTTTGAAGATTGTTTTGAAGCCGCGAGGGCTCATTACTCAGGCCTTACGGTGGCTCTACCAGTGGCGCTCAGTACAGCTCTCGATGCTCTGGCGTTTGCCTTTGCTTCGCCTAGGTCAGGCGAGTGGGAGAACTCCGGGCTACTGGGACTTGATTCCCTGCCCGATTCCCTCATGCGCATGGTTAAAATCAAAGCCGGCTACCACAGTCTTTACGAAGTGAAACATTTTTTGAACTCAGTTCTCACTCAAAGTCCGCAAACGCAATTTCGTATCGATTGCAATCAGCTCCTCAAATCAGCTGATATGGGCGAACTGAAGAGTCTGTTCGATGAATTTCCTATACAGTATATCGAGGAGCCCTCATCTTCGATTGAGGTCCTCAAATCTTTGGCTCGTATTCTTCCCATCGCACTCGATGAAAACTTAGGACGCGATATAGAACTCGATTCCCTGGCTAAGGCCTGGGTGATCAAACCCAATAGACTTGGCTGGTCGAATACGATCGAACGATTATCCGATAGATCAGACGTTCTCAAAGTGTTGAGCAACACCTACGAGTCCGATGCATCCCTTCAACTCTATGCGTATCTCTACGCTCAGACAGTCAGTCAGCCTCAGGCCTTAGGCTTTGGCACAGCCTTTTATTTTGATGAATCCAAGGCGCGTTGGAATCCTCGCGTGCAAAAAGGCGTTTGGCCGACCACTCCTTTTGCGGAAGATGAATTCGAAGGAACGTTATTATGGGAGAGCTGAGAGCCGGCGCAGAGAATCTTAGCCAAATTTTTTGGCGAGATAGCCACGAAGATCTTTCTTTTTTGGAGATGCAGCGCAAAGTTCAAGACTTCCGACTAAAGATGCAAGGTCTATCGAAAGGTTCGCTCATTCTTTTGCAAGATTTCTCGCCCAAGCTCACCTGGATACTGATGCTTGCAGCTTGGAACTGCGATTTAGCAGTCCTTCCTCTTCCGCCGGGTGCATCCATTCCTGATGTTCCTTGGGCCCGTATGTTGAGTGGCTCAGCTCAGGCTGTCGAAAGAGCCTGTGATTACATCCATAGCTGTGATCTCTACATTCTGACCTCAGGCAGTACAGGCGCTCCGAAAGCTGTGGGCCACACGTTAGAGACACTTGCGAGCAGCGCACGAGCGACTATCGATTTCTACCGTTTTCGTTCAGAGGACTCTTGGCTCTTAAGTCTTGATCCTTCGCACATAGGTGGTCTTCAGATACTGCTTCGCGTTTGGCTCGCTGGCGGTGAAGTCCTCTACTGGGGCGAACCAAAAGATATCGCAGACGCTCTTAAACACTGTGATCCGAGCTTTCTCTCATTGGTTCCTACTCAGCTTTTTCTCCTCCTTGAAAACAATACGAATCAAGAGAAGTTGAGGAGGTCAAAAGCTATTTTACTCGGCGGGGCGAAGACTCAGGCGACTTTAATGGACCGGGCACGTAAGCTCGATCTCCCTGTTTCTATCACCTATGGCTCCAGTGAAACCGCCTCGCAAATCTCAGCTTTCCCTACTCGAACGTATCCAGAAGATGACGGCGATGTGGGTAAGGTCTTGCCGATTTGGGTCGTTCATTCCACTCCCAAAGGTCTGGAAATATCGGGCAACGCCCTTTTCAAAGGTTACTTTCAAAATGGCCAATGGCTGGCGACAGGTGAGACCTTTCTCTTGCCTGATCGAGGAGAGTACCGCGATGGACATTTGCATATCGAAGGTCGCAGTGACCAAATCTTTCAAGTCGGAGGGGAAAACCTTTCGCCTAGCGAGATACTCGGTCCGCTTGAAGCTATTGCCAATCTAAGTGATCTTATGATCCTCACTCAAGGCGATGATCGCTTCGGCCACATTCCTTTGCTGATTATTCGATCCGCAAAAGAGCCTGATATAAAGCTCTACTTAAACCGATTGCAGGTGTTGAAACCCATCAAACGTCCAAGAGAGATATGGTGGCTTCGTAGCGACGACGTAGGCAAGCTTTCTAAACTCCGAATACAAACTCTACTGCATTCAAAACACGACTCAATAAAGCGGTTATGGCGATATGAAAAATTATGATTTTTTAGTTATTGGCGGAGGAGCCGCAGGTTTCTTTGCCGCGATCAATTGCGCAGAACACCGACCCGGACTCAAAGTTGCAATCTTCGAAGCCACTCCGCGCGTGTTGAGTAAGGTTAAAGTGTCGGGCGGCGGACGATGTAATGTCACGCATAATTGCTTTGATCCAAAGCAGCTCATTCGCCACTACCCACGCGGATCCAAAGAATTGCTGGGACCCTTTCATAAATTTGGTCCTAAAGAAACAATCGAATGGTTCAAGCGGCGAGGTGTCGAGCTGAAAATTGAAGCCGACAATCGCATGTTCCCCACCACAGACAACTCCCAAACGATTATCGACTGTTTGACGACGGCTGTTGAGAAGAGTGGTGTCGAACTTCGAACCAAGGCTCTCGTCGAATCTGTGAGCAAAGAGGAAGAAGGCTTTTTGATTCGACTCAAAGGCGGCGAGGATGTAAAGGCCAAAACCTTGATGCTTGCCACCGGAAGTGCAGGTTTCGGGACCAATCTAGCCAAGGATTTGGGGCACACTTTGATCGAACCGAATCCATCTCTCTTCACGTTTGAGATCGATCATCCGCTCCTTAAAGGGTTGCCTGGTGTCAGCTTTCCTTTGGCGAGTGCGGAGCTAAAGACCAACGACGGCGACTTTGCACAAGAAGGGCCAATGCTCATCACTCATTGGGGTTTGAGCGGGCCTGCGGTCTTAAGGCTTTCGGCCTTTGGTGCCCGAGCCTTGGCTGCCGTCAAATATCAGGCAACGGTGCACATAAATTTTGAAGGCAAAACAAAGACGAATCAACTGTTCGAAGATCTTCAGAGTTTAAAGGCGACTGAGACAAAGAAAAAGCTTACGTCGGTCAATCCTCTGAAAGGACCCAAACGCTTTTGGGAAGCTTTACTCGAATTCTGCGAAATCAACGGCGATAAGCTGTGGGCCGATGTCACGAAAAAGGAACTGACCAAACTTTCTGAATTGATCACGCGTTTTCCGTTTCAGGTGATAGGAAAAGGAGCATTTAAGGAAGAATTCGTGACAGCAGGCGGGATTACACGTAGCGAAATCGATTTTCGAACCTTTCAAAGTAAGAAAGTCCCAGGTTTGTTCATGGCCGGTGAGGTCATCGATGTCGATGGTATTACGGGAGGCTTTAACTTTCAGAACGCCTGGACAGGGGGTTTCCTCGCGGGTCAGGCCGCGGCCGAAACAGTGAGTGATCAGGCCGCCGCCAAGTCCTAGAGCTGCATCAGGTTCATCTGACGTAGCGGTGCTCAAGAACAAAAAGGAAAAGGATGCACAATAGGAGCATGAGCTGTACTTTCATTATCGGGCATCACCCTTGGTGAAAGACGCGGCGTTCTATCTATTAAAACCTGCGAAACTCTGAGGCGGACAAATTTTTACTCAGTAAAAATAGAGAGATATCCTAGTGTATTTTCTTCCCGAACTCGCCGAACTCAAAGAGACGATTAAAAACGCTAAGACCGACGCAGGCGTAACACCTTATCTTCCTATCTCAGTCGAGCTGCCTGCGGATGCACTCACCCCTGTCACCGCGTTTTTGCGGCTCAGAGCGACTGGTGCGAAAAAAATGTTTCTTCTTGAAAGTGCGGATGGTGGGGAACAGGTCGGACGTTACTCTTTTCTCGGTATAGATCCTTTCGCTTCGCTCAAAAGTGTCAGAGGAACCCTACGCTTTGAGGATTTTGAAACGAGCGAAGTGATTGAGGAGAAAACCACCTTCGATCGCATAGGTGATTATCTCAGCCGCTACAAGACTCCATTAAATCCATCTCTGCCGCCCTTTATGGGTGGAGCCCTTGGCTACTTCGCGTACGACTGCGTGCGGTTCTTAGAGAACATACCCTTACCCGACGAAGGGTATGGAACAAACGATCTTCATTTTATGTTTTTCAAAACGATACTCGTCTTTGATCGACTCCGCCATCGCCTTCATCTCGTTCATCTCTTGGCCGCGAAAGCGGATGGTCTTGACCTTCGTTATCAAAAAGCTTGCGACACCTTGCAGCAAATTAAGGAACGCCTCACGCATAATTCTTCTGCCGAAGAAGTGCTTGAACTTTCGTTTCCTCGCTTGAAGACCATTCTTCCCGTCGAGGCCGAGAGTACGCTCGGCAAGGATCGTTACTGCCAGGCCGTAAAGATTATCAAAGAGCATATTCGCGCCGGCGACATCTTCCAATGCGTGCTTTCCGATCGCTTTCATTTCCCCGTGAAAGAGGACAGTTTTCTAATCTATCGAATCTTGCGCATGATCAATCCCTCGCCTTATCTCTACTTTCTTGAATTCGGCGATGAGACCCTGCTCGGTGCCTCGCCTGAAATGCTGATTCGAACTCAGGATCGGTCGGTGGAAACTTGTCCGATCGCAGGCACTCGTCCCCGCGGAAAGAGTGAAGAGGACGATCTTAAGATGGAAAAGGATCTCTATGCCAGTGTTAAGGAGCGCGCTGAACATCTTATGCTCGTCGATCTTGGGCGAAATGATATCGGCCGAGTGAGCAAAGCGGGCACTGTTAAGGTCAAATCCTTCATGCAGGTGGAGCGCTACTCGCATGTTATGCATCTTGTCAGTCGCGTGAGCGGCACTCTGAAAAAAGAGGAGACGCCGTGGAAAGCCTTGGGCTCATGCTTTCCAGCCGGAACACTGAGTGGAGCACCCAAGATCAAAGCGATGCAAATTATCAGTCGTCTTGAAGAAAGTCAGCGCGGGCCCTACGGAGGCGCGATTATTTGCCAGGATTTTGGGGGCGATCTCAATACCTGTATAACGATTCGCAGCCTTTATGTAAGAGACGGTGTGGGCTATGCGCAAGCAGGAGCCGGAATCGTCGCTGATTCGCAGGCCGAGAAAGAATATGAAGAGGTGCTGAATAAAGCGCGCGCTGTGCGAACCGCTGTCGCGGCCGCGCGGGAGGTTTCGCGATGATACTCCTGATCGATAATTATGATTCGTTTACTTTCAACGTCGAGCAGTATCTCGGCGAGCTTCATCAAAAAGTGAAGACGATTCGAAATGATCAGATTAGTCTCTTGCAGATTGAGAAGATGAAGCCGGATGCTATTGTCATCTCGCCAGGCCCCGGCAATCCCGATGAAGCCGGAATCACTTTGCCTTTGATTCAAGAATTTGCAGGAAAGATTCCCATACTAGGGATCTGTCTTGGCCACCAATCGATCGGTCAGGCCTTCGGAGGTAAAGTTTCGCGGGCCCCGAGGATGATGCATGGGAAACTCTCCTCTATCACTCACGATGGCAAGGGTTTGTTCCGTGGTCTGCCGAAGACCTTCGACGTCACGCGCTATCATTCCCTTCATGTCGAAGCCAAAAGTCTACCCTCGGTCCTTAAAGTCACGGCTAAAACTGAGGATGGAATCATCATGGGCCTAAGGCACAAGAAATTTCCTATCGAAGGCGTGCAGTTTCACCCCGAATCCTATCTCACCGAGCATGGTCATAAGATGCTCGAGAACTTCCTCAGTCTGGCTTTGGATTAACCATGAAACATCTGCTTCGTAAATTGTTTAAAGGTCAGATCCTCACGCGCGAGGAAGCGCGTGAAGCGATGGAAAAGATGATGGAAGGCGGTGTGAGCCCCGAGGAGGTCGCAGGCTTTCTAGGGGCTATTGCCGCGCGCGGAGAAAGTTCTCAAGAGTTGGTCGGCTGTGTGGAAGCGATGCGAGCAAAGGGCCTGCCTTTTGTCACGGCGCGGCGCGATTTGATCGATGTTTGCGGAACTGGCGGCGATGATCTTGGAACATTTAATATCTCGACGACCAATGCGCTCCTTTTATCGTCACTCGGCCTCGGCGTTGTGAAGCATGGCAATCGCGCTGTTTCCAGTCAAAGCGGGAGCGCCGATGTCTTAGAAAAGCTCGGCATAGCAATCACTGGCAATAGTTTGCAAAAAGACTTTGAGTCAAAAGGCTTTGTCTTCTTATTCGCACCCGATTTTCATCCCGCGATGAAACATGTTGGACCTGTCCGCCGGGCCTTAGGCGTTCGCACAATTTTTAATATGCTCGGGCCGCTCGCCAATCCTGCGCCTGTGAAACGGCAAGTGATAGGCGTGTTCGAACCGAGGCTCGTGGCTCTCATGGCTGAAGCTTTGAAAGAGCTAGGCGCTGAGGATGCTTTGGTCGTTTGTGGCGAAGACGGACTCGATGAAATCAGTTTGAGTCAGCCGACGCTCGCAGCCCGCGTGCGACACGGTCAAGTAGAACTCCTCTCTTTAACGCCGGAAGACTTCGGTGTCACGCGTGCGCCCGTCGAAGCTTTGCGCGGGGGTTTGAGCGAGGATAATGCCAAGATCACCGAGAGTATTTTGAAGGGCGAAAAAGGGCCTAGGCGCGATGTGGTTATAATCAACGCCGCTGCCGCTCTGGTCATAAGCGGACTCGCCAAAGACTGGAAGGATGGGGCTCGGCTCGCGGCCGATGCGATCGATTCTGGCAAAGCTCAAATCAAATTGCGTGAACTCCAAGGAGCAACAGTATGACGATCGCTTCACCTCATGCGGAAAATATTCTTTTTAAGATAGCGGAAACAGCCAGGCGCCGTGTGGAAGAAGCAAAGGTCAGTCGGCCCTTGACGATGATCGAAGAGGAGTGGCGCGCCCTGAAGCCTCAGCCCAAAGACTTTAGGCAGGCTTTCAAAGGCCCCATCAATATTATAGCGGAAGTTAAGAAAGCGAGTCCTTCGCAAGGCGAAATCTCCGACATCGACCATATGCTCGTGGCTCAGGAGTACTTGCAAAATGGTGCGGCGGCTCTTTCGGTTTTAACCGAACCATTTTTCTTCAAAGGAAAGCTTGCGTATCTGCAGGATATTCGCGGCGCGTTTCGTGAGGCCTATATCCTTGAGAAGGATTTTATCGTCGATGTTTACCAGATTTACGAAGCAGCTTTGATTGGAGCCGATTGCATTTTGCTGATCGTTGCGATGCTGGGGGAAAAGCAGACGCAAGCCTTGTTTGATGCCGCAAAACAAATCGGGATCTCCGTCCTGATGGAAGTTCACGACCGCGAGGAGCTGGAGATTGCCAAACGCGTCGGCGCTCGTTTGATCGGTGTCAATAACCGGAATTTAAAGACGATGACAATTTCCCTAGATGTCTCGCGTGAACTCATTTCGCATATGCCGCCGGGAGCCATTGCTATTGCTGAGAGCGGTATCAAGGAGGCCCATGAAGTGAAAGAACTCGCCGCACTCGGTTACAAAGGCTTTTTAGTCGGCACCCAACTTATGCAAAACGGTGAGCCGGGTAAAGCTCTGAAGGAGCTTCGTGGTGGCTGAGAACTTCCCTATCAAAGTCTGTGGAATCACCCAGCTGAAGGATGCTCAGCTTGCGGTTGATCTCGGGGCTATGGCGCTTGGTTTTATTTTCTATCCGAAGAGTCCTCGTTATATTTCCCCTGAAGCCGCTTATGAAATCATCTCAAGTATTTCTTCTTCCTCGGTTTTGAAAGTTGGGGTCTTTGTCAATGCCGGAACCGATGAGGCGAAGTCGGTGGCTCTGCGATCGGGTATCGATATTCTGCAGCTGCATGGCGATGAAACGCCTGAGTACTGCAATGGCCTCTCAGAGTTTCGGCTTTGGAAAGCATTCCGTTTAAAAAGCGAAGATCAAATTTCCCAAATATCTGCGTTTGAGCCTTTTGTCGAAGCGTTCTTGTTCGATGCGGCGGTTGATGGAGCCTACGGCGGCACGGGCCATACGCTAAGCGCTGAACTTCTGGCGAAGATTCCTCAGCGCAAACCCACGCTTTTAGCCGGTGGGCTTGGTCCAGACAATTGGCAAAGCACGTATGAAACCTATAAGCCATGGGCGATAGATCTGTCATCGAGCGTTGAATCAAGGCCCGGAATCAAGGACCCTGAAAAGTTAAAAAAGCTCTTCCTTAAAAGGAAAACATCATGAGTCTTTCATCCGATAGCAGTGGTTACTTTGGTCGTTTTGGTGGGCGGTTTGTCCCCGAGACTTTATATGGCCCGGTCCGCGAACTCGAAGCGGCTTATTTTAAGTATTCAAAAGATGCGTCCTTTCAAAAGGAACTCAAATCGTATCTGCAAAATTATGTGGGTCGACCTACTCCTTTATCCTTCGCCAAACGTCTGACCGAGCATTTGGGTGGCGCGCAGATCTATCTCAAGCGAGAAGATCTTACGCACACCGGTGCTCATAAAATCAATAATGCGATCGGGCAGGTTCTACTCGCCACCAAGATGGGAAAGACTCGAATCATCGCTGAGACGGGCGCGGGACAACACGGAGTTGCAACGGCAACCGCTGCAGCCTTGTTCGGTCTAAAGTGTGTGGTTTATATGGGAAGCGTGGACATGGCGAGACAAGCTCTCAATGTCAAACGCATGGAGCTGTTAGGTGCCGAAGTGCGTGCGGTCGAAAGCGGTTCCAAAACCTTAAAGGATGCCGTGAACGAAGCGATGCGCGACTGGGTTGGCAATGTCCACGATACATTTTATAGCTTAGGCTCAGCTCTCGGGCCACATCCTTATCCCACTATGGTCCGAGACTTTCATCGCGTGATCGGCGAAGAAGCCCGTGAGCAGATTCAGGTCGCGATCGGGCGATTGCCCGACGAACTCATCGCCTGTGTTGGTGGGGGAAGCAATGCGATTGGCCTCTTTTATCCCTTCCTTTCGGATACCAACGTGAAGCTCACCGGGGTCGAAGCGGGAGGCCATGGAATCGAAGGGGGTAAGCATGCCGCGCGATTCTCAGGCGGCGCTCTGGGGGTTTTGCATGGAGCGATGACCTATTTGCTGCAGGATAAAGATGGTCAAGTTTCAGAGACGCATTCCATCTCAGCTGGACTCGATTATCCGGCGGTAGGACCCGAGCATGCCTATCTCTTTGATACCAAGCGCGCAAACTACACCTACGCGACCGATGATGAGGCTAAGGCAGCCTTCTCTCTCCTCGCTAAACTTGAAGGCATCATACCGGCTTTAGAGAGTTCGCATGCCATTGCCTACGCAATCAAACGGGCACCCGAAATGAAACCCGATCAAGTTCTACTCGTGAATCTCTCCGGCCGCGGTGACAAAGATTTAGAAGGAAAGTTTGCATGAGTCGTTTGACTGCCACGATAGAAAAACGTTTGAAAGCCAAACAAAAATGTTTTGTCGCCTACCTGACGGCGGGTGATCCGGATCTTGAAAAGACGGTGAATTACGTCGAAGCCTTGGCCAAAGGGGGAGCCGATATCATCGAACTCGGTATACCCTTTTCCGATCCTCTCGCCGATGGTCCTGTCAATCAGCGAGCGGCCGAGCGTGCCCTACTGCAGGGCGTAAGTCTTTCTAAGATTCTCGGGATTATCCCAGCCATTCGAAAAAAGGCGCCGGAGGTTCCGCTAGTTATCTTTAGCTATATGAATCCGATCTTTGCAATGGGCTTTGAAAACTTTGCTCAGCAGGCCGAGAAGAGTGGAGCGGATGCTGTGCTTGTCGTTGATCTTCCGCCTGAAGAAAGTCTCGAATACCGTAAAGTTCTTCAAAAGCATAATTTAGACACAATTTTTCTTGCCTCACCAACCAGCAATGACGAGCGGCTAAAGATAGTCGATCAAAGTTCTTCGGGTTTTGTCTATTACGTATCGCGGACCGGAGTCACTGGGGCCCAAACGAGTCTTTCGACCACTCTTCATGAAGAGCTAAAGCAGCTTCGAAAGTTGAGCAAGCTTCCGATTATGGTGGGCTTTGGGATCTCCAATGCGCAGCAGGCAAAAGAGGCGGCAATCGATGCGGATGGCGTGATCGTAGGCAGCGCTATCGTGAAGCTGATAGAAGAGGGTAAAGAGGTCGAGAAACGACTCGAGGCTTTCGCAAAAGGTATTCGCGAAAGCCTCGATCATTGAAAGTCAGTTATTATTGAGCGGCTTTAAGAACCGCATCGGTCGCCAAGACTTGGCGTTCGCCTGTGCGGCCGTTATAAAGGTTGAAGTAGAGCCATCCGTCCGAACGAAAGTGAGGGAACTGGGCATAAGAACCTTTTGGAAGGTTCGTGAGTTTGACTGGTTTGCCGTTGCCTAGAAGATCGATGAGGTAGAGGTTGGCAACACCTTCGTCCGAGTCCACTTTCGTAGTTTGTTTATCGTAAGCATAATAGACAAGGAACCGCTCGTCGAAAGACGCTTGCGGCTTCTCGCCTGCATTTACGCAAATTTGAGCTGTGTTGGCATCGGTGTAAGACTGAGGCAGAGTCGAGCCAGTGATGGCGTCGGTCAGCACGAGGCGAAAGCCGCCGTGACGAGCTTTTTGATTCGTCGAACCGGAGACAGTTCCAATAGCCACTTTATTACTTGGCGATAGCATCCAGTTGCCGATGAAAGGCGTAGAAACTTTCTGAACGGATCTCTTCTCAAAAACTGTCGAATCCGACTGACGAATACGGCTGATCTCGATGTTAGCGGAATCACCAAAAAGAGGAGCGCTGTCCTGAACGAGCGTTGAACCCTCATCCGATTTGAAGCCGCCGTTGATCGTCATGATCTCGCCATTGTCAAGACTAGAGCCAAGCCCTTGATAAAGACCGACTTTAAGATCAGAAGACGAACAATCTTCGCTGTTGAAATCAATTACGCTCAGGTTAGTTTTCGCAAGCATAGACTGATTACAGAAACGTGTGCCGTGTGCTTCGCCTTGGTAGATGAAGGATAGGTTGTCTGGAGTAAAGGCAGGATCATAATCCGCTTCGACTTCGATGCGACGAGCTGTTTTACCCGTGAGAACAGGAGAAAGATCGACAATGATGGAATTCGGCTTGGAGCCGTAAGAAACATAACGACCATCCGCTGAGCTGCGTGTCCAGAAAGTCGAGCGCTCGTTTGAAAGCGTATAAAGCTTTCGCACTTCGCCAGCACCTGACAAAAGGTTATTCACAAGTGGGAATACATCTTTGCCGTTCAATTTGGATTTGAAACAGCCTGCCGTGTCACAGCCGAACATCTTAAGGCCATTTGCTTGGTTCTTAGCCATCCAGCCTTCGCCTTCGCTGCTCATACGTTCGACGTGAGATTTCAACTTCGCGCCGATGAACGTATCCGCATCCGTCGCGCAAACCTGAGGACCATCATGAGTCAAGAAACGCTCTTTTTCCGGCGAATCTTCCATGATCCAGTCGAGTGCGATTTGGAAATCATTCGAATTTAATGCTGCTCCGCCTTTCGGCATTGCGGCGCTGCGGAGCCAAGGATCGTTCAATAGCGATTCGTAAATCTCATCGTTGCCTTTGAATATCGATTGGAAAGAATCGGTGGTCACGGCGGCTGTGAAAAAGCCAAGGTCGGAAGGCTTAAGCCCACGGATACCTTTTTGAA
>JAZKGL010000430.1:0-4085 GCA_040385935.1 Bdellovibrionota bacterium
CCCGTGAATTTAATCAACGCGAATGTAACCTTGATTCCAGATGTGCATGAGGATCTGAGAGAAGCCTTCTGAAGCTTTGAAACTTAAGATCTTCTCCGTCGGCCAGGTATTCTCCTCACAAAGCATTCTGACTAAACCTGATAGCTCCGGCGAAACCACAAGTGTCTCGCCTTCGACTGAAAAGTAAATCCGGCCCTTGGATTCGAAATACGTGTAACGGCCACCCTCGGCCTTATGAACTTCACGTTCCCTATGCAATAGCGCAAGAATTCCGCTTTCATCCAACTCGTCTTCATTCGGATCGTGAAAATTGCGTGGCTCGGTAAGAAATGCACCAACCCAGCGGTCAAACATCGACTCATCATCAATGGCCTTTTTCATCAGAGCCCGTAGCTGCTCTCTGTCCTCTCGAATCAGCGCGCCGTGCCCCGCTTGATCACGCTTGAGTAACGAGGATGTATCGTCTCGAAAAAATTCGTCCGGATTTTCAGCCTGCATCAAAAATTGAGCAAACGAGACCAGCATTTCATTCTGAGTCGGCGCACGAAACCCGACCGAGTAGGTCATGCACTCGCCCACCGCTACCCCATGGTGGCCCACGTGTGGCGGAAGGTAGAGCAGATCACCTTCATCTAGGACAAAGCTTTCATCGGCTTTGAAATTTTTGAGTATCTTAAGATCGAGCCCCTCTTCGAACTCGATCACAGTCATAGGCAAACTCGAATAGTCCCACTTGCGCTTGCCCATCGCCTGAATCAAAAACACATCATAATTATCAGTATGCGGGCCAACGCTACCGTGATCGGCCGCATAACTGATCATAATATCGTCGAGTCGCCAGTTGGGAAGGAATCGAAACTTCTCTAAAACCTCCGCGACCTCCGGGACGAGTCGATCAACCGCTTGAACGAGGAGTGTCCAATGCGTCTTCGGCAAGCTTTCAAAAACATCTTCCTCAAAAGGACCCTGCCTTGTCTGCCAGGGATAGTCAGGCCCATGCTCCATGACTATGCGCGAGTCGATACCGGCCTGACACGAAAGGCCAGCCAGAGAATCCGGGTCCACATGGGATAATCCTGCAGGAAAAGCGCCGCGGATAAGGAGCGGACGCTTTTGCCAATAGTTCTCAAGAAAATATTTTTGAGCCTCTTTGGCATTTTTACCAAATAAATTTTGCGCCGCAACTTCACCGTTCATATTGTCTCCCGCCTTGAAAAAACAAGGTTTTGACCTTCGCACAAATCATTTTTCCATGCAGCTCGAAAGCTCAGCTAAACACGTCAAAATGTGTTCAATTTAATTGAATTAAAAAACACGAAATAGGCGAATCAGAATTAACTGGCTAGATAGTCAAAACCGGGCGACAAACCCAGGCGTGGCAACGTATAGAGAAGACGGAGATTAAACGATGGCTAGCACGACTCTTAGAAAACAACTTATCGTTTTTGGCGCCCTAAGTTTTGCGTCGCTTTTGACAGTGGGCTGTGGAGACGCATCTAAGTCGAGCGATAGCGAGACGTCTATCTACGGCGGAAAAGCAACGGCTCAAGGCGAATTCTACGGCGCTGTCGCTCTCACCAATCGCTACATGGGCGCCTTTTGTTCGGGAACCGCTATCACGCCGACTGTCGTTATTACAGCAGCCCACTGCGTTGATATTCTCGAAACGCCTTCGGATAACTTCGTCTATGTCGGCAGCGGAAAAGAACAAGGTCAATTTTTGGGCCAATTCCAAGTGAAGTCGGCCAAAGCTAATCCAAACTACAATCCCTGGGCTTCATCGGGACAAAACGATATCGCTTACGTTGTACTTGCTGAGCCTATTCCGCTTCCTGCCACTGCGTTTGTTCCTGTTCTAACCAAGAAGAGTGAAGTTGCCGAAGTGATTCGTACTGGCAAAACAGCTCGCGTCATTGGCTTTGGTGATCGAAGTGATCGCGGCTACGGAGTGAAGTATCAAGTCGATGCACCGATCACACGCGTTGGCAGCAATGAGATCGGTATCGGTGGCAATGGGAAAGATTCTTGCCAAGGCGATAGCGGTGGACCGGCCTACGGTCAGCTAGCAAATGGACAATGGCGCGTCTTTGGTGTTGTTTCGCGCGGCGGCTCGTGCGGCTCTGGCGGAATCTACGGTCTCATGCATGCAAATATCTGCTGGGTGCAAAAAGATTCGGGTATCAACCTCGGACTTGCTAAAGGCACCTGTGATGGAATCAACTCGGCGGTTTCAGCAAGCCGTCCTGAATAATCCCTTCAATATCTCGAGTTTCATTAACTGGCCTGGACTTGATCCGGGCCTTTTTTTATTGATCGGAAAACCACCCTCGATCTGCCAACTATCTTCATGAGTTACTGGAAAGTTTTGGAAAGCCCGCAGCTTCAACCGAAACATGAGATGGCTTCAATGAGGTGCCTAGATGAAAACCCACTTCAAAGTTTTCTTACCGACAGTATGGATTGCACTGAGCCTTAGCGCCTGCGGTCCTGATTCATCTGCACCGAATATTCCTGAACCTCTGAATGCGGCTGGGATAGGAGCCGATGATTTGGAGTCGAGCGTGGCTGACGCGAATATGTCACCCACCGATAGCCTCTCGCAAACGCGCCTTGCTGCTCTTCCTGCTCATGTGCTTTTAAAGGTCGAAACCTGCGAGAAGGAAGGCCGATTTTATAGCCTGGGTGAGAGCAGCTGCACGCGTAGCAAACCGGCTGATTTTCCCTGCCGAATTGATGACGAATTCAAAAAAAGAATTGATGCCGAAACAATCGAAACTCTCGATGACTACATAGTGAAGAAAGCCCGTAATCTACAGCTCTACGCCTGCACAGAAAATGACGACACTATTACTTTGCATTTTTATCGCTACGGAAATGATGTGATAACCTATCGCACATTACAAATTCCAAAAAGCTGAGGTTTCAGTTACTTAAGATCTTCCCCTCAGATTTACCTTGGACGAGGCCGATAAGGTCTAGGTCGGGAGGTACGTATGAACACATTTCCTTTGCTAAGCCTAGGTCTAAGCGTTTTGCTTTTGGCCTGCGGTCCGAGCAACAAAGCACCTACAGTGCCCACAAGCGCCGCAGTAACAGTTGGTAGTGGAAATGCGACTCCAGAGTCTGCTTCACCGACCGCAGTTGCACCCGTTACTACCGAACCCTATAACGCGACTGTCGCTCATCGACTCACAGCGTTGCCGGCTCAGGTGCGCGATCAGGTCAAGCTGTGTGAAGACGGTGGGCATTTCTATAACCTAGGCGATCAAGCCTGTACCGCACTCGCTCCAGCCGATGTCATCTGCTCGATTAACGACGAATTTAAAGCCAAGCTCGATCCGACGACCGTTGCGCCTTTAGACGAATATCTGGCAAGCAAAGCAAGCAACCATCGCCTGTATGCGTGCACCGAAGACGCCGTGAACTATACCCTGCACTTCTATCTATTCGAATCCAACACCGTGAACTATAAAAAGCTTAATATCGCGAAAAAAGCGGGTTGAACCCTAAGGCTCTTCGTGGTCTTTATCCTTACGCATAACATTTTTCGGCAATTCACTGATCAAGTCTATTCCGGGTATCGTCCCACGCGGCTTTACGACTCCGAACAGCCCATGAATCTTAACCTTGGTCTTCAGCATGTACTCATCGATTGAGGATTTGACCTGCGAGACACGAGGAGCTGAAATCTCTTTGATAGCTTCTTTAAGGACCAAAGGTTGCTTGGTTTGAATCGCCTTCTCCACCCTCTCCTTCAAATCCTGCGACTTACGCTTAATGCTGGCCTCGCCATGAGTCTCGGCCTCTTTGAGTATTTTATCGGCCTCGGGGAGACGGTTCTGCCTTGCAAGCGACAGACCGAGATTATAGCTGACGATCGCCTGCAAATGAGGATGGCGACCTTCCAAAGCTTTGAGAGCATCGCGATACGACTTCTCACTCTCCTTCCATTTCAGGCCAGCCGCGTGAGCGATTCCAAGGTTATTCATAAACCCGATCATGTCGCGCGCGGTGTCCTCGGATTCCAGATATTCACTCGCCTCATCGAACTGCCCTAGTGCAACCGAGTGCTTGGCAAAAGTGCT
>JAZKGL010000430.1:4185-7782 GCA_040385935.1 Bdellovibrionota bacterium
AGTCGTCCCGCGTTGAGAACGTTCAAAATCTTTTCGCCCTGGTCCTCCCCTTCTTGAGGGAAGTTCCACCGTTCAATGGTTTCGGTCAGAAAGCGTTTGATCTTTTCCTTCGAGGTGGGCTTAGTGATTATAAATACGCCACCAATCTCGCCGATCAAAGCATGATCCTCAGGTTTGACGAGACTCGAATGAATGAAGACCGGCTGTCTCTCATGCCCGTGATGTCGAACATGCTGGATAAAGGCATGGCCTTTGACATCGTGAAGCTTCCACTCGGTGACGATGACGTCGTAGATTTCATCATCATGAAGAGAGTTACAGGCCGCGTCGATCGTATCGCAACAGACGATCACCTCAGCCCCAAGCTCGGTGAAGACGCCTCGCAGAAACTGCTGCTGCGAGACATCCGGATCGAGGATTAGCACCTTTTTTACCGGAAGCGGTCCGCGAAAGGTCTGAATGTCACTCGTTCCAAGGTAGGCCTGACTCAATATCTTTAGATCGTTTGCCAGCTCGGGATGCTTTGAAAATAGATCCCGGATTTCCATCATCGCTTCAAGGTTCGACTTGGCTTTAAAGCGCGCTTCGATCGTTCGCATGCGCTGCGCGGGTGTCGTGTCGATAGTGGCAAGCAGAGTCTCTTCAAGATTCTCGAGCTTTTGAACATCTTTAACGCTATTAAACGTGCCTCGAAGATCTTCGGCAATGGCCTGCTCGACGTTCGCATGGGATTTGAGCCGCAGCTGCAGAGCGTTTATTTCTTCCTGAAATGTGTTGTAGGTGAGCTGTCGCGAATGGACCGAAAGGGCCCCGAATGCATAATACTCTTCGGTGAGCGCAACGTTATCGGGATTCACGAGGACCGATACCATAATATTGCTGTAAGCCGCAACTTCGAGAGGAATACGAAGAAGGTGCCACTGGTTCAAGCGCTCTTCCGTTAAAGGCGAGGTGATGACCCAGTTGATGTTGTTATTACCGATAGTATTGATTGCATCGAGCACCGAGTGCGCGATGTAGACATTCGAATAGTCACTTTCGAGAAACACGCGGCGGATGGTACTGGCTATCGACATCGTCGGTTCTACAATGACGATACCAACTGTTTTATCTAGAAAGACGCTCGTCGGAATCGATCCCAAAATGTGCTCCATCGTGATCTTTCACTCATACTATCAGCTTCGGAAATGACTTGGCGAAAACAAAGGACAACCAATTATGATTTTTAATTGATTGTTCGAGAACTTTAGCTCATTTTAATATCTTTGTATTAGCCAAACAAATCAGTGACATGCATAGCGTAAGAATTTCGTATTTAAGTGTAAAAAAATCTTTGTCAATTCTGTTTTTCGCGCGGCCGATCCTCAAGACTGTAAACGTTGTCACCTTTGGGTTAAGACGTTCCATCTTAGAGGTATCCCATGGTTTCAAGGCGCTCTTTGGCTCGTAGTCTTGTTATAGTTCCCGTTACATCGTCCCTTTTCAGCCTCTCGCTGCTGATGGCCTGCGGTGAGACGGTTCCTTTCAAAGCCTTGCCGACAAAGGAACAGGTTGCACAGCCGGGTGCCGACGCGACTGCGGATATCACCAAATCTTTCTCCTCAGGAAAGACGATTCCGGTTGATCTCACGATCAGTTCCGGATTCGAGAATATCACCCAAGGCTTTACGCTTCAGCAAGATCCCCGTCAGCAGGAGCAGTACAACCAAGTCGAGCGAACCATCTATACTGATAACTACACTCAAGGTCATAAAGGAATCGCAGCGGCTCAGTCGTTTTCAGTCGCCGAAGCCGGTATCTTCGATCTGCTCCTCGTGATCGACAACTCAAGTTCGATGGGTCCCTATCAAAGTCGATTGTCAAAAACACTTCCCGATATTCTACGCCACATCCAAAACACGAATTGGCGAATAGCAGTCGTTTCTTCATCAAGCTCTTGCCTTCGCAAAACCGATGCGGGCCTCTCCTATATCTCACGCAAAGACTTCGACCGTGATTCGGTAGGGGCCGACGCCGACTTTCAGAAACTTATCAAAGTCGGGGAAACAGGAAACCCAGTTGAACGCGGTATCCTGATGGCAACGCAAGCTATGCAGGAGACCGGTTGTGATACGGGTAATGTAGCATGGCTGAGACCCGATTCTCAACGAGCGGTTCTCCTTCTCACCGATGAGAACAACTGCGGTAGCGCGGCCAATGAAGGTTGCGCAGGTCTACCGTATGAAAAGGCCGAATATTTCTTCGACCGCGTGGGCAAGAATGTTACCTTCAACGCAATGCTACTTACTCAAGAACCACCATCGGCATCAGCCGATCCGAACGACCCTAATCACGACTGTGAAAACTCAGGTGGCTACGGCGAAGCGCCAAACCCTGCGGAATATGTACGAATCGTCACCGAAACAGGTGGTCGTTTCGCCGATCTTTGCCGATCCAATTATTCGACAGTTCTCAATCAAATCTCCGAAGATGTTGGTAAGAAAATCAATGCGCAGTTCGAACTGCAGTATCCAGCCGACCTCAGTTCGCTAGAACTTAAAATCGATGGCAAGAAAGTCAATGCCTACAATGTCAACGGCCGAATACTTTCTATCCTTGAGCCCGTGACTGAGCGCAGCGGAACTTTAGAAGTGAAGTATAAGCACAGCCCGGTAGCGATGACCAAAAGCTTTGCTCCGACCCATGCATTGGATGGCAAGACGATCGAAGTGTTTGTCAACGGAACGGCTTTAGCGGCTAAGGATTATTCCTACAACGAGAACACGACGAAAGTTGAACTTCGCGATCTACCGGGTGAGCTTGCGGCGATCAAGGTCCGCTACCGCTCAGGTGTCGATCTACCGAAGATTTTCTCCTACGTGTCCGACTTCTACTTAGAGACTTTAGAGGTTACGGTCGCAGGTCAGAAGGTCAAGGATTTTACAGTCGATCGCGCGACGAGAAAAGTCACCCTGGCAACAGCCCCCCGCGATGGTCAGCAGGTTGTTGTCAGCTATGAACTGCCCGGCGATCGCAAAACGGATTATCCAGTCCTCGGCGTTTTGCTCGATGAAGTCGAAGCGTTTCAAATGGTCGATGCGGAAACGGGCGAAGTTCTACCGAGCGTTTTAGATGGCGGCTTGATCAAAGTCGATCCCCTTTATGTTCATGGCGGCCGTAAAGTGCTCGGCAAATACAATATCGCTCATGAGTTCATCGATAAGCAGTTTGTTTTGGAGACACCAGTCCTTCCCTTTCTCGACTCTTTGAAAATTGAAGCGGGAGGCGACACCTCGATGTGCGGCCAGGATCTCTTGGTTCGCGCGGGCAAGATCAGCTTTTCGTGCCGGGATGAAGACTTCGCAGATATTCGCGTAAGTTATGCTTACGCTGAAGACTATAAAAACAGCTTTGATGTGAGTGTGAACTTCTCGGGTCCCAAAACCTACCGAGTGTTCGTCAATGGGGTTGAGACATCGGCCTTCCACATCGTAGAGGAAAATGTGGTGCTCCTGAAAAAGGATCTGCCGCCTGAAAGTGAAGTTAAGGTGATCGTCCATCCGGACGTGATCTGAAACGAGACTCCTAGAGAAAGTACCCTAAGATTTATGGAGAGAG
>JAZKGL010000431.1:0-9048 GCA_040385935.1 Bdellovibrionota bacterium
AAGAGACCGAATACAACCAAGACCAAGTTCAGCATCGTCGCGAAGACGGGGCGTTTGATCGAAATATCCGAAAGAATCATACGATACTCTGCCTTTCTCATAGAGAATAGAAGCGAGTTGCAAACAGCCAGCTGCTCACAAAGCGAGCATCACTCGCTTAAAACCAGCCAGCGAACCCAAGCGGTGGCAAGCCACCACTTATCAAGATCAACGAACGATACCTTCTGCATAAAGACCTGGCACTATGCGCGGATCTTTCTGCGGAGCCTTCGCCACAACTTGGAATGTGCGAGTCTTGTCATCGACCACAGTCACGATACGAAGGATATCCAAAGCCCCTTCAAAACCCGTAGCCGGGATGCGGACCTGAATCTTCTCGCCAAGCTTCAATTTCCCGGCCATACGCTCAGGCACGTTAAAGCTCACTTCGATATCGGTCACATCATAAACTTCGTAAGCGGCATCACCCGACTTTACGTTCTGACCGACGTTCGTCAGTTGCTTTGAAATAACACAATCATAAGGCGCTACAAGTCGTGTATCACCTAGAGCCTGCTGCGCTTGAACCAATCTCAGCTCCGCGAGCTTTTGATTCGCTGACGCGTTCTCAAACTGCGCCTTCAATCGATCAAAGTTAGTGCCGCTCGACGCATTTTGCGCCTGAAGCTCCTTCTCCCGTTTGAATTCAGCTGATGCGTTATCGGCTGCGGCCTTGGCTAAATCGAGCTGCGACTTCGCCATATCAACCGCTAGACGATAATCACGTGAGTCGAGCGCTGCAAGCACAGCCCCTTTCTTACACGAGTCACCGGCTTTCAGATTTATGGTCTCAATAAAACCAGCGACGCGAAACGACAACGTCGAGCGACGCTGAGAACTCACAGCCCCGGGAAAGGAGACCTGAACACCTTCAGAAGCCGCAGCAGCCGGTGCCGCGCCCCCTTCTGCAGGAGTCGGCTGAACAGCGACAGCACCATCCGAAGGCACAGCGCCCTCAGGAGCAGCAGCGGTTTGTGCGGCTGGCTGAGCAGGCGCTGATGGGGCCTCGGCTGCCCCCTTAGGCAAAACCTTTTCTTCCGGCAAACCCACCTTATCCGATTTCTTTTCGCAAGCGGCAGAGAGAAGAGTCAAAGACGTAAGGAGCGCGAGACAAATCTTCGATACTGACATGAAACATATCTCCATTCGCATTGCGATTAAAGCTTCGGCTGATCTTGACCCAAGGCTTTTTGCAGTCTAAAAAACGAGGCTAAAAGCTGAGTTCGGGAGTTCACAAACTGGCCCTGAACATTCGACTTTGTCGACTCGGAAAGAATCTGATCGGTCGCCGTAATCGATCCGCTTTTGAAACGAATATTATCGATTCGGTAAGCTTCCTCAGCCTGCGCAACGCCTGCTTCAGCAAACTTGAGCGCTTCGCGAGCCGCTTGAAGATTCTCCACCGCTGCGATGACATCCACGCGGGCGAGATCCTTGGTTTGCTCAGCTACCGCCTCGGCGGCACGGGTCGAAGCAAAAGCTTCGCGTGTTTTGAAGACTGACGCACCGTTATTCCAGAAGGTCCAACTCGCCTTCACACCCCAGTACTGTACATCACGTTCTGGATTTCCCAGACCTGTGACTTCGCCAAAGTTACGATCGAGTTGACCGAAAACTTCGACTGATGGGATAAATTCTGCATAGGCCGCTTGTTTTTGAAAGCTCACAACTTCGGCACGTAAAGCCGCTTCCTTAACATCGGGACGACGTCCCAAGGCTTCATTGATTGCCGCTTCAATTGCAGGGCTAGAAATCTGAGGCTCAGGCAAATCTTGTTTTAGATAAAAAACATCTTCGGGCGGCAAACGAAGCGTTTGGCGAAGGGCTGCAATCGCTGCGACTCGCTCGGCGCGCATTTGCGCAAGGCGACTCTGCGCCTGAGACAGATTCACCTGAAGACGAAGGTAATCCGCTTTATTCATCCGGCCCACGCGATTGGAAACCGTAGCATCATTGGCCGAAGACTGAGCCGCAGCCACCGCTGACTCGGAAATAATCACTTGCTCTTGAGCGTTGTAGGCGCGAAGGAAAGCTTCGGCACCGGCAAAGCCCGCGTTTGATCTTTCTTTGCGCAGAGTCTCTTCCGACAAATCTTCCTGCACACCGGAGCGACGAGCGTTCTCGATGTAGCCGTAAAGGCCCGTAATCGGCTGAGTGACGATAAGTGATCCCGTTTTAGTTGTATCGTCGCGCAGAAGCACAGGATTAGGACCAAAGGCTCCCGCAGGAATCACTTGGGTGTCATCGTAGTGAAATTCGTTGTAGGTAATCGTCCCGCGAGGACCAACAAGTGCAAGATTGCTTCGAGCCAACTCGCGCGCAGCATCGCGCTCATTCTCAGCTCGAACCACATTGTAAGAACGCCCCATCGCACGAGCAATCGCCTCGTCGATAGTCAACTCACGACCTTGCGCGCCTAAAACAGGCTGGGCGGGAGGACTGAGCTGTGTGCTGTCGGAAGGTGCTGTAGCCTCTTCAGCCTGTGAGTATCCCTCACCTGCCGTCAGCAGTAGAGAGAGGAGCGAAAGCGAGAGTAGACTCGAGATAAAATGCATGCAACCGGCCCTTTCCAAGGAACGTACCTAAACCTTAAGCCTGGCCCACTTTAGGGCGCTTCAAAATTCCGTTGAACAGCAAAGAAATCGTCGCCTCGATTTTGTCCTCTGGCGTCATGTCAGCAACTTCGATATTCCAAGGACGAACAAGGGATTCGAGTATGTGATAGATGGCAAGTGCGGTGAAACGTGAATTATCGAAAGAGAATTCCCCCGACTTAAGTCCCGCTTCCAAAATATCGGAAATCAAGTGGACCCGACGAGACTCCGTCTTTTTTCGAATCTCATCGATTATCGGACTGGCCTCTGCCTCAAGAATACTCTCCGTAGTTGCCTCGAACTGACGAAATGTTTTATCCCAATAGCCTACACGAACTTCGATGAAAGTGCGTATCTTCTCAGTCGGTGAATGTGCTTTTGCGATCGCCTCATCAACGAGCGTTTCATATTCCTCAGTCAGTCGATTCGCGAGTACGGAAAAGATTTCATCCTTACTTTTGAAATAAAGATAGACGGTTCCCTTTCCCAAACCCGCATGTTGCGCGATCTCTTCAATGGAAGTCTTCTTAAGCCCAAACCGGCCAAAGAGAAGTTTGGCGGCGTCCAGAATGCGCTGGTCTTTATCACCAAGGCCACGGGATGTCTTAGGACTGGTCTTCATGCCTTACTCCTATTGACTGACTGACTTTTCATAGCCCAGCAGTCATTATCAGAAATTAATGTCGGAAGGAACTTAGAATTACTTGAGAGTGAAGGAAAAAGGTAAATAAAAGCAGCAAGATGAAAAGAAGGAGCGTGGTGTTCGCCTCACTCCTTGGGGCGCCCACTTACCTCTCTGACCAGCTGACTAGCGACATCAATCTCATGAGCAAGCTTACCAGGGATTAAACTATACGACTAGAATCCCGGGCCGGCTGAACGCACAAAAGTAAATGTTCAGTTACTTTAGTTCAACCTTGAGGACCCGTTCTGTCAATATCAATTGATTGGGGTCGATTGACTTTTCGTGATTTAAGAGGAATTGTTCACGAAGACTCGGGAGTTTACATGAAAAGAAAAAGTCACCCTCTTCGTTTCGTCGTACTCGTATTGTGCGCGTTGTTTTTGCTAACGCTCTTTTCAGGCAAGACACTCTACGATGCTGGCGAACTCGGTTCAGTCTTTGACCATCCCCTTCCAGGCTGCGTTTTGCACAAGAATATAACAGGCGCTGAAGATCTCGTCACAGTTGACGAAGGACGGACCGTTCTCATCTCAGCGTTTGATCGACACGATATATCTAAAGTCAAAGTAGTCCCTGGAATCTACATCTATACAGAAGGTGCTTCGCCTCGCCTCCTTCAAGCCATCGACGGCAATCCTCACGGCATCAGTTCTTATCCCTCTGAACTTGGCTACCACGTTCATGTCGTTGTGCATAAACCTGGCGAAGATGATCGCGTGGAAATTTACGAATGGAAGACCGCCGAACAAACATTTACGCGGATAAAGACCATTCCTTTCGCAGGCATTCAGCAGCTCAATGGCATTGTGGCCATGGCCGATGATAGTTTCTTTGCAAGCCAGGACTTTGGATATCCGGCAGGGCCATTGCAAGAGATCGAGAAAGCCTTTCGACTCCCTCTTGGCAAAATCTGGTATTACAACGGCACAAGCGATAAGCCGCAAATTGCCCGCGAAGACATTCTTTATCCCAATGGCCTTGCTATCTCCCCTGATAAAAAACATCTCTATCTCGCCTCACTTACCGGACGAAGTCTGATCGACTACGATTTAGACATCGACGATAAAGGCGAAGTGACTTTGAAGTGGAGACGTGAATGGCCACTCTACACCGCGCCGGACAACTTAAAGTGGGCGGGCGATACCTTGCTTATAGGCTCGCATCGCAAGCTCATAAGTCTTTTGCTTCACTCCTTTGATTCCAAACGGTATCACGCAGCCTCGCAGCTCATCCAAGTGTCCGGCTTACCCGACAAGCTGATTGTCAAAGAGCTTCACAGCACTCGGTCAGGTGGAGTTGAAGGAGTTTCTACTGGGGTTTTATCGACGGTGAATAATCGAATCGTGATGGGCGGGATATGGTCAGAGGGCCTATTAGACTGCGAGGGAACCGACACGTTCCCTCTTACTCATTCAACAATTCCATCAACTGGCAACTTGACCGTTCCCGAGAGCGCGCCCTGATCGTGGCCAGATCTTCTTCCAACCCGAGCCACATTCGCGGAAAACCATGACTTTGCCCCTCAACTCACGAAGACCTGATCGCGCCAGGGTCTGAGGGTTTAAGCCCTTCGGCAGCGCAATGCACATGCGCTTGTCTTTATCCACATTTGGTAGTGGATAAACATCGTGAAGAGTGCCAACCTTCTTTTTCAAACTCGGCGAATCGAGCAATCGAACATCGGCAAGATGAAGATTATGCAGAAGAGCTTTAAGTTCCGACTCCGTCGTTTCAAAAGTTAAATCCTTGATTCGTTGAGCAAGCTCAGCTGTTTTAAACGGCTTTACGATAAAATCGTCCGCTCCCAGTGAGACTGCCTCGCGAACAGTGGCGACATTATTATTTGCCGTAAAGACAACGATCGGACAGCGATCATCGGCCGGCACAGCATGAATCGCCTTGAGCACATCTATGCCTCCCATCACAGGCATTTCAAGATCGAGCAGAATCAAATCAGGTATGAGTCCGCTCCGGAGCGCATCGAGTAGCTCCTGGCCGTTTTCAGTCATCTTCGCTTCATAACCACAGTATTGAATGACAGCCGAGACCAGTCTTTGACTGAGCCCCTCATCTTCTGCGACTAGAATTAAACCTGACATATATTATCCCGCCTTGCCGCGAAGTCTTTGTTCTTTAAATTCCCCTAGGACCATCTTACCGAGTTGATACTCGTTTTCAAGCCGCTCGACGAGAGGCGCAAGCCTTTCGCGCGCTTCTTTTCGCGCCTCGGCTTCCATTTCGTCACACAAGGTGTAGAGTCTTTTAAGACCTAGCGTACCGGATGCACCCTTTAGCGCATGAGCTTCAAAGGCAATTGCATTGATCTCACCTGAGATAAAGGCGTTCTTCACGCGAAGGATTCGTTCAGGTACGAGCTTCGTAAAGCCATCAATGAGTTCTTCCACGAGCGTCGCCGTTTGACTACCGGGAAGGTCGCAGAGCTGAATTAGCGTCTCATGATCGACGATCGCATCGCGAGGGACACCCGACAGCGTGGGTTTGTCCGGTAGCCATCGATTGAGCATTTCAACTAGCTCACGCACTTTAAGCGGCTTAGAGATATAGTCGTTCATCCCGACTTCGAGGCAACGTTCTTTATCGCCCTTGATAGCGTTGGCCGTCATCGCGACTATAGGTACGTCGCGATACGGAGCATGGGAGGCACGAATCATCTCTGTCGCCTGATAACCATCCAGCTCAGGCATCTGACAGTCCATTAGAACGATATCATAGTGCTGTCTTTTGAGCGCTTCAATCGCGAGTGCTCCGTTTCCAACAACCTCAGCCGGATAACCCATTTTCGCCAGATATCCGCTGATCACCTTTTGGTTCACAAAGTGATCTTCAGCCACGAGGATGCGTCTACTAGCATTTCCAAGATTTGGCATTTCAAAGAGGGACTCGCGCTTCGGCCTTACATAATCAGCACCATGATCCAAAGTTAGTTCGAACCAGAAAGTCGAGCCTTTGCCCTCCTTAGAACTATACCCGATCGATCCACCGAGTAGCTCCACAAGCTGACGGCTGATGGTTAGCCCTAGGCCTGTACCCCCAAATCGTCTTGTGGTTGAAGCATCCGCCTGAGAAAACGCCTGAAACAATCTATTTTCCACGCGTTTTGGTATCCCAATGCCCGAGTCCTGAATTTCAAAACGCAAGCGTGAGTGGGTTGTCTCGCTGTGAAGCGAAAGCACACGGAGGGTAACACTCCCTTTTTGGGTGAATTTCACCGCATTGCTTAGAAGATTGAGCAGAATCTGTCGAAGCCGTCCTTGATCGCTCTTAAACAATCTTTGCCAGTTGCCCGGACTCTCAAGCTTAAATTCCAATCCTTTGTCACGAGCGCCCAGCGAAATCATCTTACCGATATCCGAGATGAGCTGATCGAGATCAAAGTCGATACGCTCGACTTCGAGCTTACCCGCTTCGATCTTCGAAAAATCGAGAATGTCATTGATAACTGTGAGAAGGGCATCGGCCGAACGCATAATGTTCGTCGTAAAATCTTTCTGCAGATTATTGAGTTCGGTATCCTCAAGGAGATGACTCATACCGATGATGCCATTGATCGGTGTTCTTATCTCGTGGGACATGTTGGCCAAAAATTCCGATTTGAGTTTGGAAGCTTCTATAGCCTTTTTTTCGGCCTCTATAGTTGCTTCGAACTGACTTGCGTAGGCCAAAGCTGAAGACAAAAGGCCAGCTATGAGGTGCATGGTTTCAAGGTCGCGGGGACTAAAGGCAAACGGTTTCTCAGAAACGGTTTTCAACACTCCGAAGGATTTGTTCTCGAAACGCAAAGGAACGACGAGCATCGAACGAATATTGAGTGTTTGGCAAGCATTTCGGTCAACGCGATCGTCGGTTTCCGCATCATCACAACGAAGCAAATCCCCACTCGAAAGACAAAGTCCCGAGAGACTACCTTCAATAGCGACGCTAAACCCTATGCGACTCTTCAAAGTTCCGCTGGCCGCACGGTAGTTCATGCGATCGCCTTCCAGGATCTCGATCACAGCTCCGTTACCGCCCGTAATCGTGAGAGTCTGCCCGACGATCACGTTCATAACCTTCTCAACCTCAAGGCCCGCCATCGCGATATTCACTTGGGTGGTGATGATATCCGAGAGACGCTGCTGCTCGGTCTTAAGCATCGCTTCTATCTTCTGCCGATCCTTTAATTCGATTTTCAAGAAATAGGCGACGAAACCTATAATAAAGATCGCGAGGAAACTCCCTCCGGTAATCCGTAGAATCATGTTCGATAGGGTTTGATCCATATGGTCGGCGCGCTGCTTCGCACGCGTTTCTTCCTCAGCCTGAAGACGATCGACGAGGAAGTGATTGACCTCGGCCATTTTCTGAGCGCCGAGGTTGGTCTCGACCACTCCAATGGCTTGAGTGCGTTTGCCACTTTTTGCAAGATTTATCGTCTGAAGAATTTCTTGAAGCTTATCGTCGACAGCCTGCCGAAGCGAGGATAGATCAGTGAGTGCGGTTACATCGCCGTGGTAGTAAGTTTTTAATGCGCTCAGAGCATGTTCGATCGGCTCCAAAGATTGGTTGTACGGGACTAGATAGTCCTCATTGCCCGTCAGAAGAAAACCACGTTGCCCCGTCTCCGCACTTACGATCGCAGTGTGGAGCTGATCGAGGGCTGAGACGATTTGGCGAGACTTGGTTCTTTGGTTGGCTGCATCGATAATCGCCGTTATACCAGTAAACGACAAATACCCGATCCCAAGAAGAATCAGGGCGAGGAAGCCATAGTGAAATTTTGAAAACTTGGATGGTTTCACGTCTACACTTACCAACCGTAAGAAAATCAGTTTTAAGCTCGAAAGCTTAAGTATGCCTGAGTCATTCATCGGCGGGCTGGCAGATTCATGTAATCTAAATGGGTTTAAATCTGCGGCGGGGAGAAAAGACCCCGTTGTCGCGGGGTCTTACCAGAGGCTTAGCGTAGTAAATTATTCACGTTGAAAAGCGAAGCCGGCACGTCCTCGGTCGCAGGCGCCGAGTATGTCATAACCGAAAAGTTTTTCTTGTTATTTCCATCAGAAAGCTTGGCTTCTGACACAAATTCAAATTTTTTCCCTTTGAACTTCAGTGAGTTCGCGTACTTAAATTCGGCCGTTTTGAGTACTTTGCCTTGAAGACTTAAAAACTCCGCTTTCAAACCAAGTTTCTTTGACTTTGAGACCCAGTATTTGATTGCATCATAGGTGGTGTTGTCAGCGGTCGACTTCAAGTCGAGGACCCAACAGTCTTCACCCCCCACCTTTTCTTCACCGACGATCTTACCTTCATAATCACGCGCGTAGTTGGTGCTCGCGATATCACCGTTGGCAGCCTGACCCGAAAGCTTTTGGCGAGCGGAGATGGCAACAGGCTTTTTGAGGGAAGGCTTATAGAACCAAATCGTGCGGTCATTGAAGAGGTAGATCTCGCCTTTGCTACGTGCAGGTTCGAGGGTCTCGACATGCGCATTGTTGCCCATACCGCGTACTTTATAAGTCGTTGAAGTCGTGTCGCCATCTTCCGTAGAGTCGAGCTTCACCTTCCAGGACACGCCAGACTTCACACCACCCCGGGCGCGATCGGCTTCTTCTAATATCACTTTGGGATCTTCTGCGGCCACGACGGCCGTTGCCGAAAAGAGGAGACCAAATGCAAAGATGCGGGCTGCGCCTAGATTCACCATTCAAAAAACTCCTGCATTGAGATTGA
>JAZKGL010000432.1:0-3003 GCA_040385935.1 Bdellovibrionota bacterium
GTGAGTTTTTCTGCAAAGTGACAGGCGACCAGATGGTTTTCGTCGCCTTCAAAGGTTCTCAGCGGCGGAAGTTCTTGCCGGCAAAGATCCTGAACAAACGGGCAGCGCGTGTGAAACGGACAACCTGAAGGTGGCCGGCTCGGACTCGGAACATCGCCTTCGAGCATGGCCACCACCGTAGCTCGCCGAGGATCGGCAACGGGAGCGGCAGCCATAAGCGCTTTTGTATAGGGATGAGCCGGCGCGCGATAGATTTCATCAGAGGGAGCGAGTTCCATCATGCGGCCAAGATACATAACAGCCACGCGATCGGAAATATAACGAACGACGTTGAGATCGTGCGAAATGAATATATAAGTCAAACCAAGCTTGCGTTGAAGGTCGATCAACAGATTTAAAATCTGCGATTGAATCGAGACATCAAGCGCCGATACCGCTTCGTCGCAAACGATCAATTCGGGATGCAAAGCCAAAGCGCGGGCAATTCCGATTCTTTGTCTTTGACCACCGGAGAACTCGTGCGGAAAGCGATGGATATCCGTTGCCCGCAAACCGACCAGAGTCAAAAGTTCTTTGACCTTTTCCTTACGTTCGGCCGGTGTTCCGATGTCATGAAGCTTATAAGGTTCTTCGAGTATGCTAGCGATCGTCATGCGTGGATTGAGAGACGCATAAGGATCTTGAAAGATCATTTGAATGCGGCGACGAAAATCTTTTAGCGCCTTCTTCTTTAGGTGCGCAATGTCATGGCCTTTAAACATAACGTGACCAGAGGTCGGCGTATAGAGCCTAACGATGGTTCGACCTAAAGTCGACTTTCCGCAGCCCGATTCCCCGACAACGCCGAAGGTTTCGCCCGCGCGCAAATCAAAGGAAATATCATTGACTGCGAAAACGCTCCCCGTCTGGCGTTTTAATAACCCGCCACGAATAGGAAAATGCATATTGAGATTTTTAACGGAAAGAAGTGGGCTCATCATCAAACCTTATCCGCGTGATAGCAAGCAACCTTGTGACCGCTTTCAAACGTTTCCAAAGGTGGGTGAACTTCAAAGCAGCGGCCTGCGGCCAGAGGACAACGCGTATGGAATCGGCATCCGGTAGGAAGATTTCGAAGACTCGGAACTGTGCCATCAATCGTATTGAGTCGATGCGCTTTCGTCAGCGTGCGCGAAGGTATCGAATTCAAGAGGCCCTTGGTGTAAGGATGTTTAGGGCGTTCAAAGATATCAAAGACATTTCCGTATTCGACCGCCTTACCCGCATACATAACCACCACGTGATCAGCCATCTCCGCAACGATTCCAAGATCATGCGTGATAAAAATAATCGCTGTGTGTTTCTCGCGCTGAAGGTCTTTCATCAGTCTTAATATCTGAGCTTGAATCGTCACATCGAGCGCAGTCGTGGGCTCGTCGGCGATGAGCAGTCCTGGTTCGCAGGCTAACGCCATCGCGATCATCACGCGCTGCCGCATGCCGCCCGACATTTGAAAGGGGAATTCATGCAGGCGCTTCTCAGGATCAGGGATATGAACGAGCTTGAGCATACGCAGGGCTTCGGCCATTGCCTGACGTCGATTCATGCCGCGATGATTGCGAAAGACTTCGGCGATTTGTTGGCCAATTGTGTAGACGGGATTGAGCGCTGTCATCGGCTCTTGGAAGATCATCGAGATACGGTTGCCACGAATCTTCTGCATCTTATCTTTGCTAAGCGAAGCGATATTTTGGTTTTCAAAGATGATCTCGCCACCTTCGATAAACCCATTCGCATCCTGCACAAGACCCATGATCGACATGGCCGTTACAGATTTTCCACAACCAGATTCACCCACGACCGCCAGCGTTTTGCCACGCTCAACAGTAAAACTCACGCCATCAAGAGCGCGTATTTGGCCTGACTCGGTATTGAATGCAGTCTGCAGATTGCGCACTTCGAGCAACGCATTCGATTCTTGCATGTCCTTGTCCCACTGCCTTTGTGAATGACACCCGTATTTGGTGCTTAACCTTCTAATCTATTTCCGAAAGACTTGCAAACACGATGGCAGAGCCGTGGCGAAAGGTTTAGGGCCTCAGACCATCTTCTTTAACACTTCAATTAACGTATGATTTGCCCAAGTTTGGACGAAGTGATCAAGCCATCGATAGTCTTTATGGGGTGTCAAATTTCGACCGAGAAAACCCATGTGCCCGCCTGACCGCTCCATTCGGACCGTTACGGCTGCCGAGCGCGGCGCTTCCAGTATGCCCTCGGGCGGCACTATGGGATCGTCAGCCGCGGTGAGGATGAGCGTAGGCAATCGAATTTTCGTTAAACCCTTGATCGGTGAGCAGACGTCATAGTAGTCCGACGCATCGCGAAAACCTCCCAAAGGCGCAACCACATACTCATCCACTTTTCTTAGAGTTGGCTTTTGAAATTTGGTTTTGATGTCGTCATCGCTGATCAACTTTCGTTTGCGCAGTTGATCGATAAGGGTGCGTGCGAAGAAAAGATCGATGTGTTTGTTGCGTCTTGATGCAACCGCAATGGTGGAGCGATGCAGATCAAGCGGCGAGCAAACGCTCAAAGCCCCTTTAATTTCCGGGATTTTCTCGATCTCATCCGCATGCCACGACAAAAGATTAAGAAGTATGGTTCCGGAAAGTGAAAAGCCGACGAGGAGCAGCGGAGTATCAGGCCAGCGCTTGACTATTTCTCGTATTACCGCAAGCACGTCTTGGGTGGAACCCGAGTGATAAATACCCTTGGCTGCCAACACTTTGCTGCCATTTCCGCGATGGTTAAGACGGAGCATGCGATAGCCATCGGGGAGGAGCTTTCGCGTGATACGAAGTTTATAAGATGACTGCGCATCCCCACCGAGTCCATGCATCATAAAGATATTGGCTTTCGCCTCACCTTTAGGGTTATTTACGGCTAATTCGACTTGGTCATCGCCCGACACTGGAACATGGATAAACTCATCCGCTTCAAAGAGTGGAGCGTTAGGCCACA
>JAZKGL010000433.1:0-17527 GCA_040385935.1 Bdellovibrionota bacterium
CCGAAGTTTATTTCCGGCCAGTGAACTTCTTCACGCCGAATTCAAGCTCGCTGCCTATGAAAGCTCTGAGCGTGCCGGCACTGATGATAGCATCGATTGAACCCACTTTTAAGGCTCGTTCTACAGTATGAATCTTCTCAAACTCGGTCGCAACCTTCGCCTGCTGCTCTAGGTGTATCGTTTGGTAAAGATCATCATACTGCGCCTTGGTCATTTGGCCTTTTTTCAACTTAGCCTGAGCTTCGATGAGCTGAGGATCAGCAAATGTGTTCTTCAGAACCTGCCTTGGGAAGACAACAGCTGCCGCAGGCGCGCCGCCGATAACCGAGGCATAGGTCGCTTCGAGAGCCACTGAGCGCATGTTAGGATTGAGCGTCTTCGAGAAAACAACGTAGGCGCCACCGTGATAACGCGAAACGACGATAAAGACGAGGGGACCTTTGAAATTGACCGCAGCCCGACCGATTTCAGCACCGTACTCGAGTTGGAGGCGACGAAGAGATTCCGGTGATCCGTCAAAACCCGAAAGGTTGGCGAGGACCACGACGGGCATCGTGTTGGAGTAGGCATTGATCGCTCGTGCCACTTTTTTCGACGATTGAGGATAAAGGGTTCCTCCAGTCCAGGTATCAGGCCCATCATTCGGGATTTCGCCGATACGTTTCACTGTACGCGATTCAATGCCGATGAGACCAACGGGGAATCCACAGACTGTGGTCTCCCAGACGATCGCTGTCTCGGCATCACGCATGACCTGCCAGCGTTCAAGGCAGTCCGCATCCTGATCCCTGACCGCCTGCATAACTTGTCTCATATCGAAGGGCTTTTTGCGCTCGGCATTCGAACGGCCGAGGATGTCGCCGATCGAGGTGAAACCCTGATTGAGTTTATCGTGATAAGGAAAACTCGAGACATCACGATCAAGGGGATCATGCGTAACGAGTTTGGTTCCATAAGGACGAAGTTTGGAGACCGAAGTGAACCGGTAGTGTCTAAAAAGGAGCGAGTACGCTTCTGACAAATCCTTCGCACGGAACTGCGCCTGACCGTTTGGTCCCATGATGCCTTCGACACCGCCGATGCCTATGTTATCTTCCGCCGAAACTGATCCGGAGAAATCGAGCGCTCGTTTTCCGGTCAGAACCATCGCACCGTTGTCCGTCATGATCAGTATGCCTTTGGTATGCATAAGCATAGTGGCTTCGGCATTCCAATAAGCCTGCGCACCGACGTTCACACCGGCTACGATGATATTCACTTCACCACCGGCTTGCGTATATTCAATCAGGCGGCGAAGAACACGCGCGGTCCAGTCTAAGTTCTCAGTTCCTGTATTCATATCAATGGCGGCCCCGGAGGAAATCGGTACCCATTCCATCGGAATACCTTCGGCCTCCGCCATATCCAGGGCTGCCATCACGCGGCGACATTCCCCCTCAGCCAGTGAACCTAGATCGCGTGTGGGATCGCCGAGCACGAGCACGCGGTCGTAGATTTGCCCATCATCGGTTTCGTTCGTAATACGGCCAAAGACCACATTTGAAGTGTTGAGTCCCGGTGCGCGTCCTTCGACACTGATTGTCGTCTGCTGACCTTCGGCGTTGACTGTCACATCGAATTCAACAAAGCGTCCTTTCGGAAAGCGTTTATTATCCGCTTTGGTCAACATTCCGACGACTTCATACGGGTAGGGGCTCTTCAAGCGAAGCGCATTCACCACTTTACTCGTGTAAGGATCAAGAGGCGCGAGGAGCTGCGGCGAAGGCTGACGACCGCGCACGGTGTAGTGAGTGCTCAGATCTTCGACCAGAACTTCGGTATCCACGGCCTTATTGGATTTGGTAAGGACGCGGGTATAGAGCACCAGCTTTTCTAGACCAAGACCTTGAATAAGCGGAATCAAACGCTCCGGATACTGTCCAACCTGCTCGATACGAAGAGGGTGGGCGTGACCGAGATGAGCGACGATACGGTTCCAGAAATAACTACGCTTGTGACGAGCCTGCTGCTCACGAATGACTTTCGCGGCTTCTTGAATACTAAACTCAAACTGGCTGATCGCCTCAATCTCGCCAGCTTCATTAAATTCAAAATTAGGCTCGGGAATTTCGACAAACGCAAAGAGTCGTTGATCCTTGGCATTGGTCTTCGCCTCGAGTTTTACAACGTGGACATGACGGCTGTTGTAGAGGAGTTCGAGATTGAAGTTTTCGAGTCGCTCGATCCGTAGCTCACGGAAACGAAGGGGACTGAAACCTTGGCGACGTTTGTTTTCTTGCCACTTGCCTTCGCTGTGATGAAAAGCGTGATAGACATAACTCTCAGGGCTAACTATGCCGAGCGAGTAGAGGTCGAGATCAAGCGGGTTCTTCGCCGCGTAGTCAAGGAACACGGTATCGATGGTGTGCTGGCCGCGACGAACGTAAACCAAACATTCCAGATACTCATTGTCCGCACTTTTTTTCACGAGCGTTTTGAGCCAGGCGCCCGATTCAAAATATTCAGCTTCGGTGAGTATCGTCACGAGGCTGCGGATCGATTGACCATTTTGCGTTGATCGAATTTGATAAACAAGATTGCCTTCGTGCTCAATCAACTTGCCGTCGGTAAACTTGCGATCGCGGTTAAAGCGTCGGGCCATGATTTCCAAGATGGCTTTAGCCTGAGGCGATTTGCGATCGTAGAGCGAGACGAGATAAGTCACGAGCTGATGACCCGAATCAATCACCTCCTGCAAAGCTTTGGAGTCTTTCGCGCCCGATGTAATCATCGGCGTCAAGATCTCGGCGAGCTGGGATTGACGTTCGATTTGCAGGTCGTCCTGCAGGAGTCGATCAACGAGATCATATCGAGCGAAGACGGCAGCATCCATGAGAGTTGAACCTGCTGGTGCAACCTGAATGAGCTGATCAAGTAGAGCGGTAAAGGCAGCCGGTTCGGTGAAGTCCTGTGCAGCTGGGTAGAGTGTCTGCAGATAGAGTAGACTTTGTCGCAAAAGATCGGCATTGACGCGTGTCGACGCGCTAGCCTTATAGAGATGAAACAAAGCGCGAGTCGTCGACTCATGACTCGACTGATCAGCCCAAGCAAAGAGCTTGATCGCTTCCTTTAATTGATCGAGGAACCAAGCCGGCAAGCCCTTCTCTCTATCATCCCGACGAAGGAGGTAATGCATGAGGTACTCATGCGCATCAGTCGTCTGCGTGGTATCGGATTCGCCACGGCCTTGGAAAAGCTTTTGCACTGAGATGAAAGCCGTACAGGCCTTAACGACAAGTTCAGCCGTTAGCTTCTTAAACTCAGGGTGAGCTTGAACAAAGGTATCGAGTTTGTGCAAGAGATTGGCCGCAGGCTTTGCATAATCAAAGCCTGTGAAAGCACCCACATAATTGCGCGCGAGGACTTCCCAGTTCTCTTGCAAAGCCGCTGGATTTCGCGCTTTTTCTGAGACGATCAAACTTGAGAAATCTATGACCTTGGATTGAAGTTTGCTTCCGCCTTCTTTACCCTTAGCCTGACTTTCCGTTTCAAAATCGACGAGGGCCTGACCGGCCGATACCTGTTCACCAGCTTTGACATTGATGCGCATCACCGTTCCGTCTTCGGGCGCGGTGACGGCCATTTCCATTTTCATTGCTTCAAGGGTTAAAAGAAGTTCACCCTTCTTGATCTTCTGACCTTCTTCCGAATTCACGGTGAGGACAACGCTCGGCGAAGGCGCTGTGATCATTCCGCCCGTATCGAAGGGAAGGTTGTAAGGAATGCCTTCGACTTCGCACTGCAGCGCATTCGCACGCGGCACGATCTGCATCTGGTACTTACGACCCGCGGCTTGAACGATAATCTCATTGCCCCAGGCGACGTATTCAACGACCACAAGCTGCTCATTCACACGAACATGATAGACGGGACCACCAACCGCATGGACGTCCAGCTGATACGTGTTGCCTTCCAGATTGAGTTTCATCGTCATATCGAGATCTGGCATCTGGCGAGGCGAACTATAACGACGAACTTTCTCCGTAAAGTTTTCAAATTCGTTTTTATACTTTTGCTGATACTGATAAACCGCCGACGCTAAAACCGCGATGTCCCAATTGCTTTTTACGCCTTTGCGTTCGGGACTTTCCAAAAACCCTTCAACAAAGTCGGTGAGCACACCACCGTCTTGCACAGCTTTAGACGAAAGCAATTCGAGCAGGAAGCCTTGGTTGGTCGTTCCATTTTCAATCTCGATCTGCAGCTCACTGAGAGCCCGACGAAGCTTGGCTACAGCGGACGCGCGTGTGGGTCCACTCGCGATAATCTTCGCAACCATGGAATCGAAGTCGCCAGGAATTCGGCTGCCCCATTCGAAACCAGAATCGATACGAATACCCGGTAACAAAGGTGGCAAATAGCGATTGATACGGCCAGGTGTGGGCGCAAATTTTTGATCCGGGTCTTCGGCGTTCAGCCTGACCTCGATCACATGACCGCGCGGTATTTTCGGAATATCGCTCAGCACTTCACCCATCGCTACACGAAGCTGCAGATGAATGAAATCCACCTGAAAGAGTTCTTCGGTGATGGGGTGCTCGACCTGAAGGCGTGTATTGACCTCCATGAAATAAGCTTCTTTACGATCGATGTCGTAGAGATATTCGACCGTACCTGCGCTGTGATAACCCGCCGCTGTCAGGAGACGCGCTGCCGAAGCTTCGACATCTTTCATCTTCTCGGGAGCGAGATGAGCCGGAGGTGTTTCTTCAATAATTTTTTGGTTGTTACGCTGCACCGAGCAATCGCGCACGCCGAAGGTGTGAACGTTGCCATGCGAATCCGCGAGACACTGAACCTCAAGGTGACGGCCGCGAACGACGAGCGCTTCCATAAAGATTACGCGATTACCGAAAAAGCGAAAAATCTCGTCAGAAACCGATCGAAACTGAGCCTCCATCTGATCCGGCGTGAATACTTTTCGAATACCTCGGCCACCGCCGCCGTTTGCGGATTTTAGAATGACCGGATACCCGATCTTTTCCGCCATGCGCGAAGCGTGTTCGACGTTTTCGAGAAAACCGCCGCTCCAAGGACAGGTTGGAACTTTGGATTTATCGGCAATTTCCTTGGCTTTGATTTTGTCGCCGAGATCATCCATGGCTTTGGATGTCGGTCCTAGCAGAACAAGTCCGTTCTTTTCGAGTAACGCGGCAAACTCGGCGTTTTCCGCGACAAATCCCCAGCCAACCCACACGCCTGTACAGCCGTTGGTGAGGAGAGCATTGATAAGAAGATTCATATTGAGATAAGGGCTGCCTGTCGTGCCGGCGAACTCAGGAAATGAGGACAAGGCATAGGCCTGATCCGCTTCTTTAACAAATAAGGCATCGGATTCAACATCAGTATAAAACGCGACCGTTGTAAAAGTGGTTCCATGCAGAGCATTAAACTCTTTCGCTCCACGGATAAAACGGACTGCCGCTTCACCGCGATTGATGATCCCGATTTTGGCATCAGGCAAGAGTAGTTTTCGTTTCAAGGCGATCACCTTCATCCTAAGTTTTTGTAACGGTCGTTCACTGACCAACATCTTGTCGGAGTTGAACTTCTACTTTTCGACAGCCCAACTTAGTGGACAAGTGTTCCACTCGTCCAGCGTTAAAAACATAAACGCTTTAAAAACCGCTTGATACTAACAAATACAGACGAACCAAACGAGCAAGAGTTTTGGCCTTCGATTCGCTGAAAAAATTAAGTTACTGTAAAGTCAGGCAGAGACAGACCAACATGCATGGTCTAACACGAAGGTGGTAAGGATGAGTGAAGTCGTGACGATCTATTTTGATGGCGGTTCCAGGGGCAATCCAGGACCCGCGTCCAGCGCGGCCTTCACAGTGGCAAAGGGTGGTCTTCAAAAGAGTCTGTTTATGCCGCATGCAACGAATAACGAGGCTGAGTATCGCGGACTCATCCTGGCTGCACGGCTCGCGCGTGAACAAGGTTTCGAAAATGTTCGTTTTCTCGGTGACAGCCAGCTCGTCGTAAGTCAGGTTTTAGGGGAATGGAAAGCCAAAAGCCCCGCGATGAGCGAACTTCTCGCTCAAGTTCACGCTGAATTGAAGTCATTATCGCGTTGGACGATCCAATGGATACCGCGCGCCGAAAATGCTGAGGCCGACCGCGTGGCAAACGAAACGATGGATGAGCACATGGGCATCGTCGCGATTCCGCTAGCAATGGAGGACGAACGCGAGGGTATTCGTCCAGATATTTCCCGAGTAAATGCTCTGGGAAGCAAGGTTGGTTTCAATGATCTCAGACAATTGAAAGTCGGTGGTCTTGACGAATTTTCTAAGTGCAATCTCGAAGTATTAGCCGAACTCATCCCAAACTTCGAAGTGCTGCAGGCCGCTTTTCATTCGCGGGTGCTTGCTGATCCGAATACGAAAACTCTTGATGAGGTTGCAAAAAATAAACTTGTTATCAATGCTCTGCGCTGGACGGCGCGGGGACTTAAAGGTGAGTTTGCGATTCGCAAAGTCTTGATCGATAACGAAACATCCATGAAGATGCGAGATAAGAGGAAATGAGTATCAAGGATAGATTCTCCGCGCTCAAGACGTTTGCCGATAGCTACACTCGCGAGCTTGAATCGACTATCCGAAGGCGAACCGGCATAGGTAATTTTCGCTGTTTTCCTTGCGACGAATTTATCAGCGCCTATCCTGAGGATCATCTGACCCGAGCCGGAGCTGTTCTGATTTCGCTACGTTTGACTCTGGATTTAAAAGGATTTGGTGAGGATTCTGTGAATCAGTTGAAAATTCACCTGACACCTCTTGCGGATTCACTGGATCTTCTTCGCCCAAACTTTTCTGAGTCCAAGGAAGAAATCGACTTTGATTGGCACATCACTGAAGTGGAACAAAAGCTAGACGAGGGTCAAACATTCGCCAATCGAGTCACATTAGACTGCGAGAAACTTGGCCACGCGATCAAGCAGATGGCGAAAGCCGAAAAACCGGCCCCCTCCTAAGAGACGACCGGTTTTTATCTTCAGTAAGATATTATTTGACCGCTTTCAAAGCGGCTTCAAGATCGGCGCGACCCGGTTGTTCGAATGATTCGGAAAGCACCGCATGCAAAGCGGCTTGTTTTCCTGTGAAAGCGGTGTCCAATCGAGCGATCGCAGCAGCATTCAGAGTTACGCTTTTGGCAAGACCACTTGAATTATGGCAAGCTGCACAGTCTTGCAGCAGAGCGTTGCCTTTGGTTAAATCTCCAGCCGCAGGCATTACAGTTCCCGTGTCCATACCCGTATCGGTTGGTGGGGTCTCATCAGTCTTAGGTTCAGTCTTAGGTTCAGTATTGGTATCATCTTGTGGATCGGCCTGCGTCGAAGGCGTCGCATCAGCGGCTGTTTGCGCAGCACCTTTTTTCAAATAATCATCGGCAACATTTTGTGTGCCGCAAGCGACAATCATTGCACCGAAAGCAAGTGTGACGAGAGTGTTCAAAAACATAAAAAGCCTCCAGAATTTCTAACGAAGGCTCCTCGGGTATTTTTTCACTTCACCTTAATTTCTTACTTTGGGCTTTTTACCAAACTTCTTATGAAAGATAAGGAATACTGAGAGGATAAAGAAGCAATACGCAACTTGAATACGAAGAAAGCGGACAGGTTTGACCGGCCCGCTTTGATCTCGGCTGTATAATTCTTATAAAAAATCTATTGGTCGAAGTTGGTGATCGGCGTCAACGAATTGACAATAATCGTAGGTCGATCGCCCGTCTCAACACCTTGCAGGGTAAGAAAATCACCTTCTAAGAGAAAATCTACGCCTTCAAAATTCCCTTGTTCCAATCGACTCTTCAACTGGAGTGGAAGTACGAGTTCGTATTCGCCTAATTCACTCGATTGAAACAGTACGCCGGTTGTCTCTCCGCCTATCGCACTCACGGGTAGAGCCACTTGCCCTTGGGTCTGAACGTTCTCCATCGAACCACTCAAGCATAATCCGATACGTTCATCATAATTCGATTCTTCGGGACATTGACAGGCGCTAGCTTTTCCCCACGGATTGAAATCACGTAAACAGATTTGGTCTTGAGTCTCGACTACCGTTGCTGCTGCCTGTGCAGTAACGGCGAACGCCGCGGTCATACTAAGAATGCTCGCGCAAACACCGGCTTTGATAAACTGTTTCATAACACATACTCCATCAAGTGTTGGTTTCAAATCCCAAGGGACTCGGATGAAGAGTGTTTGCAAGACGGCGGCCAAAATCGAGAGTGTTCGTTGATTAGATTTTCACTCCGCTGAAAAAACTTCCTTTATGCCGTCTGCTATCTTTTGCAGATCCTCGCGACTTGCCCAATTCTCAGGGGCAAAAACCACCACATCCTGAACGTTACCGAAAGTCGTTGAGGTGATCGAGAGAGTCCCAAATTTAAATTCCTGAGCGGGGATATATTCTATTCCTTCTGTTTCAAAAACCGGTGCGATGAATATCTTCGTCATGGGAAATTGGATGTGGCTGATAAAAAACGACCACAGACTCTTTCCCGATCGTCTTTGAAAGAGATACAAAAGTTGAATGATCCATCTAAGTAGAAACAATGGAATCCAACGGCCTTTCAACTCCAACGGATCAAGCCATAGCAAATCTTTATTGACGAGTTTTCGAAATATGGTCTTTTGTAAGTCGGGTATAGTCGTTTCGGCATTGACGTCGAAAAAAAGGGGATAGCTCAGATTCGCTGTCGAACGAATTTCCCGGCGATAGTTTCGCACATCGGTTGGAATCATAAACCGTAGATTTTTGCCTTCACCGAATTTCCTCGTCAGCGCAACCGCGACCTTCGCCAAAAAGTTTGTTATAGGGCGCTGTGCGACGTGACGAATGCGAACAGCGTGATTCGATGACGACGGCAAATTGGGTTGCTCAAAAACTGAAGGGCTATCCCAAGGCATATTGGGCCGAAATCGTTTCCCTACCGTATCAATGAGATATTCCGAGTCGGACCAAGCATTATTTATCCCTTTAGGCTCTTCCTCGCGAAAGGCGCGAAAGACATCTTCCGCAAAACATAAAAGCCCAGCTCCGTCCATGACACTGTGCAAACATCGAAACACGATGCGGCTCTCCTCGCCTTGCGCCCATAGGACTTCAAGGGTTGGGCCTTTACGCGGATCGAGAAATCGTTGCTCAGAAACAGGAAGCGTCTCAGCCCTGTTAAATAGGATTTCCCTCACAGGCGGACCTTGTTCATTCGCAATCCATCGACTAAAACCCAAATGGCCTTTGAGGACAAGCCGCGCACCAGGATGAACGATCGCTGCGCGAGCCACGGCTTGCTCGACCACACCCTGAGTCAGGTGTCCGCGCCCATGAAACGCAAACTGCACCATCAAGCCACCCCCACTTGGATGCAGGCCGGCCAGATACATTCGTTCCGTGAACGCAAGGCGTCGACTATACGGTAAGGAGGCTACAGACATCGACCAAAGACCTCATGCCTTACTGTGATATTTCGGATCGAGCACGATGCTCGCAATACTCTCGGGCGTTTCAAATAACATGACATCGAGAGTATCGGCATCGACGTTTATAGCGTAGTCCTGCTCAAGACTCGCCAGGAGTGTAACCATCGCGAACGAATCGAGGAGTCCACTCGAAAGCAGAGCCGTTCCTGGCTTCAGATCGATATCCTGAAGGACCGGGAATTCTTTTCGAAGGATTACAATTATTTTTTGCACAACATCGGTTGGATTCAAGGCAACTCCCCTCATGTCTGGACTTAGCGTCAGCTCAGACAAAATATTTCAATAACCTAGGATTCTAACACTGTAAGCTGTAGAATCTAAGGCTAAGTTGCAAGGCATCGACTCAGCCATCCGAAGGGAGAGTCAAATGAATATCATTGGTGTATCAGCTTTTTACCACGAGTCAACCTGCTGTCTGATTCAGGACGGTCGGTTGATAGCGGCGGTTCCGGAAGAACGGTTCACTCGGGTCAAATATGATCGCCGTGCTCCCGTGAATGCTTTCCGCTACTGTTTGGAAGCAGGGGGCAACCTAAGCCCGGGCGACATCGATTGCATTGCCTATTATGAAGACCCGGTGAAGAAGCTCGCGCGACAAAAAGCGATGGGACTAGCCGAGCATGAAGACACGGATAAACCCGAGCGTGATCTACGAAGCGCCTTCGGGGTCGATTGTCCTTTCATCGCCTTCGATCATCACCTCTCGCATGCCGCGGGGAGCTTTTATTTCTCTGGTTTTCCTGAGGCCGCCGTATTCACGGTGGATGGCGTAGGTGAATGGGCCACGACAACCTATGGCTCAGGCAAGGGCAAAGATCTTAAGATTTTAGAAGAGGTGCATTTTCCTCATTCTATCGGTCTCCTCTACAGCGCCGTCACAGACTTTCTTGGCTTTCAAGTCTTGAGTGACGAGTACAAGGTGATGGGTCTTGCGCCTTACGGTAAACCGATCTTTGTCGACAAGATTCAAAGCCTCATTCAGCTAGGTGATAAGGGCCAGTTCAAATTAGATCTTAAATACTTTGACTTCTCCCAAGCAAAACGCATGTTCACCGATGAACTGGCTGTTCTCCTTGGCACCGGTCAACGGGTCAAAGAAAGCGAAGTCGCGCAGATTCATATGGACATTGCAAAAAGCTTGCAGGTTGTCCTAGAGAATACTTTGCTGGATAAGGTCCGCTACCTTCACACCCTCGTGCCGAGCGACAATCTTTGTCTCTCGGGCGGCGTGTCGCTCAACTGTGTGGCCAATCGCCGCATTCATCGCGAAGGACCTTTCAAGAATATCTTTGTTCAGCCAGCCTCGGGAGACTCGGGCTCGGCACTGGGCGCCGCCGCTCTTGCTCATATCAAACTAACGGGCAAGCGCCATACCGAAGAGCGAATACCGCACGTTTTTCTAGGCCCGGGCTATGAGAGCGAGTCGATATCCGATCTCATTACACAAAGTGGTATCAAGGCTCTCGACTTTCGCGGGAAAGAAGCTGAACTTCTGGAAGCGATCGTCGATCGTTTGAACGAACAGAAAGTCATCGGCTGGTTTCATGGCCGCATGGAGTTCGGCCCGCGCGCACTCGGAGCGCGCAGTATCATTGCCGATCCTCGGGATGTAACGATGCGCGACCGACTGAACGCTCTCGTCAAGAAACGCGAGGGTTTTCGACCCTTCGCGCCCGTAATTCTTGAAGCGCATATGAACGAACACATGGATATAGGCGAGACCTCGCGTTTTATGACCGAGACATGCCTCGTGAAATCCAAGCTTGATTTGCCAGCCATTACCCATGTCGATGGCTCGGCGCGTGTGCAGACAGTTGATCCTCAGACCAGTCCGCGATTCTCACGCCTACTCGAAGCTTTTAATCGCCGCACGGGCTGCCCTATACTCGTCAACACATCGTTCAACGTACGTGGCGAACCTATCGTCTGCACACCAGAGGACGCGATCCGCTGCATGGCGAACTCTCAAATCGATAGCCTAGTCCTCGAGGATTTTATAATCGACAAGGCGCAGATTCCGGCTTTCCTTCGCAAAGCCGCGCAGCTGGCTCCTGGACCTTTCCGTGATCGTGTCGAATCCGATTTGCATCCGCTGCTTTCCGGCAATCTTGAACGCTGGCGTCCTGCTGAAGGAGTTTTGCCAGAAGGAGTTTATACCTTTGTCTAATAATCCCACAGCAATCCTTGATTGGAAGCCCAGCGGCAGCGGCGATACTTTAGTCTTCGAACGATCAGCCGTCCAGCGATGCAAACCCCAAAAACTTCCGGCCTTGCATCCGGATCGTCTTCGTGTTTGCTTGTTTGGCGAATCGTTAGCCGCGGGCTTTCCACTTGCGCCTGCATTCACCCCAGCGATGATACTCGAAGATACGCTCCGCGCTGCGCTTCCTGATCTCCAAATTGAAGTCATCGATCTTGCCATGCCGAATATGGGACCATCCGAGCAGCTTCGCGTGGCCGAAGCCGCTCAGCAGTTGGGGCCGGATGCTTGTGTTTTTCTCACCGGCAATAATTGGTACTACGGTCTCACCTTTGAACCGACAGCTTCGATCGAAGCTCGAAAAATCTATGCAAAGGAAATCGAGAAGAACGGAGTACGCGGCCTCACAAAGGAATTTAGGCAGCAGCTCAGTGAAAGAGCTGAGGTCATGGTCAAAGCTCTTTCTGCAACGGCGACAGGCAAAACAAAAGCCTACTTTGCTATTCCACCGACCAATCACGCATGGGAACGACTTAACCCTTTACCTCTCCTGCCGGGAGACGAGAACAAGACTTGGCAAAGTCTGCTCGGCGAGGCGATGACGGCGGAAGGAAAGAAAGACTACACGAAGGTCCTGGAGATCTCAGCTGCAATGGCGAAGATTGATCAAGGTCTGACAGGGACACCCGAACGCTTCCAAGCGCGTGCTCTCTTAGCGCTTGGCAAAAAGCGCGAGGCTCGCGATGCGGCTATGTCAGCAATCGATGGATGCAATTGGCAGAACGTGACTTGGGCTTTGCCGCAGGTTCCATCGTTCGTTGCCGATATCATTCAAACAGGTGCGCAGAAATATAAGTACAAATCGATCGATATTGAAAAAGCCTTCACCGATGAGACAGCCAGTCCATGGCACGAATTTAATTTGTTCTATGATCATTGCCATCTTTCCGCCGAAGGCATGCGCATCGCAATGGCCAGGATTGCTCTGTCTCTACTCGAAGATCTTGGCTTCCCCGCAGCGAATATGAAGACGCTCCTCACGCAAGCACCTAAGCCGCTGGCCTTGAATCTAGCGAGTGGAGCGATCCAAGGCGCCCATTGGTTGAGCCAGTTTTATCCCGACTATGCATCCAAAGATGGAGTTCAAAGGATAGAAGACAGTTTGCGCGAGAGTGTTCAGACGCATGCTCTATCCGCTTCCGTACTCAATGATTACGTTCGGCTTCGTCATCTCGCCGTCTCTCCGGGTTTGAGTGCAGTTATGCCAAAAGCTGCTCACCTCCCGGGCGTAGGCGCCGTGGTTGCCTCCAGCAAACTCAATGCGGTCTTTCTCGCGGGCGCCTTGAAAGTTCTCGAAGACAAGGGAGCCAAGGAAACCGGCGAACTTCTCGCTCCCATACTCGAGAGCTATAGGAGCCGCTTTAGTGAAGGCCTTGATCTCACTCAGCCCTCGTACCGAACGTGGTTTTGGGAACGAACGCCTACCTCGTGGTTCGACCCTCAAGAACGCCAGGGATCGCCTATCTATCGCGCCCTTTGGCCCAAATCCCAATTCTCCTTTCTCGATACAGGCGCGAGCGAGCTGAATCTTGAATTTGTTTTTCGTAGTTTGCCGGCTGGTCGTAGTGTAAATCTTCGTCTCAATGGGAGCGAATTGTCAGCCGCGAAGAGTGAGACAGCCAAATGGCAAACTGTGAAAATAAAACTGCCTCAGGCAAAACTCAAGCGCGGTCTCAACTCACTCGAAGTGGAATGGCCAGCATTTACAGCTGATACGTCTCAGCTGCTCAATGAAGCCAAATCGCAATTCGAGAAGGGCTCAGAAGCCGAGATCTTTCCGGTTTTTGGCGAAATCTTTGCATTGCGGGTTTACATCTAGGAACGTGGAGGACTTTGCCGTTGGAAACACATCGTCATCTTATTGATCTTTATCGCTCTAATGCTGCATCGAGACAAGATCATGTGTGCATAACTCACCTAGAGTCAGGGCTCACGGTGAGTTATGCGGAAGTTTGGCGAAAGACTTTGCAATGGGTAGAGTATTTGCGATCGGCTGGAATCAAACCGAAAGAACGCATCATCTTTGCGGTTCGCAACCACTGGGCGATCTACCCTCTGCTTGCGGCCTGCAACGCCCAGCGTATAGTTCTGTGTCCCGTTGATCCCGATCTCCATCGTGACGAGCTGTCGCAAATCGTTAGTGATATGAGTCCTGCGCTTTTGTTTGTGAAGGATCAAGGGCCGGGTAACTTTCAAAATCACAAGATGGTTCGGCTGGATGAAGCGCTTACCGAACTCGAAACGATAGTTGTCAAAGATGGGGATCACGAGTCCTTTAAGATCAATGGCTCCGATAACCTCTTGATGATTTATACCTCGGGAACTACGGGAGGCAGCAAGTGGGTGATGCTTTCGAGCAACAATCTCCTCGCGAACGGAGCGTCCCTCGCAAAACGTTACTCTATAGTCCCAGAGGATCGATTCTACTGTTTTCTACCGACTCATCATATGAATGCGCTCATGATCACCGGCATGATGCCTCTGACGGCAGGGGCCTCGATTGTTTTATCCGATGTTTTAAGTGTTAAAAATGCCAAAAATTATTGGCAGAACCTTGAGAAGCATAAGATTACGGTCGCGAGTCTTGTGCCTTCTATCATGGCCTTACTCAATAAATTATTTCCCAGTGGCAAACCTATCGCCACACCGGAGCTTCGTTTTGCATTTTGCGGAGCTGCGCCTCTGTCGGCGGAGCTGTGGCAAGATTTCGAAGAGCGTTTTGGTCTAGCCATCTATCAGGGCTATGGCCTCACAGAAACCACGTGCTGGGCGGTGAGTACTCCTCCGGACGGACCGAGGCACTATGATAGCGTGGGTGTCCCGCTTGATACTGAGATTCATATCGAGCCCATGGAAGATAGCGACGCTCTGATCTTAGAGGCGCCTTCGATTGCGACTCGCACCGGGGGCGAGGTGTGGATTCGTGGACCGATCGTCGGTGGCGGCTATTATAATAACGCCAAATTAAATCGAGAGTCTCTCACGGCGGACGGTTTTTTCCGAACCGGTGATCTAGGACGTTTTGATGAAGACGGCTTCTTGCATATTACTGGCCGACTCAAAGAGATCATTATTCGAAACGGCGCGAATGTTTTCTCGCGCGATCTCGATCATATTCTCGCCTCGCACCCCGCTATTAAGGAATCAAAGACGATCGGCATACCCGATAGTCTAGTCGGCGAACGAATCTACTGTGTTTGTGTTTTAAAAGAGGGGGCGACAACTCAGGCTCTTGAAATTAAGACTTGGTTACAGCAGCAAATTTCCCAACACATGTGGCCTGATGCAGTTATGTTCATGGGATTTTTGCCACATGGGGCCGCGGGTAAAATCACGACGAATGTCATTCGCAAGATCATCACGGGGCAGTTGGTCGAAGAGATCCTTCAGTCTCTAAACAGTTGGAAGTTCAAACGCGCGCAACCGTCCGATCTTGAGGCGATCAAAAAGAAGATTCAAGGGAATCTCATATCCGGCGAAGCCACACATTTTCTAGCCTATTGGGGCTGCGGTACCCGAGATCATAAAATCGAGCAGGATGATTTGACTTTAAAGCGACTCAAAGAGTTTGCTGAAAGCGTGCGAAAAGCTCCGACTGTTCGCCAACGTGTGACCCTTATTTTCACCGACACCCACGCGGCCAACAATCGCATTCCAGCCGATCGTATGAATCGCTACTTTTCTTTCATTGAGAAAGCGGCGGAGGAGCTGGGCTTTGATACCGTAAGACTAAGCGATCTTTGGAAGCAGGCGGGACTTGAATGGCCGAAAATCAATGAAGTGATGAATAGCCAAGCTTTTGCTGAGAGATGGGAGGCGGAACCTCTTCGACCTCGATTGATCGATCAGGCTGCAAAGCATGCGGAGCAGGGCTTTCAACCTGAAGATGCTGCGAAACATTACTACGCGGCTTGTCTGCACGAAGCCAAAGCCGTGGCCGAGATTTATCCGAAAGCGATGTTCACGACTTACAATCATCCAGACTTCGATTGCATTTCACCGAATCTTGAGAAGTTCTACCTCACGTCCTTTAAAGAGGGAACCTCGGTTAAACCTTGGTTTTACGAAGCTTAAAGAGCCTCACAAAAGAAAGTCTGAACGCAGCTCCTGCGTCCAGACTTTCCAGTCGTACCAAAAAATATCTAATTATTTCTTTACACAGATCTTAATATTATCGACCGACGATGAGCCTGTGAGCTTAATGGTCAACTTACGAACGTAAGACTGATCAGCGAGAGTGACATTAAACGTTTCGTTGTCGCCTCGTTGAGGAATAGCTTGAACTGACTTAGAAACATACTCATTGCGATCATTCATAGTGAAGAGTTCGATATTAGATGTTGGATTTTCAACATCGATAAGATCGAGACTTAACACAGACGTTGGATAGGCAAAAGTGAGTTTGACATAACCACCGCGTGCATTATCCGGCAATTGAGTCGTCGCAGCTAGACCAGTGTGCGGGACTTGAGTGAGAACGGGTTTGACATCAAAGATGGTCGTTCCACTCGACATGTCCTTGTGCGCGATAAAACCAACGCCCAACAGCGAATACTCGTCTTTCACTTCGTCAGCTTTGACGAGCGGAGTACCATTCAAACTTTTTTCAAAGTCGATAAGAGCCGTCTCACACTCAGGCTTTGGAGTCGGTTGATTTTGGTTCGGATTCTGGTTCTGACCAGCGTTATTCGAATCATTAGGCTTCGGAGTTTGATCGACCTTCAACGCTTCATCCGCACTCACACTTCCTGTAGGAGCAGGAGTTGATCCCGTCGTAGGATTAATTTCAGCCGTCAAAACAGGAGCCGGATTCTTTTTATCCTTATTCCCCTTTCCACAAGCCGTAATAGTTAGCAAAGGAAGACAGATAAGAAGCGTGGTTCGTAACATCATAGGCAACTCCATTTATAGCAGCGTGGACAAGACTCTCAGCAAAGATTTTCGAGAGTCTGCCTAACCTTGCAATCCGGAGGCCGATCCATTTCACCCATAAAAAAAGAGCCAAACCGAAGGTAAGGCTCTGATTCTTTTCAAGATCGTCTGAACGAAAACAGCGATTGACTCACATTTTCCGACAACGAGGCAATCAACTGTCAGAGTCATTGACAGCAGAACTACTAAATATCGAAACCGATACCACCTTGGATTTGAGTCGTCTTCGGAGTAATCATATAATTGCCTGCAACATAGATGTGAAAGGCTGGTTTTCCAATGAAAAAGCCGGCCCCTACGAAGGGTCCACCAAGATTGGCATCCGCACCACTCTCATCACCGACCTGAGCCCAGGTCGAAGCACCAAATCCACCTTGAATAAAGGGAGCGAAGGTACCGGTTAAAAATCGATATTTGATATCGATATCACCCGCTGCTGCGGCTGATACATGGTTCTTTTCCTCATTTGTTCCATTGTTGTCTTTGTCTTCCGCAGCCTGCGCATCGCCATCGATCCAGCCTATGCCGAGTTCGAAGTTCCACTGGCTTCCCCAGTAATTAAAGTTCACGCCCACATGACTGTTCACAGGGTTGTGATAACCGAGGTTTAAAGTCCAGTTTGCTTTCGCAGTATTCGAAGTGATGGCAAAAGGCAAAAAAATCAAAAGCAGCAGAAGCTTTTGTGGGAAGCGTTGCATGAAGGACCCTTTAATTGAGGCTGGTACCTTCATTATAACGCCGAGCTGTCTCAGCAATCAAGAATGCGTCAAATCCTTGATGAGCCTGAGCAAACTTTGCCTATCCAC
>JAZKGL010000434.1:0-3376 GCA_040385935.1 Bdellovibrionota bacterium
CCATTGAGTTGGGCCGCAAAAAATAGAAAAAACGAAGAAATATAAACCAAAAAAATAAACAAACGCGCCCCGCGAAGCGGCAGCCTGTACGGTGGGGGGATACATAAGGGGGGCAGGCGGAGCCTCTCCTCTTATGCCGCCGGAGGCATCAGCGAAGCGCTATCCCGAGGGAATGAGCACCTTATAAAGCCCCCCAGTCTTAAACGAATAACATTGGCTGCGAAGCTCGGAGATTTTTTATTTTGAAAGGTCGGATTATTTCGTATTAAGAGCAGCTTCGAGATTAAGTCTTAGATCACCGCTGAAATTTTCAATAAATGTTTTGTGTATAATACTGGCTTTTGCAGCATCCAGTTTGGCAACAGCTGTTTTATCCAAAATGGTTGATGGAGCGCCTGCGTGGCAACCCACACAAGTACCATCCAACACTTTGAGTCCCAGGGTCGCGTCCCCTTTTTTAGTCTCGGTCGGCGTTGGCGTTGGGGTCGGCGTTGGAGTGGGGGCAGGCGTGGCCGCTGCACCTGAATCCGCGATGTACTTAGACGCGACCGACTCCTCGGAACAGGCTGTCCCCAAGGCTGAGAGACTCAGTAGTGTTACCAGAATTTTTCCGCGCATCGAAGTACTCCCACGTTTGAATAGATCCAGCGGCCTTATCGGTCGAAGTTCAGAAACCTTTAACTAAAAGTTATACAAAGATGATTTTCATAATAAATCCAAAGATTATTAAAATCGCGTTGACCTACCTATTCGTATATAGGACACCTGAATGCCCAAGTATGTTCGACCCAGTAGTCATTTGACCGAGATGGAGCTTTCTTTATGTTGCGCCTAATCCTTAGTCTCGCCGTGTCGGCGTCGCTCCTCTTCGCCTGCGAGCGAAAGAGCACGCAAACGACTTCTGTCGTCAAAGCTGAATCGATTCTGAACGGCCCCCTCGAATCTCGACCCGACAACAACAGCTGCCTCGCCTTCGAGAAACCTCAGCTCGACACCGCGGTCAAACTTGAGCGTTTCACTGGCCTCGACTTCCCTGAGATCGTCGGACTTCAGCAATCTCCTTTTTCAAATCGCTTTTATGCTGTTCGTCGGACAGGCCTTATCGAAACCTTCGTTGAGGGTGGCGGAAAAAGCGTGTTTCTTGACTTCGCTTCGCAAATCAATGCCAAGCCTGGCGAAGGCGGCCTCCTTGGTTTAGCCTTTCATCCCACGCGCAAAAATGAATTCTATCTCTCTTATACCGTGACCAGCTCATCTAGCCCTGTGAATCTCAAATCGGTCGTCGCGCGGTTTAAAGCTAACGACGAGTTCACCGCGATCAGCCAGCCCGAAGTTCTCATCGAACTCGACAAACCTTTTGAAAACCACAACGGCGGCTATATTTCTTTTGGCCCAGACGGATATCTCTACATTGCCTTTGGTGACGGCGGATCGGGCGGCGATCCAAACAACAATGGTCAAAACCTCGGCGTCCTCGCTGGCAAAATTCTTCGTCTCGATGTGAATAATCCAGGCGCTTACACGATTCCCAAGGACAATCCATTTGTCGATAAAGAAGGCGCGCGCGCAGAGATCTTTGCCTACGGACTTAGGAATCCGTGGCGCTTTCAGTTCGACCGTGCAACGGGCGATTTGTGGGCGGGCGATGTGGGTCAAGACCGCTTTGAAGAAGTGAACAAGATTCAAAAGGGTGGAAATTACGGCTGGAAAGTTCGTGAAGGCTTTACCTGCTTTGACAATAACCCAGGCTGCGGCAAGGTTAACGTTATCGATCCTATCGTTTCTTACGGACGCGATCAGGGCGCCTCGATCACAGGCGGCTTTGTTTATCGTGGGAACCGAGTGCCTTCGCTCAAAGGCATCTATGTATTTGGTGACTTTGTTTCAGGCAATATCTGGGGATTGTTTCCCGACCAAAACGGTAAGCTTGAGCAAAAGCTACTCTTAGCCACTGGCTTCAATATCCCCGCATTTGGCCAGGATGCGGAAGGCGAGATGTTTGTTCTTGAATACGGCTCAGGCTTTATTCACCGCATTGTGCCCAAAACGGGTCCAATCGGCGTTACCTCCGCTCCCAAGCTTTTATCTCTGACGGGCTGTTTTGAAAAAGCTGATATCAGTCAGCCGGCGAAGGGTTTGATCCCATATTCGGTGAACTCTCCCCTTTGGTCCGATGCTGCAGCCAAACGCCGATGGATGGCTTTGCCTAATGAGGGAAAGATCACGCTTTCAGACAACGGTCGCTTTGAATTTCCCAATGGCAGCGTGCTTGTCAAAGAATTTGCTTTGGGCAGTAAGATCATCGAAACGCGTTTGTTTGTGAAACATAAGGATGGGTCTTGGGCAGGCTATACCTACGCCTGGAATGATGATGGAAAAGATGCCGAACTGGTTGCCAATGGCCTTACTAAAAAGTTTGGTGATCAGACTTGGAATTATCCTTCGACCGCTCAGTGTCTTCAGTGCCACACAGCGAACGCCGGCTTCGTTTTAGGCCTCGAAGTCTCTCAGCTCAACGCTACACTTGGTCGAGTCGGAGCCGAGTGGAATCAGATGGATAACCTTCGCGCAATAGGTCTGTTCGCGAACGCTACTCCTGCAAATCAAACCACGCTTCCCACTCCGAGCCCCACGATCGATGCAGGGGATTCCGCGCGCGCTTATCTGCATGCGAACTGCGCCTTCTGTCACCGCCCAGGCGGAACAGGCGGCGGTAACCTCGATATGCGTTATGAAACGGAACTCAAAAATACGGGTCTTTGTAATTCGCCAGGCTCAGGCAATCTCGGTATTGCCGATGCTAAGATCCTATTCCCCGGGTCACCGGAAAAATCGATACTCTATCAGCGTATCAGCCGTCGGGGAGCGCAGCAGATGCCGCCTTTGGCTTCGAACCTGGTGGATGAAAAAGCGCAAGGGATCGTGAAGACGTGGATTCAGAATCTGACTCAGTGCGAGGCGAGCAAACCCGCTCAACCTGCGAGCAACGAACTCCTCAATGGCGATGTGTTTTCTCTCGAATCGAAACTCACGGGCAAATGCGTGGACCTCGATAACGGCAACTGGGATAACGGCGGGCGCATTCATCAGTGGACCTGTGATGGTGGCCAGAACCAGAAGTTTCGTGCTGAAGAAGTGATCGAAGGCGTATTCCGCATGCGTAATATCAAGACCGACAAGTGCCTCGATATCTCAGGTATTTCACTTGATAACGATGCTTATGTTCAGCAGTGGGAATGTGGCAGCGGTCTCAACCAGCAGGTGCGCCTAACCAAAACGGCGGAGGGCACAGCTTCCATCAGCTTCATACACTCCGGTAAATGTATGGATGTTCAAAGTTTCAACATGGATAACGCCGCGCGCCTTATTCAATATA
>JAZKGL010000435.1:0-1281 GCA_040385935.1 Bdellovibrionota bacterium
CTGTTGTAGAGGCGATGAATGTGCCAGAACACAGCGTTTTTACGCGTGGAATGCAGGCGATGTTTGTCGATAAGCGTCACGGGCCGCAGAAGTTTAACACTCGATGAAACAAACGCTTCATCGAAGCGAGGCAATTCCTCTATCGTCACCGTTCGCTCGGTAACGGGAATCTGAGCCAAAGTTAAAAGATCAATGATGCGTGAACGGGTCACGCCGGCGAGGATCCCCGCGTTGGTCGGTGGTGTTGCGATCTCCACCAAATCCCCGTCCCGACTGATAAAGAACACGTTAGCGAATCCGCACTCCGTGAATTCCCCATCCGGTCCTGTCCACAAGACTTCATCAAATCCCTCACGCGCAGCGCCGGCCGATGCGGAGATCGCGTGCAGGTAATTGTTCGTTTTCGAAACATCATCTTTATGAATCGTTGGACTGCGGCGCGTTTTGAGCTTAACGCCGGGTGAATTCTCATCATAAAACGGGAGCAGGGCCTCGCGGTAATAGAGATAGCGCTGGGGCTTAAGATCGGAGCTGGGAATGAGCCCTCCCCCTATACCACGTGAGACCACCAATCGAATTTGCGCATACTCAAATGGATGGGTCGCAATCAAATGATCGATATCAAAACGCATAAGCTCATCGGACCAAGGAATCGCGATTTCGTGGTGAGCGGCCGACCGTCTCAAACGCTGGACATGGCGCTCGAAGTCGATCAAAACCCCGTTTCGCGCGGCTATAATCTCATAGATGCAGTCGCCAAAGAGGAAACCTCGATCAAAGGCGGAGATTTGCGCGTCGGCTTCAAGGGCTATCTTCCCGTTAATCATGACATAGGACGACATAGTTAGACCTTGCGGTTTGAGCACCCGAGTGGTAACCACTTCCGTCCCTCCTGCCATTTGACTCAGTGAGAGGAACGCGCGCCAATAGGAGTGTGAATAGTATGGAAGTTGTAGCTTCCCCTTCCCGCAAAGTCCATTTGATTTCTCTCGGTTGTGCCCGTAACCGTGCCGACTCAGAAGTGATGCTTGGCTCTCTCATGTCCGACGATTGGACTATCACAGACGAAGCTGAAGGCGCCGATACGGTTGTCATCAACACCTGCGGTTTTATCGAGGCTGCGAAGGCTGAAAGCGTTCAAACCATTTTGGAAGCAGCCGAACTCAAAAAACTTAATCCTAACCTTAAAGTCGTTGTCGCCGGGTGTCTGACTCAGCGTTACAAAGGCCAGCTGGTTGAGGGTTTGCCTGAAGTCGATCTTTTCGTCGGGACCGATGAATT
>JAZKGL010000435.1:1381-5049 GCA_040385935.1 Bdellovibrionota bacterium
TATGTTTATCCAGAAAATATCTCGGATGAATTTATCGAGTTCTTCGCTACGCATCCAAAAATCGTCAAATACCTCGACATCCCAACGCAACACGCATCGAGCCGTATGCTGGAATTGATGAATCGCGACATTAGCCGTGAGGGCATGCGCGAAATCTTTGGCAAGCTTCGCGCACGCGTGCCGGGCATCGCAATTCGGACTTCGGTCATGGTTGGATTTCCGGGAGAATCGGAAGAAGACTTCGAACAACTGCGTGACTTCGTCATCGAACAGAAGTTCGATCACCTTGGCTGTTTTACTTACAGCCAGGAAGAAGGCACGGTCGCTGGCCGTATGAAAGATCAGATTGATGAGCAGATCAAACTCGATCGCCAGGGCGAGATCATGGCGATTCAACGAGAAATATCCGCCGATCGTTTGACCGATTATGTCGGCAAAACGGTAGACGTACTCGTTAAGGGATTGTCCGATGAATCGGATTTACTGGCTGAAGGCCGACTTAGTACACAAGCGCCCGAAGTCGATGGCGTTGTGTATATCAACGACGGTGACTTCAAACCTGGAACTATCCAAAGGGTTTTGATCACCGATTCGCATGATTATGATTTGGTCGGTAAAGTTATCAGCTGAAGCGTGATCAAGATCGGCCGGGGCTCTGCTTTGATGACTTAGAAGCGAAGCATAGTCCACTGGCCGGTTACGCCTGCAAACTGATTGCCTTTCGAGGGATCAAAGATGGGGCTGATGCGAAGGTCAGCTTTTTCTGAGCTATCCAATGCATAAGTTTGAGCATCGTCAAAGTTTGCAACGACTGGCGTGAATATCATGTACGTGCCCATCAGACTGCCCGTGATGAATCCTACCGACGCGCCGATTGCTACGTACTTCAAATTCTTCTCAGGCTTTGGCTGAAAGCTAAGAAGCGCGGCTCCAAACGCTGCGCCGAACGCCGCGCCGTACCCAGCCGTAACGAAGAGGTCTTGAAAACGCTCTTCTGTTGTAATCATTTGGGCGTGGGAAGTTCCCGAAACGAATGTGGAAAGAGACAGAGCACTCAAGAGCAAAGCACGCTTCATAAGGGTGTTACCTTTTCCTTTGTATTTTCTAAAGGAAGCTATACTTTAAGTTTATCAAGCTTGTGAGTTTTTGCCTATGATCCGACGCGTCATCTTGGATTTTTGAAGTGATGTCGGGATTTTGCAGACGTGAATGACGGGCGTTCGAGGGGGTTGACAGAGGACCTGAATTCCCCTATGCAATGGCTATAGGAATGAGGTAATATCTAGCCTCAAAGTGATACCTGCCATTAATACGAGTCTTCACTTACGTTTTTATCTTAAGTTCAAGAACTCTAAATTAAATATCCACCAATCCAATCCTAATTACCCACCGAAGAGAGCTAAACATGTCAGACAAGGATAAGCCCGCAACGTTGACCACACGTGCAAAAAAAGCGGCGATCACAAAAATCGAAAAAGTACAAAAAGTCGTAACTGGTGACGAGAGTGATGCTCCTCAACCCCGCGAAATTTTGAGTTCCTCTTCGACTTCAGCTCCTTCGATTATCGACTCTCACATCAATCCTAACGCCCCAGTTACGCGCGTCGAAACCGGTGCAGGCGGCCAGGTTGATATCAATATGAAAGAACTCAAAGAGCGTAAGATCTCTGATCTAAACAAGCTCGCGCGTGAGTTCGGTATTGAAGGTTCCAGCAGCATGAGAAAGCAAGATTTGATCTTTGCTCTTCTCCAAGGCCAATCTGAGCGCGGCGGCGTCATCTACGGCGAAGGCGTTTTGGAAACACTTCCAGACGGATTCGGTTTTCTTCGCGCCCCTGACTATAATTACCTTCCAGGTCCGGATGATATTTACGTTTCGCCTTCACAGATTCGCCGTTTCAACCTTCGCACAGGTGATACGGTTTCGGGTCAGATTCGCCCTCCTAAGGATTCGGAGCGTTACTTCGCTCTCCTCAAGGTCGAATCGGTCAACGGCGCAGCTCCCGATCCTGGATTTGATAAGATCCTGTTCGACAACCTGACTCCGCTTTATCCGATGGAAAAGTTCAAGATGGAAGTTAACGCCATCAACTATTCCACTCGTATTATCGATATCATGTGCCCGATCGGTAAGGGCCAGCGCGCACTTATCGTTGCTCCTCCTCGTACCGGTAAGACTGTTCTCCTTCAGAACATCGCTCACTCGATCGAGAAGAACCATCCGGAAGCTATCCTTATCGTTCTTCTTATCGATGAACGTCCTGAGGAAGTTACGGACATGGAGCGCTCGGTTCGCGGCGAAGTTATATCTTCGACCTTCGATGAGCCTGCTCAACGTCACGTTCAAGTTGCCGAGATGGTGATTGAGAAGGCGAAACGCCTCGTCGAGCATAAGCACGACGTTGTTATTCTCCTCGACTCCATCACTCGTTTGGCTCGTGCGTATAACTCGGTTGTTCCTCCATCGGGTAAGATCCTCTCCGGTGGTGTCGACTCGAACGCACTCCACAAACCTAAGAGATTTTTCGGCGCAGCCCGTAATATTGAAGACGGCGGCTCTTTGACCATCATCGCCACAGCTCTGGTTGATACAGGCTCGCGAATGGATGAGGTTATTTTCGAAGAATTCAAGGGTACCGGTAACATGGAACTCGTTCTGGACCGTAAGCTCTCTGAGAAACGCGTCTTCCCGGCCATGGACATTAACAAGTCAGGTACGCGTAAAGAAGAGTTGCTCTTGCCAAAAGACGTCCTGAACCGTATGTGGATACTGCGCAAATTGTTGCAGCCTTTGAACACGGTCGATGCAATGGAATTCCTGGTTACCAAACTTGAGAAAACCCAGAGCAATGTCGAGTTCTTAGAGTCAATGAACGGCTAATTTGTATTTATAATCGATAATGCACGGCCCAGGGGATGTCACGGTTGGCGTGGTATCTAGGGCTTAGGGCAAAATGAGTTAAGGGATTTTCCGATGAAAGCTAGCATTCACCCTAAGTATGTTGAAAGCCACGTTCAGTGCGCATGCGGTAACAAGTTTGTTACGCGTTCGATCAAGCCTGAGATCCAAGTTGAGATCTGCAGCCAGTGTCACCCGTTCTTCACGGGTAAGCAAAAGCTTATGGATACGGCTGGCCGTATCGAGAAGTTCAAAAAGAAATACGCTCAGAAATAAGCGACTTTCTGTACGAAGGAAGCCTGGCAGCCTAGAGCTGCCTTGTGATCCTTTCGTTGATTGCCCGAATTCCCCTTCCGTAAAGGTGAATTTGGGCATTCGTCTTTTGGCTGACCCCCGGTTTGTTCGCGGAGCCCCGACCTATGTTTGAAAAACTGGAATCGATCGAACTACGCTTAGGCGAAATTGATAACATCATGTCGCGCTCGGGACTCACGGGTGCTGAGCTTACGCGGCTCTCGCGCGAACGTGCGGGTTATGCCGACATCGTGGAGGCCTATCAGCAGTATAAGAGGGTCAAGGCAGAGCGTGATCAAGCCAAGGTTATGCTCAACGAAGAGCCGGACCAAGAGATGCGGACTATGGCTAAGGAAGAACTCGATCTGCTTGAGGACCAAGTGATCGAACTTGAGAAGCTTATGCAGGTCCTGACGCTTCCTAAAGACCCTAACGATCATAAGAACATTATGCTCGAGGTTCGTGCGGGTACGGG
>JAZKGL010000436.1:0-14469 GCA_040385935.1 Bdellovibrionota bacterium
GGTCAGCTAGGTCAAATCGTGTCAATATCGCTTGGCCACTGATTTCGTTTTTCTTTGAATGAACGAGGAGAGCCGGGTTGGTATAAGCTGCAAAAGCTGATGTGCCGCCCGCAGTAGTTGCGTTGCCGATGGCAATCGTTCCTGCGCTTTGCCCGTAGGTGTCAAAGACATTGGCCTTCGCCGCATCAGGAATAACAGAAAACGTAACGATAGAAAGGCCAAATGCAGCCTTAGCAGCACGCGAACAGATCATTTTGTGATTCCCCTTTAGACGAGATTCGAATTGGACGTTGGGCGACAAACTTCGATCTCTCGCTAGACTCCATATCAACCCTAGCTTTGAGGGTCAAAGCAAAACTTCTCAAGCAAATCAGCGAGACGCCCGCTTATGCCGAATTTTGTTTAGATAAAACGCAGGTCTGATTGCGCCTTAGCAACAAGTGTACGCTGACCATCTGCCAACATCTTCCAAGCTCTAGAGGGGCAAGGGCTGCGTGGAATCTGGATTTTATGGGATCTCGTCTTTACGTTTTGGCAGCTTTAACCGACACCTGGGACAAAGATTGTGCAAGAAAATGCGTGCAAACTTCGCTCAGCGAAAATTTTCTAAAAAATTTAATCGAAAGGGAAATTCTCGCGTTTTCTGCCCCACTCAGACGCGATTCTGAGGACAGAGTACTTGGCAGTCCACCGCAGTTTTAATATGACAGAACGAGGAATTATGCAGTCAGGAGGAAAAGATGCAGTGGTTTGACGATACGAATACTCTGTTGAGAAGCTCGAATTATTTGGGCGTCAACCTCTTCGACTGGGGCGTCATACTTCTTCTTACGGCCCTACTGTGGAGCGGGCTCAAGTTCCTAAAGAAACGATTCGGTAGGAAAATCTCCGGAATGGCCGCTCGCACATCAGCGCATTGGGACGATATCATTGCGCGTTGTATAGACAAAACCCATGGCGTGTTTCTGTTGATCATAAGCTTATATGCAAGCGCCTCGATCGTTGGTGCCGAAGGACGTGCGATTGAACTTCTCTACAAGTTCTTCGTCGTGGCTGTCTTCTTTCAAGCCGCGCTCTGGGGCAATGAGATCCTCGGTTATGGGCTTAGCCGTTATTTGTCGAGACGTTATGGTCAAACGGAAAATACCAATTTTGATGCTCTATCTACTTACAGTGTGATTAATATCACGGCAAAGTTTGTCTTATGGACCGTTTTGTTTCTCCTTCTCCTCGATAATCTCGGCGTCAACATCACGGCACTCGTCACCGGCCTTGGTATAGGCGGTATCGCAATCGCCTTGGCGGTTCAAAATATTCTAGGTGATATCTTTGCAAGCCTGACGATCGTTATGGATAAACCGTTTGAAGTCGGGGATTACATAGTCGTCGGTGATAAGTCAGGTACGGTAGAAGCGGTAGGCCTTAAGACGAGCCGTGTTCGTGCGCTTTCGGGCGAGCAGCTTATTTTCCCAAATAAAATGTTGGTCGAATCGGAGATTCAAAACTTCAAACGCATGCAGCAGCGACGCGTGGAGTTCGGATTCAAAGTCGATTATGAAAGTCCGGTGGAAGCGATTGAGAAAATTCCTGGGGTTGTAGCGGAAATCGTTCAAGCTCAGGAGAACATCAAATTTGATCGTTCTCACCTTGCTAGACTCGGTGACACAGCTTTGGAGTTTACGGCGGTTTATACCGTTTTAAGCACAGAATATAATGCGTATATGGATATCCAGCAGAAGATCAACTTTGCGGTTATTCGTGCTCTGTCGGAGCTAGGGGCAAGCTTTTCTTATCCAACCCCTAGCGTCATCATCCAGAACGCCCAGGTCGCCCAGGGTTCAAAAATGTTTACCAAAGGGGTAGACCGCATCGTGCCTGATGCGGCCCATTAATAATCATTCAAAACTTGAGCTTCATAAAGATCTTTTCTGGAATATGGCTGATCACAAACATGATCAGTCTCCAGAAACCTGGCGTGTAAACGACGAGTTTCTTGTGAATCACAGCTTTCACGATATCACGTGCGACCGCTTTGGGGTCCGCCATGAGAGGTGAGGGCGGTAGATGCTCGGTCATAGCCGTAGCTACCATTCCAGGCTTGATAGTGATGACGTGAACACCTTTGGGTAATAAGCGGGCGCGCATACCCGAAACGAATGCGGTGATAGCGGCTTTGGTGCTGCCGTAAGCAAAGTTCGAGGCGCGACCGCGATCACCTGCCACGCTCGATATTACGGCGATTACACCGCGCTTGCGCACGGTCATCGCTTCTTCCAACGCCATTAAAATACCAATGGGCGAAAGCACATTTACTTTAAAAAGTTTGTCCATATCCTGGGCTGAGGTCAAAAGCTCGTCATTGACACCGAGAATTCCGTGAGCGATGAGGACTGTGTCGGGCGCTTCGGTTTGTTTGACGATTCCGCGTGTCGCCTCGAAACTGCCTTCAAGACTGTCGAGCGAGTAGGCAACAAGCGAAACGTCTTTGGCTCCGCGAGCGTAGAGGTCATCGCTAATGTCTTTGAGCTTGTCAGCATCGCGGGCTATCAAAGTGAAACGGGCCTTGGTCGGTGCATAGAGCCGTGCAAATTCCATAGCGATGCCGGAGCTAGCCCCAAAGATCATAACGTGATGCGCGGGCTTATCCTTTTCTTTGGTTTTAGACACGTTTGGTTACCCTCTCCCAGAACATGGATTGACACTTTGGATCGATGTAACGCGCAAATTCTTGCCAGTTTGGATAAGACGCCTGGAAACTCGTCGGACTCATCAAGAGGTCTTTGGCGGGATAAAGTCGGCCGCCCGATTTTAAAACCACCTTATCGAGTTCATCAAAGAGTTCGCGTGCCTTCTGGCCTATATTTCGAAAGTCGAGACTAAGCGTATAACCTTCGAAGGGAAACGACAGCATACCGGGAGACGGGATATCCCCGAACCGTTTTAAGACGGCTAGAAATGAGCCTTGCCCCGATTTTGAAATCATGTCGAATAGAGTTTTCAACTCATCGACTTTATCAACGGGCAGTATACATTGATACTGAAGCAGACCCTGAGAGCCGTAGAGTCGATTCCAGTTGTCGACGGCATCAAGCGGATAAAAGAAGGGATTAAACCCTTGTTTTACGTATTTTCTCTTAGCGAGCTGCTTGTGGTAATAGGCTTGGTTAAAGAGCTTGATCGATAGAGGGTTAAGCGTCCAACCAGGAGCATCGATGGGCACGGCAACCTTTAATCCCTGCTGCTTTTGATAATCGCCTGGCAAATCTCCGCCTTTTGCGTGATTGCCGCGCATGTAAATGCCGCGACCGCGCTTATCGCCTTTTGCCATGCAGTCGATCCAGGAAACTGTATATTCAAAATCTTTTTCCGAGGTACGATCGATTTCAAAAAACTCTTCAAGACCTGATGTTTTGATTAGCTCAGCATCGATCCATGCCGATTCGATTTTCATCAGCTGAATCGTGCAGGAAAGGATAATCCCCGTCAGTCCAAGTCCACCGATTGTAGCTTTGAACAGCTCAGAGTCTTTCTGAAGCGAGCATTGAATACGCTCGCCATTGGATCGGAACAGCTCCATTTCAAGGATGTGCGAGCCTATCGTGCCTCGCTTATGATGGTTCTTGCCGTGAACATCGTTGGCGATCGCGCCACCCATCGTGACGAATTTTGTCCCTGGCGATACGGGTATGAACCAGCCTCTTGGGACGGCGAACTGTAGGAGTTCGTCTATGCTGAGACCGGCCTCACAACTAAGGATTCCACTTTTGATATCGAAGTGACGAAGCTTATTGAGTTTGTGCATGCGGATCAAAGTCCCGCCGTTTACCAAACAACTGTCGCCATAGCTCCGCCCGAGCCCATGGGCCAGGATAGGTGCATTGAGGCTCGTAATTCCATCGGCGTCTTTGCGCCAGTGAAGAGTCACGCTGTCTTTCTCTTTGCCGCTGACACGGCCCCATGATTGTACGGGCAAAGTGAATCCTTCCATGGATAATTGGAGGAATTCTACACGAAAATCGGTGGCTTGGACCAGAGTAAACTAACGGAAGGGGATTAGAGACTGGCTTGGCTGTCGCCGGTAAGTACAGGGGTGGTGAGCTGAGGATTGCTCAAGACCTCATCGACGGCTTTGATAAAGGAAAAGCTGCCCTGAACAGCGCGTTTAACAGTCGCGACAAGACGTGCCGCTGGAGGAGCCGCTTCGTGGGCGACTTCGAAAGTCAAAGCGTAAATGCCATGACGCATATAAGCGAAGTCGATAAATTCGCCCTCTGTTTGATAGTCATAAAAGGATTGCGATGTGCGGTTGACCTGCATCGTCTTTGCAACGTTGCCGGCGAGAGTGCGGAAAACTGGATCATGCTGACTTAGAGTCGGCGTGTGACACCACGGCCAGAGGACAGCCTCGAGACCAGAATGAAACGCAGCTGACGCGACAACGAATCTATCCTTCACGAGAAGATCGCGAACGAGACGAGTCTCCACAAGTTGGAAAGCGTCCTTTTCCGATTTGGTTGGTGTCTCATAGTCGCGGTTCGGGTCGATGCCACGCGAATCGGTGCGAAGGTTTAAAGCGTGCCCATCGGGATTGACAAGAGGATGAAGAATGATTCGGTAGCGACGAAGAAGTTTATCAACGTCAGGCTGGTCCTTCTGCCGAACCAAATAGTCGAGAAGAGCCAGAACCGCTTCGGTCGAGGCTCGCTCGTTGCCATGATGGGTGCCATTGAAATAAATTCCGGGAGCTTCAGGATTGGTCGACTTTGTGACTGTGACGATCGCGATTTCGCGACCCTGCTGAGACTTGCCGAGGACGCGAAAACTTGCGAGGGCGGGATTAGCCTGAGCCTCTGACCGCAGATACGCCGCGATTTCTTCCTGATCGTGATAGCGATTGAATTCAATACCGAACGCCGCCGGAGTCAACCAGAGGAGGACGAAGAATATCTGCATGGATCGGAGAAATGTTGATTTCATAGGGCGTGCGCTTCCTGATTGGATGAGCTGTCCGGATTGTATCGACGGACCTCCTCCGTGTCAATTGACAAGACTCTCTTTATTTCGCTGTAAGCCTTGATCCATACCAACTGCGTGCCACAGGAAAAAATCTCATTTCCCTTTTTCGCAGCTGTCTCTCATTGAATCCAGAATGCGCTAAGTCCATGGAAAAATAGCTCAAGTCTACTTTGAAATTGACGCGTTACTGGGTTTCTGGATGAGTCAATTTCAGAGCTCTAAAGACATATTTAGCGTTTGCCATTGCTCCGCAACCGGAGTTCACACTATCGTGTGGCCTGAACTCTCTTTAAGGAATCGTTCATGGCTAAAAAGGTTCTGGTCACGGCCGGGCGAATGCCTGCAGCCTTAGAAATATGTCGAGCACTTGCGCGAACAGGCGCAACCGTTGTGACGGCGGATTGCTATGCGGCTCAGATTTGTCAGGGATCTCACGCGGTTTCACGCAGTTACACCGTGGCTTCGCCTCGTTTCGCGTACGACCGCTACAAGCAGGACATACTCGACATAGTCCGGCGCGAAAAAATTGATCTGATTGTTCCGGTGAGCGAGGACGTCCTCTATCTCGCTCGATTTGCCGATGAGCTGAGTCAGGAATGCGAACTTTTTTTCTCTCCCGCAGAACTTTTATACCATCTTCATCACAAACAAAAATTTGTTGATTTGTCAGAAAGTTGGGACCTCTCCGTCCCACGATCTCAGCTTTACACGGATGCCTCTAATCTGCCGGACTATTGCGCGAATGATTACATACTCAAACAAGTCTACTCACGCGCGGGGCAAGGCGTAATATTCGCTTCCGCAGGCGAGCACCCGAGAACCTATGGAGTCGACTCCGATGGAACCTGGGTCGTGCAAAAACGCCTTTTAGGCGAAACTCTGTGTTCCTGCACGATCATTCATCATGGCAAGATTCGCGCGCATCTCGTGTATCGACCCTCGGTTATCGCTGGCTCGGTGGGCGTAGTGTTTAAGCAGATCGACCAAACAGCGATACGCAACTGGGTCGAGAACTTTGCACGCAAAAGCAAATACCACGGAATCGTGTCCTTTGATTTTATCGTCTCGCCTTTGGGCGAAGTGTCAGCGATTGAATGCAATCCACGGCCGACGAGTGGGGTTCATTTGTTTGAGCCTGAGATGCTTGGTTACGCGATTCAAGATCCGGATCGACCTTTGCCTAAACTGAGCAAAAGACAAAGGGCTCAAGTCAGTTTAGGGATGCTTACGGCACTGCCCTCGGTGTTCAGAAAAGTTGGGCGAAGGCAAGAAACTTTTATTGATATTTTGAGGGCTCGCGATGTTATGTTTTCGTGGCGAGATCCTTTCCCAGCACTTTATCAACTGTTCTGCTATTCTTATATTTTCTACATAGCTCGCCAGAAGAAGGTGCCACTCCTCGACTGCATGCTTGATGGTGTGGAATGGAACGGTGACGAGGCTACAGCGCCTTAAATTTTGATTTTTTATTGAATGAGTTCAAGGAGCGGATTGCATGGATTTGGTTTTGATCACGGGGCATAGCTCTGGACTTGGCGCGCAGTTGGCTCAGGCCTATCTTGATCGCGAAGCCACGGTGATTGGAATGTCACGGCGATCGCTCAACTCTAAGAATCCGCGCCTCTATCAGTTTCACTTCGATCTCAGTCGGGAAGGGAAGTGGGAAGATAAACTGCGGGAGAGTCTGCCCAGGCAGGATTGGTCGCGGGTGATTCTGATAAATAGTGCCGGCACTATCGCACCGACGAATCTTTTTGGGGCCATGGAAGGCGTTCAGATCAGTCGATCCATTGAATTGAATGTGTCCGCGCCCCTACGTATCATGAACATCGTCACGAGCGTGTTCAAAGATAAGCCTTTGCGTATTGTGAACATCTCAAGCGGTGCCGCGAAGAAAGCCTATCAAGGCTGGTCGGTTTACTGCAGCAGCAAAGCCGCTCTTGCTATGGCATCCGAGGTCATGGCAGCGGAGATGGAATCCTTAGGCCGCGACGTGAAGGTCATATCCTATTCTCCAGGACCTATCGATACGCCGATGCAGGCGGAAATTCGAAAGAAAAAATCGGACGACTTCCCGGGGGTGGAAAAGTTTCTAAAACTGCACCAGGAGGGTGCTCTCCTCTCGGTCGAGGATGCGGCTCGCGATTTGATGCAGTGGATCGATGATAAGAGTCTTCCTTATTTTCTCGAAGCGCAGTATCAGGATCGGCGAAAGTAAACACACGAGAAACAGAGTTTTCGCACCCCGTGGCCTATGGCTTGAAGCCAGCGGGCGCTGCGGGGTGCCGTCACGCCGATCTTGGCTGCGAGGCTGCCGTAGGCTTTTAGTTTCGGATTAAATTCAATAATATACTGCCAGGCTTTCTCGCCTTCCATATACATGCCTTCGGCGACCACACGTAATTCGGTGGGGTGCTTTTCATTCCAAGACTCAGGGGCGAACTCAGCGACTTTATACTCCTGCCACGGACGAAATCTCCAGTGACTTGGCGACTCGTCGGCCATGAGTCCGGCAAGGACGCGGCAGACGCTGCATAACTGATCGAAAAGAACGAGAACCTCGGCTTTTTCGGTGGTGGGTTTCATGCGGAATCTCCTTTCCCTTTATCTTATCAAATTATTCGCGCCAGAACTTTTTATGGACGATTCTCCTGCAAAGTCGCCTATAATTTTAGTCCGAAGCTTTCTTTGAAGGAGTATCCTGTGAGTCGACGAATCTTATCTTTGTGCGCAACCTCCAGGCGCGATATGGTTAAGCGAGCTATGCAGACCGCTCAGTTCAAAATCAATTTTATCAGTACGCTCTCCGATGTGACGCGCGCAGTCGCGGATCTTAAGCCCGATCTTTTCATTCACGACTGGGGCGCGCAGAATGAGTCACAGGCCCGGCAGTTTCATATCAAATTCGGTCAAAGTACGAGCGCCATTGATCTCGGTCGTATTATTTTAGTGCCTGAGGTCACTCCGGTTTTTCTCGCATTCGCAAGCGACGCGATGGTAGAGAGATTTCAGTCCTACAGCAGCGTGCCTTTAACCCTCGCGAATGAAATCACCATGATGCTTGAGAGTAGGGAAGCCAGTGAGCTGCAGAAATTTTTGCGGGAGACCAAATTAAATTCTTACCGTTACAATCAAAAAGATATTGATCAGCGCGTGGAAGCGCTCTTCGTCAGATATCCCCACGACCCAAAGGTCAAACTCGAGTTTGCTAATCTTCAGCTTCGACAAGGGCACCTCGGTCGTGCTTTGAGTCTGTCTCAGGAGCTGCTTAACCGCGAGCCTATGAATCTGCGTGCGCTTAACCTGCTCGCGCGTACGCGGATGAAGATGGGCGATTGGGATGACGCTTTGCAGAGTCTGTCGCGCGCTAACTCTTTGAGTCCGCAAAATCCCTCGCGACTTATGATGATAGGCGATGCTCTCTTCGGTAAAGGGGATATGGAGTCCGCGCTCACGCACTATCAACAGGCGATGAATTTGGATGCCGATCTGGTGAAGGATGCTGGACGGCAAGTGGGGTTGATTAAGCTTCATCAAGGCGAACTTGAAGAAGCTGTGATGTTTTTCAAATCCACTGTGTCTGAGGATGAGGCGGCAGGATTTTTTAATAACGCGGCGGTTCAAGCGGCGAGGCTCGAGCGGTACGAGGATGCTTTGAAGCTCTATCAGTCAGCTTTGCAGACGCTCAAGACGGATCGATTGAAGCCTTTGATTTATTATAATATCGCGCTTTCGCACTCGCGCCTCAAAGCTGTCGATGAAGCGATCAAGGCGGTTAAAACCGTGCTGCACCACGATACACATCATGCCAAGGCGCTGAGCCTGCTCGAAAAGCTCAAGGGGCAGAAGGCGTCATGATTTTAGGGTTTAGGCTGGTGCGAAGAAGGATAAGGGCGATGAACAAAAAGAGTGGTGAGAGCAAAAACGCGTTCTCAATGCCCAGAGTATCGGCGAGGGTTCCTACCGACTGGTGCATGATCGCAAGGGTGATTTGAATGCCCATGAAAACAAGGACTGTCATCGACTTCCAATCGTCAGGGAAATCGCGGCTTATGCGGGCTAGGCAAAGAGGGAAGAACGGACCGATGATGCCCATCGCTGCGAGGGCCCAGCTATGTCCCTGCTGACCTAAAACACCAAAGATTGTGCCTAGGCCAAGGGAAACCGATAGAACGATTGCTTCCCACTTGGGGCGAACGAATAGGAAACAGAGAAATCGTGTCCCACTGATCAGTGCAAAGAATATCATTCCATAAAACGCAGCCTCAGCCGGCGTTTTCCCATGCTTACCGACCATCAGCAGATTCATCCACATCGACGCTAAGACTTCTCCTCCGACGTAGATAGAAAACAATACGACTATGAGTATCGCCGCTCGACTGAGGCGTGCCTTTGGTTTGTCTTGAGAGATGGGTGGGGCTGGTTCGTTTGGAAGAAGACGGGCATAGCCCACAGCGAGCAATAGGATCGCCACGGAGCAGCCGACGAGCATCCAGGACCAATCAAAATGCAGGCGAATCAACTGCGCGAACACCAGAGGCGCGAGCAAAGAGCCAAGGCCATACATAACTTGTTGGAGCGAGAGATGCCGACCGCGCAGATGATTGGGGCTGCCTTTGATCGTGAGAATATTGCACATGGTTCCCATGAGCGTGACGGCCGAGCCCATCAGCGTGCCGAGTAGTAGAAAGGTCCACTTTGCAGTGACGAAAGGGGCGAGAACTCCAGGGAGGATAACAAACGCTGCGATTCCCAGAGCGACGTTTCTCTCGCTGCTTCGTCTGAGGGCATAGCCGAGGAGAAAAGTGGAAAGGACAGCCGCCATGCAGCCTAACGTTAGAAAGGTTCCTGCGGTTTCATACGGAATGGTTAACTTTTCACAAAGAAGAGGAAGGATAGGGCCACGGCTGTTATCGAGAAACGAAATAAGAAAAAGGCTCGCAAATCCTGTAAACAGAAATCCGCGATGACCTTTTTCATTTTCGGTAGGCGTAGTTGAATCGGTGGCTGACACAGTCTGCGTTTCCCGGGAAAGTGATTAAAGGGTCGTTATCTTGCGACAAACAAAACCTTTGAGGTAGAGCGACTCGGGGAACGTGAGCAGGACCGGATGATCGCCCGATTGCGAAAGGTGCTCGATTACTTGGATTTCGCATTGAGCATCCACACCGGCACCAAAAATCACCTTTTGAAACAGGTCGCGACTGATCAGACCTGAGCAAGAGAAGGTCGCGAGGATTCCGTTTTCATTGAGAAGCTGCATAGCGATAAGGTTGAGATCTTTGTAGCCGCGACAAGCGCGATCGATATGTTTGCGATCGCTCACAAACTTCGGCGGGTCCATGACGATAAGATCAAACTTCTCGCCCGCATCGCGGAGTTCGCGAAGATATTTGAACACATCGGCTTGAACTGTCTTGTGACGCTCGGCAGGCAGATTATTTAAAAGAATGTTTTTGTGCGAAAGATCCAAGGCTGGACGACTTTCATCCACGCTGATTACTTCACTCGCGCCACCCATAAGAGCCGCAAGGCTAAAGCCACCTGTGTAACTGAAACAATTGAGAACACGGCGGCCCTCGGAATACCGGCGAATCATTTGCCGATTGGTTCTTTGGTCGAGATAAAATCCGGTTTTATGCCCATTCCAGACATCGACTAACATTTTCATTCCGTTTTCACAGATTTCGATGCCTTCGGCCGGTAGTTCGCCTTTGATCATCTCTTTTCGTTCGGTGAGGCCTTCTTTGGTGCGAATCGCTTCGTCACTGCGCTCGACAATGTAGGTCGGCGAGAAGACTTCTTCAAAAAGTTCGATCAAAGTGTCGCGAATAGCCTCGATACCCGCCGTTAAGATCTGAAAGACGAGCGCTGGACCATAGAGGTCGACGATGAGACCGGGCATGAGATCCGCTTCGGACGCGATGATGCGCGCGGCGGTTTGCTCGGTGCTGAGTATGGGTTTCCGACGCTCGAGAGCCGAGAGCAGACGTTGTTTTAAAGTCTCGCGATCCCAGGCTTCGCTGGATTTGAAGCTTACGACGCGCGCGGCCAACGAACTGGCTGGATTATAGTAGGCGAGTCCGAGGAATTGATTTTTATGATCTTCGACAGCATAAGTGCCGCTCGCCTTGGGGGCTTTTTGAATCGCGCCGGAAAAAATCCAGGGATGACGATTCTTCAGCGATTTTTCTTTGCCGGCTTTTAAGACGATTTTTTGCATGGATTTGGTGACCCTTTGGCTTCCGAAAGTGAGGCAATCTAGCAGATGATTGGAAAAAGGGAAGATATATTCGCGGACTTGCGCAAGTTGGATTCCAAAATCTTAGACTTTCTGTCGTAGACGCCTTTGGTGAAAGCTCTTTGCTTTGCGGTTCTCGTCGGTTACAGTGTGAAACCGTTTCCCCTCAGAGGAGAGTTTCATGCTGAAGACTCATCATTTCCGCCGTCTATTCCTTCTGGCCAGCCTGGCTTTGATGTCCTATATCGTTTCGAGTCCTCTTTTCGCGGCCGATGCTCTTGAGAAAATCAAGAAGGCCGGTGTTCTCAAAATCGGTTTGGATGCCGGCTTTTTGCCTTTCGAGATGCGCACTCCTCAGGGTGAATGGATCGGGTTTGATATCGATATGATGAACGCCTTTGCGAAGACCTTAGGGGTCAAGGCCGAGTTCATCAGCTCGAAATGGGAAGGGATTATTCCTGGACTGATGACGAATAAGTACGATCTGATTGTTTCAGGCATGACGATCAACCCCGAGCGGGCCAAAGTCGTTTTGTTTAGCGAGCCTTACTATGATGCCGGCCTCATGATACTTCTAGCCGCCAAAAATAAGGCGAGCATCACATCGATCGCCAATCTGGATCAAAAGGGCAAGATCATCGCTCTCAAACTGGGGACGACCGGTGATATCTTTGCCAGCAAGACATTTAAAAATGCCGAACTTCGAAGACTGGACAGCGAAGCGGATGCTGCGCAAACAGTTGCACTCGGCAAAGCAGACGCTTTTATCTATGATAAACCTTTCATCGAGATCTTTGCCGCGAGTCGATCCGATAAGGTCGCGGTGCTCTCTGATGTTGTCTCGAAAGAGCAGCTCGGCGTTGCCGCTCATCCAAAAAATAAACCTTTGATCGAGGCTTATAATGCGTTTCTTGCCGGATGGAGAAAGTCGGGCGAGTACGATAAGGCTTACAAAGCAAACTTTGTTGATCTCGCTTGGAAAGCCAAGTTTCCAGAAGGCGCGAAGTAAACATGCATGATCGCCGATTAGCCTGGTACTGGAGTCTTCTTAGCCTGTTGGTGCTGAGCGCTGCGGCTTGGTTTATGTTCAAGAGCTTCAGTTATCTCGACTATGATTGGGATTTTGCCTTCCTCAAAGACTATCTTTGGGACTCGGTGAACAATGCGCCGGGCCTGATTCTTCAAGGTCTTTGGGTCACGTTGAAAGTCTCTTTACTGAGTATAGTTTGGGGCACGATCATCGGTGTGATGGTCGGAGCCTTTATGATGGCCCGTGAGCCGGTGCTCAAATGGTTCTCTGTTATATTCGTTGATGTGTTTCGGAATACGCCGGTACTCGTTCAATTATATGTGATGTATTTCATCGTTGGAACAGCGATCGAAATGGACCCCGAAACTGCCGGTATTGTCACTTTGAGTTTGTTTTGTGCCGCTTATGTTGCCGAGATCTTTCGGGGTGCGGTACTGGAATTTGAAAAAGGCCAGATCGATGCCGCAAAGTCGATGGGACTCTCACCTCTGCAAATCGCCTATCACGTGGCAGCGCCTCAAGTACTCAGACGTATGCTTCCCGCGTTGGTTGGACAGTTTGTGAGTCTTGTCAAAGATTCGAGTCTTGTGTCTGTTATATCAGTGGCCGATCTCACCAAATCCGCTTTGAATATCGTTTCGGTTTCTTTCAAGAGCTTTGAAACTTGGTTTGTCGTCGCCATACTCTATTGCATTGTGAATACCATTTTGAGTTCCTATGGCCGCTACTTAGAGCGCCGACTGCGAGTGTCTTAAAATGAAGAAACTCATATCTTTAGAAAACGTTTCAAAGACTTTCACGACTCGTGACCGTTCGAATGCGAAGATTACCGTGAAAGTGCTCGATGGCCTGAACCTTGATATTTACGAAGGCGACGTTCTTTGCTTGATCGGTCCATCAGGAAGCGGAAAGTCCACTTGTTTGCGAACGATCAACGCTTTGGAAACGATCGATAGCGGGCGAATCGAAGTGTGCGGGCACATCTATGACGGCAAAAAGCCTTTGCATAAGATTCGCCAAGAGACCGCTATGGTCTTTCAGCGTTTTGAACTATTTCCTCATCTCACAGCCCTTCAAAACGTAGCTTTGGGTCCTAGACTTGTGCAAAAAAAGAGTAAGGCCGAAGCCGAAAGTATGGGCGAAGATCTACTTAAGAGGGTAGGGCTTTCGAATCAGGCGCACAAATATCCTCAGCAGCTTTCGGGCGGGCAACAGCAAAGAGTGAGTATTGCGCGCGCACTGGCCGCCAATCCTAAAGTTTTGCTTTGCGATGAGCCGACATCGGCGCTTGATCCCGAACTTGTTCATGAGGTGACCGATATTCTTCAGGTGCTTGCGCGCGAGGGCATGACGATGATGATCGTTACCCATGAAATGCGTTTTGCGCGTAATGTAGCAACGGAGTGTTTGTTCTTGGAAGGCGGAAGGATAGTCGAGCGAGCGAGGCCTCAGGCTTTTTTTGATCAGCCGCAGCACGCCCGCTTAAAGACGTTTCTTGAGACGATCTCGCATTAGCCTTTGGGCGGGAGCGAAGGCGTTTGCCCTAAATGCTTTTGCTCATGCAAGATGGCGATTCTGACTTTCGCTGCATCCAGCTCCGGATAAAGTTTTTTGAAGAGTTCATAGTCTCTCGTCCATGAGTCCACGATTTTGACTTCGGCACTTTTAAGCGTTATGCGGCCCATCAGGCCTTTTCCCACCACCGGTGTCACACGCATTTCACCCAAATAGGTGCAGCCGCCGGCTTGAACGGTAAAAGGCTCGGCATCGTTTTTAGCGGCTTCGAGCTGCACGGCACCGCCTACGAATTTCGCCTTGTCGGCGTAATAGGTTCCCTCAGGCACGTTGCGCATGTAGATGATGCCGGCATAACCCTCTTGATCGAAATTGGTGTAGAACTTATCGTCCTCAGGCAATGAGAGCAGGCTGTAATCGGCGCGATAGAGCATCGAAAGTTTGCTCAGAGCCGAGTCCTTGCTCTTGAAGATGAATTCGTAGGTGCGAAAATGGGGTTCTACCGATGTGTTTCGGCTGATGGAGGCGAGGACGCATCCGAGCTTCTCAGACGGATTTGTGGGAATGGAAGACGGTAAATTTGGCGAATAAGGCTGGCTGCACGAGACGAGGACCATGGATACGAGAGTCGCGCCGATAAATTTCATGAGCACCTCAAAGAAAACCC
>JAZKGL010000437.1:0-2341 GCA_040385935.1 Bdellovibrionota bacterium
CGTATTCGACTAGATCACCGTTGTACATAAAGGCCGTGTATTCCGACACCCTTGCCGCTTGCTGCATGTTGTGCGTCACGATAACTATGCTGTACTGTGCCTTTAAGTCGTGAATGAGGTCTTCAATGGCCAGAGTCGAAGCCGGATCTAGCGCCGAACAAGGTTCGTCCATGAGTATCACTTCAGGGTCCATGGCTACGGCTCGGGCGATACAAAGGCGTTGCTGCTGGCCACCGGAAAGAGCAAGGCCTGAGTCGTTAAGCTTATCTTTGACTTCGTCCCAAAGCGCGGCTTTGCGCAGAGACGTTTCAACGAGTTCGTTTAAATCGCCTTTATAGCCATTGATCTTGGGGCCCCAGGTAATGTTTTTGGCGATCGACGAAGAAAAGGGATTGGGCTTTTGAAAAACCATACCGATGCGCCGGCGAAAGTCGGTGACTTCGATTTTCGAACGGTAGATATCGGAGCCTTCGAAAAAGATCTCACCCTCGTAGTTAAAACTATCGATGAAATCATTCATGCGGTTAAAGCAGCGAAGAAGCGTGGACTTTCCGCAGCCGGAAGGCCCAATGAGCGACGTCACCGTGTTTTTCGCAACCTTGATGTTCAAATTCTTCACGACCTTTTTCTGGCCGTAAAAAATATTGAGGTTTCGGGCTTCGAGGATAGGGCGATTAAATTTTTGGTTGTTCATGGTTTTCGTCCCCAACGCGTACGAATGTAAATCGCTGCAGAGTTGCAGATCAAAAGGAAGCCAAGCAAAACGATGATTCCGGTCGAGGCCAGATTCTGGAACGCTTCCTGAGGACGCGAAGCCCAGTTGAAAATTTGGATAGGCATGGCCGTAAAGGAATCCATCGGACCTTCAGGCACGAAGGCCACGTAGGTGAGGGCGCCTAAGAGAATAAGAGGAGCGGCTTCGCCCATCGCGCGTGCCATCGCAAGGATCACGCCGGTAGCGACTCCGGGTATCGCGGAAGGCAAGACATGATCGCGAACCGTCTGCCACTTGCTAGCTCCTAATGCATATGCGCCCATGCGAGTAGAGTCAGGAACCGCCTTTAGAGCTTCGCGAGCAGCGATAATGATAACGGGAATAATAAGGAGGCTGAGAGTCAAAGCGCCGGCAATCACCGAGCGGCCCAACGCAAAGAAGCGAACAAATATGCCAAGGCCGAGCATCCCGTAGATGATCGAAGGAACTCCGGCAAGTGTGGCAATTGAAATTTCGATCCAACTCGTAAAGCGGTTGTGTGCAGCAAATTCTTGCAGATAAACGGCAGCTCCGACGCCGAAAAACACGGAGAAAATAAGAGTCATTCCGCCAAGCCAGGCTGTTCCCCAAATCGCTGATTTAAAACCAGCCGAGGCCGCCCGACGTGATGGGAAGTTGGTAAAGAACTCCATATCGAGGCGCCCGCTTCCGAGCGAGAAAACTGAGTAAAGCAGATAGAACAAAAAGGCGAGAGCCATCAAAGTCGAAAAAAGGATGACGACGAAGAATAGCTGTTCCTTGAGACGACGAAACTTTGTGTTGTCGGCAAATTTGGGATTATGAATGGCCACTCGGGCCTCTATTTTTGCATCTGCGGCTTGATCCAAGGTTGTGTCTGCCCCATTCATTCGTACTTCCTCGCAAATTTTCGGACCAAATATTGAGAAAGTAGATTCATACCTAAAGTCATGACGAAGAGCACAAGGCCCACGGCGAAGATCGATTGATACTCTATGGTTCCATGAGGGACATCGCCCATCGAGACCTGTGCGATATAAGCTGTCATCGTCTGTACACCGACCAGTGGGTTCAAAGTCAGCTGGGGCGTGGCGCCGGCCGCGAGGGTCACAGCCATCGTTTCGCCTATGGCTCGGGAGAAGGCAAGAATGAAGGAGGCTAGAATACCGCTTAAAGCGGCTGGCACGACGATGTGCAGCGTGACCTCTGACTTGCGTGTACCGAGAGCATAAGCGCCGTCACGAACAGCCTTGGGAATCGCGCGCAAAGCATCGTCACAAATTGATGCGATAGTTGGCAGTACCATGATCGCGATGACGATCGATGCACTGAGGGCGTTGAACACCTCGATGTCTGGGAATAGCGACTGAAGGATAGGCGTGACCTGGGTGAGGGCGAAGAACCCGTAAACGACCGAGGGAATGCCAGCGAGGATTTCTAACACGGGTTTAAGAATTTTCTGCCACCAACCCGTTGCGTACTCGGCTGTGTAAATAGCGATACCGAGTCCGAGAGGAAGCGCGAAGAGTATCGCAAACACGGCGATAATAAGTGTGCCGTTGACGAGCGGCCAAATGCCGAACGAACGCGGCTCAAAAAGCGGCGCCC
>JAZKGL010000438.1:0-12302 GCA_040385935.1 Bdellovibrionota bacterium
ACGATTCTTCGGTTGTTGATTTTCGTTCTTCGGTTGCACGGGGAGACCTTTGACTAAGAGCTTTCTTTCTGACTTATCGGTGCTTTGGTTGCAGAATGAAGGGCAGACAGCAGTTCGTTCTTCAGGCATTCTTTAAAGAGTGAAAGCCTTGTTTTGTGAACTCCGAAAAAACGGCAAAAATCGTAAGGACGAGACTTGCATCCCTTCAAAGCTCTATCGCATGGCAGCAAGACTTATTGGATTGGCGTTAGATGGTTGAAACGTCATCCGATTTTTATACTTTTGTTATTGATACCAAGTTTTCTTGGTCTTTTAGGAATGGTTGGGGCTGGTACCCTGTTTGTGAAATACCACTCTGATCTCTTAAAGTTCTTTCTCTTTGAGCCCGGTCCGGAATGGTGGTGGACCGTCCTCTACTTCCTCGCTGGTCTTCTCTTTCATGTCACGGCCTTGGTCGCGATTTTATTGATCGGTGTGGCCTTGACGAACATCATTGCAGCCCCACTCTATGAGCAGATCTCAGAGGCGATAGAGAAGGATCTTTTCCCGGGAAATAGCGTAGGACTCAGCTTTTGGCAGTCGTTTCGTTTGGTGCCCGAAGAGATCAAGAAAATGGTGCTCATCACCGCCATCTCCATCGTTTTGTTTTTGATTCCTGGGCTTAACCTACTAGCTTTGTTTAGCAGCGCTTTTCTGGTCTCCTGGGATTTTTACGACTATCCACTCGCAAGGCGAGGGCTTCGTTTAGGCGCACGAATCAAGCATGCGCGGCAGGATTTTTGGGTGATATTGGGCATGAGTTTTTGGTTTCTGATTCCGCTGGTGCAGATCGTTTTGGTACCCATGGCCGTAGTCGGCGGGACGATACTGGGTTTGCAAAAGCTCGCGGGTCAGCGAGATACACAAAAGAGTATTTAATCGGAACATCTTTTTTCCTTTGTAGATGTTCTTAATTAGGGAGTGAATCGATGGCTTTTGAAAACGTTGCGGAGCGCAGTAAGGCAATTGAGGCGGCAGTCAGCTCCATCGAAAAACAGTTTGGTAAAGGTGCGATCATGCGTTTGGGCACAGCAGAAGCTGAAGCCGCAAACAAGGTCGAAGCTATTTCTACCGGCTCTATTTCGCTTGACGCAGCCTTGGGCATAGGCGGCATTCCGCGCGGCCGTATCGTTGAAATCTATGGACCTGAGTCGAGTGGTAAAACCACTTTGACTCTACATATTGCGGCAGAAGTTCAAAAGGCTGGTGGCGTAGCGGCATTCGTTGATGCTGAGCATGCCCTCGATACAGCCTATGCAAAACGCATCGGGATTAATCTCGAAGAGCTTTTGGTTTCGCAGCCTGACACAGGTGAGCAGGCTCTTGAGATCGTCGATATGCTCGTTCGTAGCGATGCCGTCAGCGTGATCATCGTCGACTCAGTGGCGGCATTGACGCCGAAAGCTGAGATCGAAGGCGAGATGGGTGATATGCACGTGGGTCTTCAGGCTCGTTTGATGTCGCAAGCCCTTCGTAAGTTGACCGCTTCTGTAGCCCGTTCGAATTGTACGGTTGTCTTCATCAACCAGATTCGTATGAAGATCGGTGTTATGTTCGGGAGCCCTGAGACCACGACCGGTGGTAACGCGCTTAAGTTCTACTCGTCGGTTCGTCTTGATATCCGCCGCGTGGCTTCGATCAAGCAGGGCGAAGAGGTTATCGGTAACCACGTTCGCGTGAAAGTCGTGAAGAATAAGGTTGCGGCGCCGTTCCGTGAAGCTGAGTTCGACATCATGTTCGGCCAAGGTATCTCAAAAATCGGTGATCTCATCGATCTCGCGGCTACCCATGAGATCATTAGTAAGACGGGTGCTTGGTTCTCTTATAAAGAGCAACGTCTCGGTCAGGGTCGTGAGAAGGCCAAAGAATTCCTTGAGAGCAATCCTGAGGTTATGGCGACCATCGAATTCGAACTCAAAACCAAGCTTGGTTTTGGTCTCGAAGCTAAGCCAGCCGATGGCAAAGGCAAGAGCAACAAAGCAGCTCTATCCGCTGCTCCCGAGCGTTCTGAGGCAAAAACCGCGAAAGCGAAAAAAGCTGAAAGAGAATAAGCATGAGCAAAGTTTTGCTCTTTCTCCCTGAGACGATACTCGCTGATCCAGAATGTTGGCAAAACATTCGTAGCTGGATGAAGACTCAGGGACTGACGTGGGACAAGGTTCGCTGCACACCAGCGAGCATCTACGAGTCGTCAGTCAAGCAGGTTGAGATGAAGGCCGCCTTGAATCTTCTGAGACAAGGTACGTTCGAAAAGGTCGTTTTTGCCAAGCTGCCTGAGAATTATGAGACGAACCTCGATTGGTTGATGTTTGCCATCAGTTGTCAGACCCAGAATGTTCTCTTGGAAACTCTTGAAGGTGAGCTGAGTTTGCCAGCCAGTGCTCAAAAGCTTGCGGCTCACTACAATACGATGGCCAAGAAACCGGTAGGCAAAGCCGCTGGAGCTTAATTTTCTTGTTTTGATTCGAGGATCTAAGAGCGCTTTGACGCTATTGTGGCGATAGCAATTAAGTCTGCTGAAAGATCTTCGAGTCTGTTCTGTTTCAAAGTCGTTTCCGGCTCTCTTCGCTTAATCGGAGGGGGCTAATTTTTTGCCTACCTTGACCTGAACTCAATCCGTCCTTATATGACTATGAAATCGCTGATTTAAAAGTCAGCTAGGAAAATTATGCACTCAGACAAATAGTCAAAATGCAATAGCACAAAAACTCAATGCCCACTCAAAATCGCGTCAAACCTAGTAAGTCAAAAGTTTAGCTTTGTTAAATTGAACTGGCTGGCTGACCAAACTTATCATTCTGGCATGTACAAAATTTTGTGAGGAACTGAGAAGATGCTAAACAACCTACGAACGGCAATTGCCGCTCTCTCTCTGCTCGGAACGGCCACCGCTGCGCACGCGAATTTCTTGCCACCTAACAATCTGCACCTGCAAGATAACAAACGCGCAGCAACCAATGTCTCGGAAGCTCAATTCAATGCATCGATTGACGAAGCGATCGCCTTCTACGGTCCGTTTCTCAAACAAAACTTCAACGCGACTCTTAAAGTAAATCGTCTTTGGTCGGATAGCACGGTCAACGCCAGTGCATCTCAGTCAGGCAATACCTGGACGGTTAACATGTACGGCGGTCTCGCTCGTCGTCCGGAAACAACTCAAGACGGCTTTGCCCTCGTGCTCTGCCACGAGATCGGTCACCACCTTGGCGGTTACCCGTTCTCTTCGAACTGGGCAGCCGACGAAGGTTCCTCTGACTACTTCGCTACACTGAGCTGTGCACGCGATCTTTGGAAGGGTCAAAAAGACAAGAACGCTCTTTCCCGTTCTTTGATCACGGCGTATCCAAAGTCGCTCTGCGACGCCCAGTACTCAGATTCCGATGATCAAAATCTTTGTTACCGAACACTCCTCGGCGGCAAATCCCTGGGTGGTCTTCTCGCTGCACTCGGCGGTACCAAAGCCAACTACGAAACTCCGGATAAAAAAGTCGTATCATCGACCGTTCACACCCACCCTGCTGGCCAGTGCCGTCTGGATACTTACATCGCGGGTGCACTCTGTGCTCAAGAGTTCGACGCTTCGGTCATCCCAGGCAAAGACTTAGGTTCCAAACGCAATTCCAAAGATGCCGAAGCAGCTTCGGGTCGTTTTACTTGCCTCAGAACCGAATTCACAGTCGGACCTCGTCCTCTCTGCTGGTTCAAGCCACTGATCTGATGCACGAGAGGGGAAGATGCCTAAAACATCTCCCCCTCATGGCTCATAGTTCTGCTGATTAAAATCTCTTCTTTATGCACATATGAGGAAAATGCCCGCCGGGTGTTTTCCTCGTTTTCATTAGCCGAATAAATTTCGTGCCCAATCTAAGCTCATCGCTTTTCCAAGGTATCTCCACAGTAACACCGGATCGAATCAAAATTTCGCAATACACCGTCTTTAGTCAAAAGCTGGGGCGTGATGGGTGCACCCAATTCGAAAAGATAAGGAGAGTCTGAACCGGGAGAAGGAAGAACTTGGTAAGCAAGGCGCTTACCTTCTTTGTCAAATAGAGCAACATTTAAAGTCAGATTAAAGGGCGCATTCAAGTTGTGAGAAATCGCACAGCTATAGTTCTCTGATCGCAATAAAGTATTCATAGTCTCAGGCTTTTGCGCATCAAAAAGCACAGCTTCACGAGCGAGGAAATAAGAGGACCAAGGGTTCGAGGCCTGAAATTCAAGATGACAACTCAAAGGACGCTCGGCCGAGAAAGCGGGGCTAGAAATGATCAGAAACAAGAGGGTAAACTTTTTCACGCAATCACCTTTTTATTTTGGTTCGCCCGCTCCACTAGGCGAAGATACCTTCGATCGAGCAATCAACTCATTATCCGTGCTGACGAAGCCTTCCATTCGAGCGAGCTGGACCACAGTATTGCAAAGGAGTTGGTCGAGGTTCAACGCCTGATTTTTGAGCCAGGTGTGGGTCTTAGCATCTGAGGGATAGGCAACTATGCAATTTTCCGAGTAGGCTTCAAAGCTGCGAATCAGATCCAAAATCTCAAGAAGCTTGGCTGGGCACTGACAAGCGAGCATGTCAGAATTTTCTCGCAGAGATTCCACCGAAGACTGACTGAGACGGCCGTTGTTAATTTCAAGTCGGGTCATATGGTTCCTTAAGATGTCGCGGGAGTATTCACCGGCAAGAGCCAATGGCTCACATATTCGCCTAACTTGCCTCGCAGTTTGGCTGGTGGCATCGCTCTCAACTCGAAATGTCCTTCAACTTGAGCCGCCGTTTCTGAACTGATTAATATATCAACCTGAAAGAGACGGGTGAGATTCTCAATCCGTGAAGCCATGTTCACAGTGTCTCCAAAGATACTCAGCTCGACTTTATGCTTCGTCATAATCATGCCTACGGCCAAAGGTCCGGTGCAAAGACCTATGCCCATAGATATAACAGGTAAAGATTCCGAATAACGCATGGCGTTGATGCGAATCTCGGACTCCTTAATGCGAAGGGCACAATTGCAGGCTAAAAGCGCATGAGAACTCTCCCCTTGTTCCACACCGAAATGGGCTAAGAGGCCATCGCCCATAAACTTATCCACAACGCCGCCGGACTCTTCCACCACTCGACCCAGCTCCGACATCACCGAAGTCGCAAGCGTCATAGCTTCAACGGGATCAAGGGCATCAACCAGAGCGGTGAACCCTCGCATATCGCACATCAGAACAGTGGCATTGATTCTTTTCGCTTCATGATTCATGCAATGGCTATCACTTAAAAATGAAAGGTCATTGGATTATTGATAACGTTTTTACATCTTCGCATATTCGCCGAATTCTAGACTAGTCAGTTTAGAAGGAAATTTGGAAGACGATTCGAATTTTTAAAGGGGAGCTGACTCACTTGAGCAGCTGGTGAGCTGCAAGACTGTCGTAATCAGCTCAGGACGATTGATAGGCTTGGTGAGATACGCAGAGAAACCCGCTTTCAGTGCCTTCAATTTCTCATCGTGAAGAGCATGAGCGGTAAGCGCTACAACGGGTTTCGTATAGCGCCTGCGACGAAGCTCCTTGATCGCCTCGATCCCGTCCATTACAGGCATCTGAATGTCCATAAGAACCATGTCGTAGGAGTTCGCTTCAATCTTCTCAATCGCCTCTTTGCCGTCCACAGCAAAGTCTACGCCCGCGCCCTCGCGCATCAACACGCGACCAAGCAGCAAACGGCTGTCGGTCGTATCGTCCGTGACGAGAACAGTTAGACCTGTAAAGACCTTTTCGCCCATCACCGCGTTATCGGGATTTTCTCGTGTGGGCTTAGCGGTGGCATTAGAAGTCGGATGAAGCGGAACTGTCACTTGAAACGTCGAGCCCTGATCGATCTCGCTTTGTAAAAGAATCAGCTCTCCCCCGAGAGCCCGTGACAAATGCCGCGATAAAATTAGACCAAGTCCCGTTCCCCCGTAATGGCGAGTCGTAGACTCATCGGCCTGCATAAAGGGTTGGAAAAGACGTTCGCGTTGCTCTCGGCTGATTCCACGGCCCGTATCGGTCACAGAGATCTGAAGGAATTTGCGGCCGTTATCCGATTCACTCGTAAAAATCCTAAGGCTCACGGAGCCTTGCTGAGTGAACTTAATCGCATTTCCCACAAGATTCACAATGATCTGCTTGAGGCGAGTGGGATCAGTCAGAATCTGGTCGGGAATCCCCGACTCCGATTCGATCGTGAGGGCAATGCCCTTTTTCTGGCTATCTAAAGTGAAAAGAGCGTGGATGTCGGAAACTAACAAAGACAAGGAGCAGGGAATGCGCTCAAGTTCAACTTTCCCGGCTTCGATCTTCGAAAGGTCAAGTATATCGTCGATAATCTGCGCGAGCAGCTGACCATTTCGTTTGATCGTCTCAGCGAAATGAACCTTTTCTTCATCGTCTGCTAAAGGATCGACGAGAAACTCAGAGAAACCGATAATCGCATTGAGGGGCGTTCGAATCTCATGACTCATATTGGCAAGAAAATCACTCTTGGAGCGATTAGCAGCCACAGCCTGACGACGCGTTTCATCCAGTCGTGTGATCAAATCGCGCACCTGAAACTGCCGAGCCCTAGCAAACAAAGCCGAACGCACGGTACTCACAAGCGTTACGATCCGAACAGGACTTTCGATGGCAGTGATGTTGGTGAGATACTCAAGGGGATTAAGACGCAATGAGATCTCGACCGAAGACGTTCCGCCCTCAGGCAGAACAACGATAAAAGGAATTTCCGACCAAGGCTCTTGCTTGGTGAGAACATTTTTCAAAAGGGTTGGATTACCAATCGCCATTTCCAGCGAGATCAAAACAACGCCCACGCCCTTGTCTATTTCCGCGCACAGTGTACCCACCGACGTGCATCCTTCGGCCTCTATCGCGTTCGCACGCAAGACCTTGATCGAAAGCTCATTGTCTTTTTCAAAACGAGAGCAAACGAGAACGCGGTTCGAAAGGTTTTGACTGGGGCTATTCATCGCTCGTGCCGCCTAAAGGTAGGTCCACAAACCGTGTATTACCTGTAAGAATACCTTCGAAATTCTCCAAAGGTCTACCCACTTTCAAACCTGCATGGGAGAAGGAAAACTCTCTAACCGAGTCCTCATGGTAGCCAGACCGCTTTTTAAGAACAGAAATCGCTTTTCTCACCTTGCCCTTCGATTCAAAATAACGAAGCAGAAAAGCAGAATCGGCGATGTAACTCAGATCGATAGCACTGGACTCCATACGCCCGATCAATCCATGTTGCACGAGCAAAAGTATGGACAAGATACCCATTTGACTCAAATAGGTCAGCAGCTCGTGCACGTGCAAAATAAGGGACCGCTCTTCGGGCATCGCGTGCATGTAGCCGCTAAGGCTGTCGATGATAAGACAGCTAACCTTTTCCAGTTCGACTGAGTCACGGACCATTTGGGCAAATTGCCCCGGAACTAGCTCCGCCGGGTCAATCTGCTTGATTACTAGCTGCTTTGAGGCAATGAACTTTTTGATGCCTAAATTAATGCCTTCGGATCGGGCGATGTATGAGCGCTCATTTTCGTCGAAAAGGTAGATAACAGCCTTTTCTCCACGATTCAGTGCAGCGACGATGAAGTGCAGTGCGAGGCTTGATTTGCCTGAACCGGCTGGTCCTAAAATCAGATTGCTACTGCCGTAATCGATGCCGCCACCGAGTAGGGCATTAAGCTCAGGGCTTTCACTTTTTGCGATGCGGCGAGTAAAGTTAACACCGTGTTTGTTTGCAATAAGGCGAGGAAAGACGCGGATACCCCCCTTTTCAATCAAGTAGTCGTGGTAACCACCTATAAATCCTACGCCACGCATCTTTGTAATGATCAAGCGTCTCCGGTCGGTTCCATAGTCCGGAGAACTTTTTTCCAGACTGATAACGCCATGAGCAATGCTTTGCGGCTGCAGATCGCTGTTGCTTGATGTCAGGTCATCGAGGACCAGAACACTGGCATCGCGTTTGGTAAAGTATTGTTTGAGAGCGAGCACCTGACGGCGATATTTAAGAGGATCGCGGGCAAGTAGTCTCATTTCTGAAAGTGAATCAAACACCACGCGTTTGGGTTGGATCCGTTCAAATTCATCAATCAGAGACTGCGTGGTTTGTCCCAACTCCACTTCTGATGGATGAAAGAACGTGTATTGCCCATCCGGCAAACCATCTTCATCACTGGCTTCAAGATCGAATAACTTGATTTTGGATAAATCCCAACCATGGGACCTAGCCACGCCGTTTAATTCGTCTTTTGTTTCCGATAATGTGATGTAGAGGCCTGATTCGCCTTTAAGTACACCCTCCAGCAGAAACTGAATTGCTAAGGTGGTCTTGCCTGTTCCCGGCGCGCCTTCGAGCAAAATAAAGCGGCTACTCGGCAATCCTCCCATCAAAATGTCGTCCAGACCTGAAATTCCTGTGGAAGCTAAATGATCTTCAAATGGAATGGACTCTTTCATAAGCTAAGACTCTTTCTCGGAGCTAAAGGCTTTGCGCTGCCAAACTATGGGAAATGGGACGATCGATGGAGAATACAGAAAGCGGGTCGTTCTGCGTACCATGAATTGCCAGCTTCAATTGGACGTAACCTATTAAGGATGTTCGGGTCAAGCCACCCTTGACGTCCTTGTCGCTCAGACCTTGCAGTTATTCATGTAAAGCTGCGTGTTTAAAGCGCACCGAGTTTTTCAACGATAATTTGCGTAGCACGTGCCACCGCGGCGTCATCAGGTTTTGCGTCCTTAGCCCTTCCGGTTAGGTAGATGGTTAAGACTATAGGTGAACCGTCCGGTCTCCAAATCACGCCAGCATCGTTGGTTGTCCCGTGGGAGCAGGTTCCTGTTTTCTCAGCGGCCGTCCAGCCCTTGGGTAAGCCTGCGCGTATGCGTTTGTCGCCTGTCGTGTTCCCTATGTGCCATGAGAGGAGGAGATCGCGCGCGAAAGCGGCTAAGGCATCTCCCAAGAGTATTTTGTGGACACTTCCCGTCATGGCATCGGGAGTCGTGGTATCACGTTTATCCAAAGGCTCAGCCGAGTTGAGTTCAGGCTCCCAGCGATCCAGTTGAAAAACCTCATCCCCGATCTCCCGAGCAAAGGTGTTCACGGCCTGAAGTCCACCTAGATTTCTCATCAGTATATTCACCGCTGCATTGTCACTGTACTGAATCGCCGCTTCAGATAGCTCCGAGACCGTCATGCCCCTATCCACAAACTTCGTTGTGATCGGGGCGTAGCCAGCCTTTTTCACGTCATCCGAGGTGAAGGTGAGTCGTGTACTGAGATCTCCGTGTTTCAGGGCAGTGGCGACGGCTATGGTTTTAAACGTACTGCAAAAGGGGAATCGTTCGCCTGAACGGTAAAGAATACGTTTGCCTGTGCGTATATCCAGAACGGAAACGCCGATCCGGCCTCCGGTCTCGCGCTCTAGCTTCTCAAAATCGCCTGACCCAAGGTCGGTATGGGTGCAACCGAACATCAGCACTGTAAGAACTATAAAATTGAAAAACCGCATTTTATCTCCGCAGGGCGTGGGATAAATGAGTTTATCGATATCGATGAAGAATTACGAGCAGCGAGGGCAGGAGACATCCCATTGACCGCGGGTACCCATTACGGTGAAGAATTTTGATCGGCACTTAGGACAACGCATGCCATCAGATGTCGCATTGTCGCGTGTCAATTTCATAGCACGCAAAGGATGATCCCAACCTTTAGGCGTAAATTCTAAAATTCCGTTTTCAGAGAATCCGGCGACCTTGGAAATGAGGGCTTCATAGACGCTCTCGCTAACAACTGTTTCGCCACTGCCGGCTTCTGAGCAGAGTCGGGCGGCGAGGTTGATCGCCGTTCCATGGGCATTGTAAAAGGCCTTTTGTTTGCCGAGGTGACCGACGATGACTTCGCCTTCGGCAATGCCAAATTTAAGGCCGGTAGAAACTTTTACGCCCGACTTCGCCGCAATCGCATCAAAGGATTGATGCATCATTTCAATCAGGGCGGCGAGACGAAAATGCCAGTCGGTTTCGCCAAAAAAGTTGCAAATAAACATGAAGCCGTCACCAGTCCAAGTGAGAGGAACACAGCCTCTTTTCTTAGCCTCTTCGATAAAGGTTTCCGTAAATAAAGCTTTTAGATCCCAAGCGTCCTCAATCTTCATCTGATTGGAAATCTGAGCTGAGGCTTCGACATCGACGAGTCCAACGACAGCTTTGCCGTTGTAGAACTTTGCATACTTGGCTTCATCGTGCTTGATTTTTTCGACGAGAAAAGGCGGGAATGAACGTGAAATTCGCTCCGACACTATCTTTTTGTCGAGGGCATCGGCGAGTATCTTGTGACGGTTTTTCTCAAGCAGGCGGTTTGCGACGCCGCTTCGGAAGAGTTCGGTTTCGTCTTTTGCGTACTGGTAATTGAAGACGATGAAACCGATCAGGATAATCGAAGTCGCAAGCTGCGCCTTGTAGCCCGACTGAGGATTGATCGTGGTCACGGCCATGGCCATACCGAACACAAAGATACTGCAGAACAGAGCTGTCATAGGTTTGATTTTAAGAAGCGAGGTTCCCATCTGATGGCAAAGAATCAGACTTAAAATGTAAACCGACGGATAGGTATCAAAACGAATCATGATGTTCAACGCAAAGCCTGTTAGACACAGGTTGATGGCTGAAATGAACTGATAATGCCTTAGGAAGAAGGGATGTTTCATAATGTAAGGCGTTAAGAGCCATAGGGCAGCGACGGAGAACCTCAGCGTCATCCAGAGCCAAAAGAATTTTTTCGGCAGGTAAAAGTAATCGAGAAGAAGAAACAGGAGCCAGACGAACATAACAAAGTTCCGGATTACACCCTGGAATTGCGCCTGGGTGAATGCCTGGTGTTCTTTGGTGAAGAGGCGGTTGATGTCCTCTCTTGCCGTCGTTTGATTCAAGATAGCCGTAATCTCCTATTTCGCCAGGATATTTTCGGCAAAATCTGACCGAACTTGATCTTGACTGAGATTGCAGTTAGGCAAAAAAGCCTGCAAATACAGGAGAAAACATAAGCTTACATAGCCTGTTTGTTTCTGATAAAACCCTTTTTCCCGGCACTCAGTGGCCCAAAGTTCAGGGTTTTATTTGTATTGCGAGATATCGATGAACGTTAAAATCTTAGGGATAGCCTGCATCCTATTTTTAAGTGGATGCATCACAGATAAAGACGCTGGTCTTAATCCTCGCGTCGTTCAAGAGGCGATCGTTTCACACTACCCAGCGATTCAACGCTGCTATTCACAGAGCATCGGTCCAGACGGCCACACAGGTGTGATTAAGGCGAACTTTGTGATTGATAAAGACGGGCGCGCTAAGGGTATTCGACTCGCGGACGAATCGCTTGGCACAGAAAAAGTCTATGCTTGTCTGCAAGCAGAAATCAAAGCGATTTCATTTCCAAAACCGAAAGGCGGCGTGGAGGTGGTGGTCGCTTATCCCTTCAAGTTTGAAGCGGATAAAAGTCTTTCGCAGGCCGCGATTCTTGCCGTTTTGAAAAACGTAAATACTACGCCGTGCTTTGATGAAATCGCTTCCACCAACGGATTGAAGATTAAATTAACGATAGGGAAGTCGGGGCGAGTGCAAAAGACTCTGATGGCCTTTGACAATACGGAGTTGAAAGAATCAAGTCCGTGTCTGGCGAAGGTTATCGGCAGGCAGAAGTTTCCAAAGATAGGTTCTAAGCAGTTTCAATCGGTCAGCTTACTCATCACCTTCCAAGCGGAATTGAATCCGATTCCCAATAATCAGATTTCAAAGGCGCGCTGATTCAAGAGGGATTCTCATCCCACCGGAGATGCGGCCCGCTTTTTTTCTGTGGCCATGATCGGTGTAGGCGGAAAAGTAGGTCTGCATCTCGATCTGTTTTCCGACGAGGTCTTTGCAGCTCTCGATCTTTCTCGCGCCCTTCTCTCGAAACTCTATATTCACTTCTAATAAATGATTGTCATCAAACCAAAATGGGCGATCGCTGCCAGCGAGAGCCGCTTCTTTTACTGTGAGACAAAGGCGAAACTGAGCGTTCTGCTGACTGCTCTTATCTTTCACGCAGCGGCCCAGGGCATCGCGGGTGATTTGATTGCGGGCGTTGATTTCCTCTGAGCTGGCCGTCTCACGAACATTGATCGCGAAGTTGCCGTGAGCTGAAGCGCTTTTGATGTAGGCGTAAGGGTTTTCGCAGAAGCTTTGCCAGTTGGAAA
>JAZKGL010000439.1:0-1605 GCA_040385935.1 Bdellovibrionota bacterium
CGCATTTCGGAGCATTTGCCCTGCGGGCAGTGACTTTGAACCATAATACTGCGGTCGTGGGATGGACGTGATCGAAGCACGAAGTGGTGAGGAGGTGATTTAGATTCAAACATCCCAGAGTAAAAAGAAAGCAAAGGCGCCCCGCGAAGCGGTAGCCTGTACGGTGGGGGGATACATAAGGGGGGCAGGCGGAGCCTCTCCTCTTATGCCGCCGGAGGCATCAGCGAAGCGCCATCCCGAGGGAAAACGCACCATATAAAGCAACCCAGGCTTAAACCAAGTGCCATTGCCTTATAAGGATCTGCCGATTCTTACCGATAAGACCTCGAAGCCTAAATGTTCGAGAGGTCCCTTTGTCACGCATTACGTCTAAAATATCTCAGATTATACTTTTCCTAAGCCTAGTCGCTCTGGGAAATACTGAGTTATGGGCGAAGAATTCGAAAAAGACCAAGCTCTCCGCAAAACCGATCGAACGCAAACCTACGGCCGATGAGATAGTCAAAAACTTCACGTTCATTGGTGACTTCGATATTAAGGATGAAACTCGGAATAATTCTACTGAGATCTTCTGGCGATATCCTTCGACAATTCCCAAGGTCAATTTTGAAATGAAGCTTGAGCAGTCGCCCGAGAAGCTCAAGGCAAACTTTCCTATCACGATGGGTCAGGGCCGGGCGATTGAGCATCTCAATACGGGTCGCAACCTCTTCTTAGAGGGCAACTACGAGGACGCTCGCCAGACCTGGCTCAGCGGCCGTGCGCGATTTGGAAAGAATTACGACTACCATCGCCGAAATGATTATTTCATCGCATCGGCCTTCCTCTACAAATCCTATAAAAATTGGCTGGCGAACGGCAAGAAATGGGATGTGCCTGAACTTCGTCAGGACTTCGTCAACGGTAACTCCTTCTTATCTGCGGCGTTTGATAAGAAAAAGGATATAGCGGACGATCTACTCGATAGCGTTGCTCCGAATGCTTATTACAACCAAGCTGTCGTCCTTTATAACTATGAACGCTGGGCCGGGGTCGTGGGTTCGGCAACGCTGGGCCTGGATTTTCTGCGAAAGACGGGTCGCACCGAGCATCGCCGCGACTTTCACCGGATGCTTGCTGAGACCTCGATCCGTGGTCAGGACTATTTAGAAGCGGTGCGAGCCATTGATTTAACTCTACGTCAGGACCAAGATTCTGCGACATCCGCTAGCTTGTTCGCGCGCGTGGGCGATATCTACTTTGTCCTCAATAACTTTGAACTCGCCGAAGAAGTCTACGAAGCCGCCAATCGCATCGACAATGAGCATCGGCAGATCAAGCCCTCGCAGTTTGTCCTGCGCGGCGAATCCCTCTTTTGGATGGGACGTTTTGAAGAAGCACGCAAACACCTTCAGTATGCTTTGAACTCTCAATCATCGCCGCGTGCCGATGAAGTTCTTGGCGACGATATGCAGGCGCTGGCTTCTCTTCGTATCGCCGATACCTATCTGGCTGAAAAGAATATGGAGAAGGCCAAGGTCGCCTACTTCACTCATACTCAGGACTTTCGTGGTCACCCTACCGAAAATTTTGCAAAGCTTCGCTTAGCCTGCCTTGAATTGCCCT
>JAZKGL010000440.1:0-9146 GCA_040385935.1 Bdellovibrionota bacterium
AGCCAACCATCGACGAATTTTAGTTCACAAAAATTGAATGGGTGATCTTGGTGCAAGGAAACAGAGCAAGTGGAGTATGTATGAGAACAGCCTTAGGAATTATGATGGCACTTGCGCTTTCAAAAGTTGGCTATGGAGCCGAATATACGTTTTCAAATCCAGCTCCCGTGGATAAGAAACGAGAACTCTCTACCGATCGACCGGATAAAACCGAAAGCCCGATCACTGTGGATGCCGGTTATTTTCAGATGGAAAGTGATTTCATCTCGACGACCTTCGATAGCGGCGATCGACAGAGTTCGAGTTATCTCGCGACGAATTTAAAACTCGGGTTGACCCACACCATGGATGTGCAAATCGTGATCAATCCTTGGACAGAAGAGAGAGTAGGTGAAGACTCATCTTTTGAAACCGGGTTCGGCGACACAACTCTTAGACTGAAGTGGAACCTGCTCGGCAACGATGGGGGACCTTTTGCAATTGGACTGATGCCGTTCGTAAAGGTTCCAACGGCCAAGGATAAATTTGGTAATAAAAAATACGAGGGCGGTCTCATACTTCCCGTAAGTCTGACATTAACGGAAGAATGGGACCTCGGATTGATGCTTGAGATCAATTACGAGAAGAATGAAGAGGACGGCGGGTTTCATAACGTCTTCATTTCGTCGATTACGACCTCTCATAGTCTCTTGGGTGAATTGTCGGGTTACACCGAGTTCTACAGCGAAACCAGCAAGGATTCTGACTGGGAAGCTTACTTCGACGTGGGCTTGACTTACGGCCTTAGTCCTGATCATCAGCTGGATGCTGGTGTCAATTGGGGCATAACTAAGGATGCGGACGATTACAATTACTTCGCAGGATTCTCCATACGCACGTAAGTCAATTCGATTGGTGATCTTGGTGTCATGTTCGAAGCTCGTTGAAAGTTAGCCGCTCTAGGATTAAATCATACATACCCTATCTAGCACGGTTCTCCGTATCCAAAGAGAATCAGAAAGTAAGCGATGAAGAAGTATAAGTTTCCTGATCTGATCTTGGAAAACGAACGCGAAATCTTTGACTCATGGGTTAAAGATCAGTACGCATCCAAGGCTGCGCGTCGGGATTCAGTATCAGAGCATGAACTTAAGGATCAGACGAAGCTCTTTTTTCAGACGCTGATACAAGCGCTTCGCAAAGACTATTCGGGCGATATCAACAGTCCTATCTGGAAAGAAACGCGTGCCGTGATCGATGAGATCAGTCGAGCGCGGGCCCGCTATGGCTTTAGTCCATCGGAAACAGCGACTTTTGTCTTTTCTCTGAAAAGCGTGCTCTTTCACTTCATCATGTCGCACATTCCTCGCGAGGAACTCGGTGAGGAAATGCTGGCCGTTTCTGAGCTGCTCGATAAGCTTGGATTGCTTACGACCGAAAGCTTTCAAAAAGGCCGCGAAGAGATTATCCTTCGTCAACAGGCCGATATGCTCGAACTCTCGACACCTGTTGTAGAGCTAGCTGAGAATATTATCGCTCTTCCTCTCATCGGTACCCTCGACAGCAATCGTGCGCAAACCGTCATGGAAGTCCTATTGCAATCGATCGTGTCATCGCATGCGGATATCGCCATCATTGATATCACCGGGGTTCCGACTGTCGATACGCTCGTCGCACAGCATTTGATGAAAACTGTTGCCGCAGCGCGTTTGATGGGCGCCGACTGCATCATCAGCGGCATTCGACCGCAGATTGCACAGACTATCGTTCAGCTTGGGATCGATCTGGGTCATGTTCATACGAAATCCAGTCTGGCTGATGCATTCCGCTTGGCGCTTAAGCAAAGAGGACTGGTTATCCAGAAAGCTCAGAAGGTTGGAGTAAGTTAATAATGGAAAGAATCCCTATCCTTAAACTGGGACATTTTCTCCTTGTGACTATCCAGGTCGATATGCATGACAAGCTTGCTTTGACTCTTCAAGACGATCTCACCCAAAAGATCGTGGAGAAGAAAGCGCGAGGGGTCATGCTCGATATCTCTGCGCTAGACATGGTGGATTCTTTTATTGCTCGAATGATTGATCATATTGCATCACTCGGTAGGCTTCTTGACGCTCATACGGTAGTTGTCGGCATGCAACCTGCAGTGGCTATCACTCTAGTCGAACTCGGGCTCACGTTAACCGGTGTGAAAACTGCGCTTGATGTGGATAAGGGTATCCAGTGGCTTGAGTCGCAAGTCGCACTTGATTCATTCGAAGATGCGGGCCAGGAAGGTGAGCGCTTCGATGCAAATTCGTCGGACTGAAACCTTGGCCATCCGCTCTGAGTCTCAGGTTGTTGAAGTTCGGCAGGCTGTTCGTGCGTTGACCTTGAGTCTTAAGTTCTCCCTTACCGATCAAACCAAACTCGTCACTGCAGCGAGTGAAATCGCCCGCAATACCCTGACCTACGGAAAAGGTGGGGACGTTGTCATCGAACATTTAGAGGACGGAGGACGGGCGGGCATTCGCCTGACATTCACCGACCAGGGTCCTGGTATCCCTGATATTCAGCGGGCGCTTTCAGATGGCTACACGTCCGGTTCTGGCCTTGGTTTGGGACTTGGTGGTTCGAGACGTCTTGTGCATGAGTTCGAAGTGATCTGTCCACCTGAGGGCGGAACGATCGTCTCTCTTCTACGCTGGAAATAAATGAGATGAACTCTTATGCCCACATATTGATACAAGATTCGAGTGCCGTCGGCGAAACTCGTCGCCTCGCCACTCGATTCGCCGACGACCTCGGGCTATCGACCGTTCGGGCGGGTGCGGTTGCCATCGTCGCGACTGAGCTGGCGAGCAACGTAATCAAACATGCAGGCAGTGGCGAATTCTTTCTTCACATCGATCATACTCTGCAGCATCTTCACCTTATCGCTCATGATCAGGGACGCGGCATGGAAAATGTTGATCAGTGTATGCAGGCCGGTTATTCGACAAGCCGGACTGCAGGCAACGGTCTGGGTGCGATTTCTCGCTTGCCCGACGACTTCGATCTTTATTCTGTGAAGGATAAAGGCACGACGATCGCCTGCGTTTTTGCCCTCGATAAATCGGCCCGGTCGCAGCCCATGATCCATGGCGGATTGAATCTTCCTTACCCAGGCGAATTCTTATCCGGAGACCTTTGGGAGTTTGCGTCTACTGAGGACTATTCTTATGCTCTTGTTTCCGATGGCTTAGGCCACGGTCCTGAGGCGCACAAAGCATCCCGCCGAGCAGCCGAAGCGTTTCAAGATAACCTCGGCAAATCAGCTGGTGAAATTCTTTCGCAGATTCACACAGCGCTGATCGGGACGCGAGGCGCGGCCGTGGCTGTCGCTCGGATCGATACCTATAGCGGGCTGCTTGAATATGCCGGCATTGGCAATATATCTGGGCAAATTTTTAGCCGAGACGGCGTTCGATCCTTGATATCCCGCGACGGAATTGTAGGCCAGAACGCAAGAAAGTTTGAATCGGTCGCCTATCCCTGGTCAAGTCAATGCACTCTTATTATGTTCAGTGATGGTCTAGGCAGTAAAACGCGGATGGAACCTGACCACGAGCCCGGGCTCGATTTTCACTCGCCGCATGTGATAGCAACCCGCCTTTTGAAAACTTTCCTTCGAGGCCGCGATGATGCATCCATACTCGTCGCCTCGCAAAGACTAAGACGATTAGGTGAGAGTGCGTGATCGATCTATTTAAGATCCAGATTCGAGATGAAAACGATATCGTCAACTGTCGTCAGCGTGTGAGACAAATCGCAGGTTACCTAGGGCTCGATAATTTGCAGCAAACGCAAGTTTCTACCGCAGCCTCGGAGGCCGCACGCAACGCCGTTCGCCATGGGGGTGGTGGAACTGTCAGACTAAGGCTCGAAAATCGTTCGCCCTACTGTCTAGAAGTCGAACTCATGGACCAAGGGCCGGGGATTCCTGATTTGAATCAGGCCCTCCTCTCAACCACAGGGCTCGGTCTCAAAGCTTATTATCGACTTATGGATAGCTGCACGATCGAATCGACCGAAAAAGGAACGACGGTTAAGCTTCGCAAATTTTTGCCTGTGGCCAAAGCTTTCGAAAGCCGCGAGCTTGCTCAGATTCTACAGAACTTGATCAAGTTCCCTCCGGCCGACCCATCGGCTGAGATCAAATTGCAAAATCGAGAACTCATCGTTGCCCTCGAAGAATTGCGTAAACAGCAGGAACTTAGCTTTCAGTATCAACTTCGGCTCGAAGATCTCAACAAAGAGCTTGCCGATACCAATCGCGGTGTGATCGCTTTGAACAGCGAACTTGAAGATCAAGCCAAGAGAGTCGTCGAAGCGGGTGAAGTCAAATCGCGGTTTTTGTCGCACGTCACCCATGAATTTCGAACACCGGTGAATAGTCTGTTATCCATGAGTCGGATCTTGCTTAGCGAAGGCGACAATCTACGTCCTGAGCAGAGCGTTCAGCTTAAATTTATCCGGCAAGCGGCCGAAGGCCTGTCCGAGATGGTGAACGATCTACTCGATACTGTGAAAATGCAGGCGAGAAAAATCTCAGTCGTTAACTCCAATCTTAATCTGACCGAGATTTTCGATGCCCTGAAGGCGTTGTTTAGACCTCTATTGCCAGCGGATCGAAATATTGAACTGATCTTCGAAGACTGCTCACATGTGCCTCATTTTATCTCCGATGAGACGAAAATTTCGCAAATTCTACGAAACTTCATCTCCAATGCTTTAAAATTCACGGAAGAGGGCAGCGTGGTCGTGCGCGCTGACCTGATTGATCATGACGAAATCGAGATTTGCGTTATAGACACAGGAATCGGTATTGCCGACAAAGAACAACCGCATGTCTTCGAGGAGTTTTATCAAGTCCTCGGCCACCATCAGCGCCGGGCAAAGGGAACGGGTCTTGGTCTCTCGCTTGCGCAAAAGCTGGCTCAGCTCCTCGGTGGGAAAATCAGCCTGAAGAGCGCGCCGGGGGTCGGTTCTACATTTACTTTGAGGCTACCTTATCAAGCCGTTAAGGGTATGAAAAAGTTCTCTTCTACCAAGAAAATTCTAGTCATAGATGATGATGAGGCCTCATACTTTAATCTTCGAGATCTCCTTCAGGCCCGAAATTGCGAACTCGCTTTCGCCCGAAATGGAGCCGATGGGTTGAAGTTGGTGGCAGCATTTGCGCCGGATATTATTATTCTTGATGTCCGTATGCCTGTCATGGATGGCTTTGAAGTGCTTGAGCACCTAAAAGCCAGTTCGTCTATGAAAAACATACCCGTCCTGTTAAATAGTTCCATGAATCTGACCTTCGACGACTTTGCCCCCAACGGTCCAAGGCCAGATGGTATTCTGAGTAAAGACGCATTGAGCCGTGGCGATGAACTGCAAATGATATTTGATATTCTCAGTCGAGGCGAAGAAGCATGAATGATATCGAGAAACCAAAAGCGACTAAGATACTCATCATAGAAGATGAAGCCGCTACCCGATATACGTTGACCTGGGCTCTTCGCAAAGGACATTTCGAAGTTATCGAAAGCGCAACAGCAAAAGAAGGTCTGCTTCGTCTCAAAGAAAATCCTGACCTTATCATTTTAGATATTAGCCTTCCTGATATGTCCGGTTTCGAAGTGTGCGATATTATCAAAAGCAATGAGGCCACAGCCTCTATTCCGATTCTTCATATGTCCGCGTGCCACTCGAGCCCGGCTGATAAGATTGAGGGTCTAGAGCGAGGCGCCGATGCTTATCTAGTCCATCCGGTAGAAGTTCCCGAACTGCTTGCGACGGTGAATGCTCTTCTTCGCATTCGACGCTCCGAGGCCTTAGCCAAAGACGCCGCCAAGCACTGGGAGTCAACTTTCAACGCGATTCGTGATGGCGTTTGCGTGATCGATTCCAAAACCGTCATTTTACGCAGCAATCAGGCGTTTCATAAAATCTTTCCTGAGTGTCGAGAGGGTGATCATCTCTTTACATACTTGCCCACTTTTACTTTTCATACATCTGACCTCAAACGGGAAGTTGTCAGTATAGGGCATCGATGGTTTGAGCTTGAGATGAGCCTAATCAATGAATCCGGTCAAGTCTGTACGTTTCGCGACATCACCGAGCGCCGTATAGCCGATCGTGATCTTTTAATTGCTAAGAAAAATGCCGAGGAGGCTAACGTCTCCAAATCACGGTTTTTGGCCAACATGAGTCACGAGATTCGGACCCCTTTGGCTGCGATTATCGGTTTTACTGGTCTCCTTAAGAGTAGTGATTTCACACTCGAAGAAAGTATCCAGTTTTTAGATACGATCGATAGGAACGGCAAGAACCTTGCGCTACTGATCGATGACATCTTGGATCTTTCGAAAGTAGAAGCGGACAAGATGGAATTCGAATCGATTCCATTCAGTCTTGAAAACCTACTTCTAGATATTCAAGAATCGCTTAGCTTTCAGGCTAACACGAAGAAGGTCTCGCTTCGGCTCGCTATCGATAAGGAAGTCCCTCTAATTATATTGGCTGATCCTTCTCGCCTTCGGCAAGTTTTGATGAACATAGTCGGAAACGCCTTAAAGTTTACGCGCGATGGATTTGTGAAAGTTCATGCATCGATCGATCAGGAAAAGGAAATTCTTTGTCTCGATGTCGAGGATTCTGGGCGTGGCGTTGCCCCTGTAGACGTTGAAAAACTTTTTCAACCGTTCTCACAAGGCGATAATACGACTACGAGAGAGTTCGGTGGAACCGGTCTTGGCTTAATCCTGTCGCGTCAGCTCGCAGCCGGGATGGGTGGCGATGTCAAACTTCTTCGCAGTGAAGTGGGCGTTGGTAGTTGTTTTCGGATAGAGATCGCTCTTAAGATTCCTGACAGTCCGGTGGACTTGAAACCTGTGGCGAGCCGCGCAAATCTGGATCTAAGTGGACTCAAAGTATTGATAGTGGATGATGCGATAGACAATCGAACCTTGCTCACCCGCCTTCTCAAACGTCACAACATCTATGTCCGTGACGTCGAGGATGGCGAGCAGGCGATTGCGATTGCCGATGAGTTCGATGTGATACTGCTCGACATACAAATGCCTGTACTCGATGGCTACCAGACCGCTGCAAGGCTTAAAGCGAATAAATACAAAGGCCGTATTATCGCGTTGACTGCCCATGCGATGACTGAAGAACGAAACCGTTGTCTCGAGGTCGGTTGCGCCGAGTATTTGACCAAACCTATCGATATCGAAAAGTTGCTGCAGGCCATTCGGGTGTCAGCGCTCTAACGTGAGATCACTTATCTTTGACGATTTGGAAAAGTCGGTGCGGTGTTCGGCCCTTGTAATCGATCGGCAGAACGTAATCCGTAATTTCCGTCACAGTCGCCTGAAGCATATCGTCTAGGTCAGGCTCAAAACGCTGATGATTCGTCGAGAAGAAGAGCACGCCGCCTTTCGTCAAAACAGCCAATGCGCTTTCCACCAAACTGCGGTGATCAAATTGAATATCAAATTCCGCCATGCCTTCTCGCGTTGAGAACGAAGGAGGGTCGAGGAAAATCACGTCCCAGTAGTTGCGTGACATCGAAGCGCGTTCCAGAAACTCTCTAGCTTCGGTGCTGCTCCATTCCATCCGGCAGCTGCCGAGAAGATCGTTGAGTTCCATATTATCACGAGCCCAATCGAGGTAACGACGCGACATATCCACAGTCGTAACCGACTTAGCTCCACCGGCTGCCGCGTAAACGCTGAAGGCGCCCGTGTAGGCAAACAGATTCAAGAAATTTTTGCCTTTGACAAGGCTACGAACGATGTCGCGCGTCTTACGGTGATCGGTAAACAAGCCGACATCTAGGAAGTCGTAGAGGTTCACAAAGAATTTGAGACCGCCTTCGCTCACTTCCATGCGCTCGTCGGTGCGTGCGAGTCGACCATAACGATCGCCTTCGACAGGTCTTGTCGTACGGCGCCGTGTGTGGATGTTCTCCAAAGGAATATTGAGAGTCTGGGCGAGTCCATCGGAAAGGATACGCAAATAACTTTCATCATCGGTTTGGTCGCGAACGTATTCCCCGAGGATGATGTGACCATCATACCAATCGACCACGCAGCGAATCTCGGGGATATCGAGATTGTAGAGACGAAAGGCCGTGACCTTGTCTTTGTCGAAAGTCTTTTTTAATGTTTTGAGATTTTTCTTCACACGATTGCCAAGCATCTCTGCATGGCGAGCCATCACTTCAGGTGAAAAGAGTTTGGGATTCAAACGAATCATGAAAGGGCTCCTTGGGGAGAAAAGAGGCCCCAAAGTAGCGATGAATCAAGGTTTAGTCAAGTTTAGAACCCTGTGTTGACCGGTGCTGCGGCAGTCTTGGATCAAGTTTCCTTGGCTTTTAGGCTGGTATGGAGGTTAAGGGCGGTTTTCTCGCTCACACCCTTGATCGACATTAACCTCTCGAGGCTTGCGTCCCGGATCGCCTGGACGGTTCCAAATTCCACCAGGAGCTTTTTCTTTAGAGCCGGACCGATCCCTGAGACCTCGTCAAGCGCTGAGGCATGGCTGAGCCCTTGACGTTTTTTTCGGTGATAGGTGATGGCGAATCTATGTGCTTCGTCGCGAATGCGCGTGACGAGGCGATAGACGTGGCTACCTTCGATCAGCTCGATTGGAACTTCGAGGTCTGGGAGCACAAGTCTTTCTTTCGATGCTTCAATCGATCGCGAATCGTTGCGCCGGCCCTTATCCAAACGACTCTTGGCTAGACCGACGATAGGCAGGTTGAGGTCGGGATAAGAGTGCACAACTTCCATAACGGCTCGAACCTGAGGCCGGCCCCCATCGATAATCAAAAGATCAGGCATATCATCATCGCGGATCGCCCGCTCGATGCGTCGCTTGACGATCTCCTGCATTGAGGCAAAATCATCGGGTCCGCCGATTACGGTTTTGACTTCGTAGCGACGATAAAATTCTTTGGCTGGTTTGCCATCGACGAAACACACATCCGAGGCCACGATCGCCGTGCCTTGCGTGTTGGAAATATCGATACATTCAATGCGCTCAGGCCAGCGGGGAAGGTTCAGTGTTTCCTGCAAAAGTTGAAGGCCGAGCTGCTGCTGATTCTTTTGGTTCTCCTGCTGCTCAAGCTGATGCATGGCGTTCTTTTC
>JAZKGL010000441.1:0-1029 GCA_040385935.1 Bdellovibrionota bacterium
TGAGGTCCGAATAGACAAAAGGCTGCACAATCTATGTGCAGCCGAGAGTGGGAGTGGGGTCGTTCTGTTCGGGAGAATGCTTTGTTACTTAGCCAGCTTTTTAGCCTGCTTCACATACTTGCGAACATACTTTGAAGGCGTCGCCACATCGCTCCGTGTTTGATCGTTTTTAAAGTCGGCGATGACCTTCGCGTTGATCTCTCCCTGGTCCATGCGAGAGGCGCGATGTATAAAGCGCGCTAGGTTCACTGCGCGGCGAAACCGAGCAAGTGCGGCCGAAGTTTTCGCAGAAGGAGCTGCTTGGTTGTCGGTTAGACTCAGTGCGCCTGCGTTTTCTTTGTCACGCTCCATCTTGTGATCGGCTTCCTCTTTAGCCTTTTGCGCGATCTTCGCTCGATTTTGCTCGGCCTGCTCACGTTTTTGCTGATAAGTCTTTTCATCAGCTTGAATGGCTTTCTCCAGAGTTTCTCGTTCACTTTGATTTAGGTCAGGCGAGCCCAGTCTCGAACGCGCAAGGGTTTGTGCTTCGTTGAAACGATTGTCTTCCTCTAGTCTTGCGTTTTCCGATAGGGATTCGTAACGCTCTTGCTCAGACTTGAAATGATGGTGAGAAGGCATCGCCCCTTCCCACTTGCCTTTCCACTGATAGCACTTAGACCGACCCGAACAATCTTCGGCAATTTCCGTGTAATCGTTGGCGGCCAGCCATCGATATATAAAGTTGTCGATTAAGCCGTGAAGTTTCCAGAAATTGCGATTGATGTGCGACGAGTAGGTGTCACCGAGTAGATCGTATTCGGGACTGTTCCACTTCCAGTTGTCTTTCAAAAATCCTTCGTTACCAACGATAGCCGGTCGATCGCCGACTGGGGTTGTCTCCTCGGTCCAGCGCATATGCATATTATTATGAATAGTAAATTCGAGATCGTAACCCATCTCACCAAGAGACATGCCTTTCAGATTCTCTGGATCATTCATCCAGTTTTCCCAGCTTTTCATGATTTCCATGCCGCCGTCACTTTTGGAGCC
>JAZKGL010000442.1:0-2510 GCA_040385935.1 Bdellovibrionota bacterium
AAAAGTTATGGAATCAGTTTGCAATTCGAAGGTCTCCGCTGAGGAAATCATTCCCTCTAAAGCTCCTGCCCCTCCTACGATCACCTATAGAATCGATCTTAATTATATTGGAACGCCTTTTTATGGCTGGCAAAGCCAGCCGCATGGCAACACGGTTCAGGACCAAATCGAGAAAGCCCTTGCGACTATCCTTCGCGAGAAGGTGAGAATCTCCGGCGCTTCGCGCACCGATACGGGTGTACACGCCGAGCATCAGGTCGCGACGTTTCGCCTTCCGCGTGAACTCGATCTGCGTAAAACAATGCGCAGCCTCGAAGCGTTAATTCCTGAAGCAATCGGTATCACCGGTCTGACTCTTGCCGAACCAGGGTTTCATCCGATTCAATCCGCGCATGCAAAACTTTATCGTTACCGATTCTGGCTCGGACGCGGGAGTAATGCGTTCACACGCCGTTACACTTGGGCGATCCCCTACGACCTTAATTTAGACGCGATGAAAGAAGCGAGTCGCGCCTTTGCCGGCCGCCACAACTTCAAAAGCCTTGCGGCTATGGACGGTAGCGCCAAAACATTTGAGCGTACAATTCTAGATATTCAATGGGCTCACAAAGGTGAAAACCTTGTGGAAATCTATTTGCTCGGCGAAGGATTTCTGAAACAGATGGTTCGAAATCTGGTCGGAACTCTCGTCGAAGTTGGTCAGGGCAAGCGCACACCGGGTGAGATGGCTCTTATCCTCGCCGCCCAAGATCGCACCAAGGCTGGGATGACCGCGCCCGCTAACGGTCTTAGCCTCGTTGAGATTCATTATGAAGAAGCCACTCGTGTGCCTGAGCATTTCCTAAGCTCGGCCGCAGCCCTAAGCTTCGCATATCCAAGGGCCTAAAAGCCATTTACTCTTTGCGCTAGGTATCCCCTCTGGAGCGGCTTATAATACGAAGGTTCACAGGCCATTGGCTTTCGCGTGACACCTTTCCAAAGCCGATCGAAAGTTAGGATGCATCCATGAGATCAAAATATACTGTGATGGGAACCTTCATCATTGCGCTTTTGGGCAGCTCAGCGTGCGCGCATAAAGGGGCGGGTGAGCCGCAGAAAATCAATCCTTCGACAGGCGAAGTGGAAGGCAGTTATAAGGCGCCCAGCGAGTTTTGGTCACCGGCGCGGAAGAAGTCGAATGCGAGTTTCTATTACCTCGCTGGCGAATATGAGCTGATGAATCGCAACGCGCCGAGCGCAGCTAAACTGTTCGAAACGGCTTATACGATGGAGCCAAACGCGTTCGTCGGCGCTAAGCTCATCGAGAGCAAAGCGATTACAAACTTTGATGAAGGATTAGACCTCGCGAAAAAGATGTCTCTTCTGTATCCAAGAAATGCCGATATACTTTTATCCTACGGCCGACTCCTAGCGGCTAAAGGCGAGCTTAAAGACGCCGAGAAAAATCTTCGTGCCGCTGTCAAATTACGGCCTGAAAATCTTGAAAGCAGCGTTTTACTCATCCAAATTCTACAGGCTCAGAATCAAACGAAAGAAGCGATCGACGTCGCTAACGTGATGGTCGAAAAAAATGGCGACTTTATCGAAGGCTGGGCGCTGCTCGCTCGCCTTCAACTTGTGAACAATCAGGGGAAAAAGGCGATAGCCGCGGCGCGCAAAGCCTACGACTTGAATACAAACGATTCGGAGAAGATCCATCTACTCGCTGTGAGTCTGCTGGTCGGTGGTCAGTGGCAATCCTCTCTCACCTACTTTGATACGCTGATTCGTGCCGAGCATTTCTCGGATGATTCGATAGAGAAGATGCTCAAGCTCTATGAGGAAGTCGATTCAAAGAAAGCCTATCTTCCTGTTTTTCAAAAAGTCGACAAGGAGACGGGGAAAAAGAGTGATGGCTTAAGCTTTCAGCTCGCCGTTCTCGAATGGGGAAAGCAGAATTTCAAAGATTCGTCACAGATTCTTAAAGAATTAACCGTTCGGTACCCTCAAAACGAAAAGTTGATCTATCTTTTAGCTCTCACGCAGGAGAGAAACGATCAGGCAGAGGAGGCCCTCAAAACCTATTTGAGCATAGACCTCAAATCCGAGCTTTATCCCGTCACGCGTGTCAGGGCATTCGAACTCCTTAAACGTCTAGGCCGTAATGAGGAAGCCTTAGCGATTTCCAAAGAAGCGATCGATTCGAAGTCGGACCAGGCAGTGATGTTCTATTCGATGTCGGCTAATCTTCTCAGCGCCACCGGCAAAAATGATGAGGCAATAGCCCTTGTCGATCAAGGTCTTGAGGGTGAACCGAGCAATGTGGAGCTGTTGTTCCTCAAAGCTGTGTTTTATGAAAAAGCGCAGAAGATCAAAGAAAGTATGGCTGCCCTGCGAGACGTTATCAAACGTGACCCCAAACATGCCGCAGCATTGAATTATCTCGGCTATATGTACGCAGAGCGAAATGAAAACTTGAAAGAATCGGAATCTTTGATTCGCCGCGCCCTCGACGAAAAACCTGACAACGG
>JAZKGL010000443.1:0-1469 GCA_040385935.1 Bdellovibrionota bacterium
GATCGCGACAAACCACGATCTCTATAAAGCGTAAGCAAATCTTTTAGCGTGGCATCATTCTTAAATTTTTCCCGCGCGTCCGAAATCAGTGTCGCACGTAAATGATCTTTTGACTCCGCACTCTGCGCTTCAGGCTCGCCGAGCCTGACCATGACCACCGCTTCGCCCTTTAAAAAGTCATGATTTGTGCACCAGTCCATCGCACCACTGGGATCGGTCAGGATAATTTCCTCGTGGAGCTTAGTCAGCTCACGACCGATCGCAATCTCGGCGTTGGGATAAATCTGCTGGATGAAAGCCAGACTCACCTTCAGTCGCCGCGGCGCCTCATAAAACACTATGGATGCCGAAAGATTTTTCCAACTGGAAATCTCTTTTTCCAAAGCCATTTTTTTACTCGGTAAAAAACCGACAAACAAAAGGCGATCTGAAGGCAAACCCGAAGCCGAGACCAAAGCCGTCAAAGCGCTGGGACCAGGAACAGGGTGAACCGCGACGCCGCGTTTCTTCGCCTCGCGCACCAGATGGTAACCCGGATCGGAGATACACGGTGTTCCGGCATCTGAGATGAGAGCGAGACTCAGCTTATCCTCAATCAATCGACTGACGAGCTGTGGGGCCTTCTCACGTTCGACATGATCGAAGTAACTGATGACCTCGGCCTTATCACGACCGATGTGTTGCAAAAGCTGCCGCGCACGTCGCGTGTCTTCGGCGGCGATGATATCGACATTTTTCAGAACCTTGATAGCTCTGAGGGTCAGATCGTCAAGATTCCCTATAGGCGTTGCTACGACATAGATTGCGCTTTCAGGGTTCACCGGCATCTCACTCTAGGCGTTGCATAAAAAACGTATTGAATTGACGCTTTTTTGCCGCAAGGGTCAAGCCTTTTTTTGTCTAGCGAAGAGGGCTTCAATCAACTGAAATGAATAGCGCCTTTACCTTGGCCTGCAAGGGTCACAAGGGTTATTGAAGGGTCTTCCCCAGCGTTTGGAAAACTGTTAGACTTTAACTAGAATGTGCCTGCTGGTCTTAAGTATTGCAGGTGAACCGATGCTTATATACTAGGGAGCCTGAGTTCATTCGTGGTGAGCATGCCGCGCCTGCCGAGTGCACGCGGAAGCCTAAAGCGAAGACAGGGCACCCACCTAACGAGGTGGGGTTCCCTTTGCGACTGTCGGACTGACGGGCACATTCCTTTCTTTTTCGCAAAACATCTTGTCGTCCTGCAGTTCACCTGATTAATTGGGTGAGCAAAATCCTGAGCCAAATCTGGCGATGACGACAAGGTAGATCTCGATGCACCCTACACTCTCCCAGCGCATCTCCCAACTTCAGCCATCACCCACGGTCGCTTTGAATACCAAAGCCAAAGAGCTTCAGGATCAAGGCCACAAAATTATCAATTTTTCGGTTGGCGAACCAGATTTCCCAACACCCGAACCTATCGTTGCGGCCGGAATTAA
>JAZKGL010000443.1:1569-4332 GCA_040385935.1 Bdellovibrionota bacterium
GGACCAGGGCTTATGGCTGAGAAAATGGATGTTCTTAAGCATCGCCGCGACATAGCCGTCGGTATTCTCAGCGAGTATCCCGAACTCGATATGCTCCCTCCGAACGGTGCGTTTTACATCTACATCGATCTTCGTAAAGTCCTTGCAAAATCGGCTCTCTACGCAAATGATAATAGCCTTGACTTCAGTCAGAAACTGCTGGAAACCTATCACGTCGCTATGGTTCCTGGAGAAGCGTTTGGTACACCCGGATTTATTCGGTTAAGCTATGCAACTCATGAGGACACCCTTACGGAAGGTCTCTCGCGCCTCGGCGAGGCTTTGCTGGCGATCGGTGCCGTTAAACAAGCGAAACGTTCTTAAATCCAGAGATGGATACAGCGACGATTTTTCATTTTTTTTAAGTAGAAGGGGCACGAAAGTTTTGTGTCCCTTTTTTTATTCGGGAGATTCTCGATGTCCAGCCTAGAAGATAGTTTGAAACAGATTGAAGAAATCAAAGGTCAGTTTCAAACCGACAGTAGCCTCTCAGGCTCCTCACTTTCGCCAAAGGCGGTCGAGGATCTTCGTATCAAGTATCTCGGCCGCAAAGGTCTCGTAACGGCTTTAATGGAATCGCTCAAGTCGCTGTCCAAAGAAGAAAAGCCTGCGGCGGGTAAGGTGATCAACGAACTTCGGCAACTTGTCGAGGCGGGCCTGGGCACTTTGAAAGACGCTGCGGAATCCTCGGCCCTAGATGCGTCCCTCGCTTCGCATAAACTGGATGTGACGCTTCCAACCAGGGGTTTGCAAGGCTCACTTCATCCCGTTACGCTCATGCGCCGCGTGATGCTCAAAGAGTTTCGTAAACTTGGCTTCACCGTCTATGATGGTCCCGAGATCGATCTCGACTTTTATAACTTTGAGTCGCTCAACTTCAAAGACGATCACCCCGCGCGCGATATGCAGGATACTTTCTTTGTCGCGGATCGGGCGGCGACTATTCTTCGAACGCATACATCTAATATTCAGATTCACGCGATGATGCACGAGAAAGCGCCTCTTCGTGTGGTAGCGCCCGGCCGAACCTATCGCTGTGATTCCGATATCACCCATACGCCGATGTTCCACCAGATCGAAGGCTTTGTCGTCGATAAGGGCATTTCGATGAGTGATATGAAGGGTATCGTCGATCTCTTCCTCAAAGCGATCTTTGGCCAGGATCTTTCGATTCGTCTTCGCCCCTCTTTTTTCCCCTTTGTTGAACCGGGCGCAGAATTTGATCTGCAGTGTGTATCCTGCCGAGGCGAAGGCTGCCGTATCTGTAAACAAACCGGTTGGCTGGAAATCGGCGGGCTAGGAATGATTCATCCGAGCGTCTTCGAAAAACTGGGTCTGGATAGCGAAGAGTATACCGGCTTTGCTTTCGGCTTTGGTATCGATCGTATCGCCATGCTTCGTTATGGTCTCAAGGACTTGCGTCAGCTCTTTGAGGGCGATCAGCAGTTCCTTGGTCAATTCCCCGTTCATCCTTAAGTTTAAAAGAAGAAAGGCTCAACCATGCAAGTTTCTTGGCGTTGGCTGAACGAATATATCGATCTTAAAGACATTACAGTTGAACAACTGAGCAAGACCCTTACGTCCATCGGCCTCGAAGTTGAAGGAATCGATGAGAAAAAGCCTTTGAAAGGCGATGTCGTGGTCGGCAAGATTCTATCGGCCGTGCAGCATCCGAACGCGGATAAGCTTCGCGTCTGTCAGGTCGATGCCGGTGACAAAGATCCTTTGACGATCGTGTGCGGGGCTCACAATGCGCGCGCTGGTATCAAAGTTGCTGTGGCGAAAGTCGGTTCGGAACTGCCCGGTGATTTTAAAATCAAGGAGAGCAAAATTCGCGGCGAGAAGTCGGTGGGTATGCTCTGCAGCGGAGCCGAACTTCAATTATCCAGTGACAGTGATGGTATTATCGAACTTCCTGAAGGTCTTTCTTTAGGCTCTTCGATCGCTGACTACTTCCACATGAATGATACCATTATTGAAATCGGTTTGACTCCGAACCGCAGCGACTGCCTGGGCCTTATCGGTCTGGCGCGCGATCTTGCGGCAAAACTCGATAAAACTCTCAAGATCCCGGACGAAAAATCAGCGAAGACCGATAGCTCTCTTAAAAGCGAAAGCCATATTTCGGTCAAGATCCACGACGCGAAAGATTCCGCGCGCTTCACCGCACTCTATGTTGCCGATGTGCGAACTATCCCATCACCGCAGTGGCTCCAGCGCCGATTGCAGTATACAGGCCTGCGACCGATCAATCTTTTGGTCGATGCCACCAACTATGTAATGCTCGAATCCGGTCAGCCCATTCACGCCTATGACGAGCGTGATATCTCAGGCAAGTCTTTGGAAGTCCGCCGAGCGAAAGCGGGCGAGACTCTTCAATCTTTGGACGAGCAGACCCGAAAACTCGTGGATACCGATATCGTGATCGCTGACGCGAAAAAAGCTGTGGGTATCGCCGGTATTATGGGTGGCGCAAATTCCGAAATCAAAAAGGACACGACGGCTATCGTAATCGAAGTCGCTCATTTCAATCCTTCTCTCGTGCGCAAGACGAGCAAACGCTTTGCCCTGCACACCGAGGCTTCGCATCGGTTCGAACGCGGAATCGACATCGAGAACACCGCTTGGGTTGCTCGCCGCGTTGCGGCCTTGATCCTATCGTGCACTGAAGAAATGAAACGAAACGAAGGACTCGATATCCCTACGCCTCGTATCGCCTCCACT
>JAZKGL010000444.1:0-1603 GCA_040385935.1 Bdellovibrionota bacterium
AATTCCTACACGATATCTTATTCTCATTTCATCATCAAAACGTCAGAATAAAATAGTTTGGTAGACACTCATCCTTAGCGAGGACTTAACACATTATGATACCGAGGATTTCCAGCTCATTTTTGCTGCCGCTTGCCCTTCTGTCACAGATGGCCCTGGCCTACGAACTGCCGGTTCCGGACGCGAATAAAAGACCTTCGGACAATGTGCAACTTCTCCAGAAAATCTCGGCAGGAGTCGCCGAATTGTCGCAGGATGCAAGTAAAGGTATCGCCCTCATCTCTATTTCCAAGATCATCAAAGGTCGGCCGTACTATGAACTCGATCCCTTCGACTTTTTCTACGGACCGCGCAATAGACAGCCGGATCCAAGTCAGCCCGGACAAAAGCAGCAGTCAGGCGTAGGCTCCGGTTTTATTGTTGATTTGGAAAAAGGCTATATCGTTACGAATAATCACGTCGTCGAAGGGGCCGACGAAATCGATCTGAAGCTCTCCAACGGCGAGACTTACGAAGCTAAGGTATTAGGCTCTGACCCTAATACCGATGTAGCCGTGGTTCAAATCAAGGACGCGAAGTTTAATCGCAAGAATTTAATCCAGTTGCCCTTCGGAAGTTCCGATAACGTGAAAGTCGGCGAGTTCGTTATCGCCCTCGGTGCTCCATTCGGATTGGAATTCAGTCAATCGTTCGGTGCTGTGTCAGCGACGAGTCGCGGCAATCTCAATATTACGAACCTCGGTAACTTTATACAGACCGATGCTGCGATCAACCCCGGTAACTCCGGTGGTCCGCTCCTTGACATGCAAGGCAATGTTATCGGTATGAACACGGCGATATTCAGTCGCTCAGGGTCTTCAGCTGGTATCGGTTTTGCCGTTCCCTCCAATCTCGTGCGTGAAGTTGCGCTTCAATTGATCAACAAGGGCAAAGTCGCTCGCGGTTATCTTGGCGTTCGTCTTGCGCAGGATATGGATGATGACCTAGCCTCCGCCATGAATCTTCCTAAGGGCATTCGCGGTGCACTGGTCGGCAACGTGGAGAAGAACACGCCCGCTGCAAAAGCAGGAATCGAATCGGGTGATGTTATTACCGAAGTGAACGGTCGCGCTGTTCATTCCGGTCAGGAGCTTTCGAATACCGTGGGATTGATGCAGCCGGGCTCCAAGGTTGCCGTGGCTTTCTTTCGCGGCGGCGTGAAGAAATCGACCACTATTAGCCTTGGAACTTACACTGCTGCAGCCAATGCAGGACCCGGCGGTGGTGGTGAGGAGGACGAGGCTTCAGGGGCTCAAGGCGGTAAAGGGTCCGTAGGCGAAGCGGGCGTTAAAGTCGAAGTCTTGAGCCGTGCAAAACACGGTGAGTTTATTCAGCAGTATGGCATCGAAAGTAATCATGGCCTCCTCGTGACCGACGTTGATCCGAGTTCCAAAGCTCGTGCGGCTGGCATCCGCCCTGGCGATGTTCTATTGAAGGCGAATAACGTTGAGCTAAAGTCGGTAAAAGATTTTGCAAACGTGTTTAGCCAAAACAAGAAAATACTGATTCAATTGGAGCGTCGAGGAACCTTCCTGTTCGCCTCCCTGAGAAAGTGAGTGATTGC
>JAZKGL010000445.1:0-3582 GCA_040385935.1 Bdellovibrionota bacterium
TATCGTTTTATGAAAGGCAGGGGTCATGGCAAGCGCAAAGAGTTCCACCAAAAAAGCAGCGAGTTCGGCGAAGTCCAAAACCACAAAGACCGCGACTGCGCGTTCAAAGTCCGGTTCCACTACTGCGGCAGCCAAAAAGAAGATGGCAGCGAGTGTTAAATCAACTGCGGCTGGCGAAGTGTATAACGACGCTACCGATCAAGGCGCAACCGGCGCAACTTTGAAGGGCAGTGGAACTGAAGCGACGACCAAAGCCAATGCCAAGAAAGCGGGTGCAGAAAGCGGTAAAATGCGCGAGAGCAAGGAAGCCAAAGACGATCGCGAAGTCTCCCAAGCCACCGCAGCAGAACCAGCGACCGACACCGCACTTCATGAAGCGGGTCAAGAGGGCGAATCGTCTTTTGATAAATCAGCGTCTCAATCGGAGACCCGCAGTCGTAAACCCTCTGCAGCGCAGGAGGGCGAATCCGCACTTTCCGCAAAGGAGGCCTTGAGCGCAGCGCGCGAGGCGATCAGCTCGGCGCGTGAAGCTCTCAACTCAGCGAAAGTTGCGATTTTATCGGCTAAGGATGTTATCGCGTCGAGCCCTGAACTCCAGGACAAGGACACGCGTAAAACTATGCTTCAAGAGCTTTCGAGCACATTGAAAACGCTTGTCTCTTCCGTCAAATCTTCGGCTGCTGCCCATTCAGCGAAACATTCGTAGACAAATCTTTGAATTTCGATGAAAAAGACGAGCAATGGTAAACCCCTTGCTCGTCTTCTTGCTTTGCTATACTAAGACCATTTCAGAAGGATTTTCCCGCGATTTTTCTGAGATTCCATATATAGATGGGCGTCTTTAACATCCTTTGCGGCGAAAACTTTATCAATCACTGGGTGAAACTCCCCGGTGATAAATTTCTGCTCGGCGTAGGCCCAGAATTTTTTAATGATCTCAGCCTTCTCCTCATAACTTCGCGACCTCAAAGTGCTACCAATCAGAGAGGCGCGTTTGGCAAGCAGCAGGCGCAAATCAAGCTCAGTTTTTGTGCCTCCGGAAAGCCCGACGTGAAGAATTCTGCCGTCCAGGGCAAGCGCCTCAAGGTTGGCAGGAAAATGTGAGGCGCCAACCAGATCAAGTATGCAGTTCACACCGCGTTTGTCTGTATCCGTAAGAATTCTCTCAGCAAACGATTCCGATTTGTAATTGATCAGATGATGAGCCCCGAGTTCTTTGCAAAAACCAAGCTTCTCATCGCTCCCCGCAGTCACCCAGATCTCAGCGCCGATATTTTTGGCGATCTGAATTGCAGCCGTACCCACTCCGCTTGCGCCCGCATGAATGAGTAGTCGCTCACCCTTTTGCAAATGACCAAGGATCACAAGTTCAAGATAAGCCGTCACGAACACTTCGGTGATACCGCAGGCCTCGATCAAAGGAATGTTGCGAGGCACCCGCATAATCTGGTCGTGGCGAATCGCTACTTTCTCCGCATAACCTCCACCCGAAAGCAGGGCCATTACCGGATCGCCGATATGAAACCCAGATTTGTCTGCGCCCAGATGCATCTTTTCAATCGTCCCCGATACTTCGAGGCCGATCAGCGGCGAAGCGCCTTTAGGGGGTGGATAAAGACCTCGCCTTTGCAAAAGATCCGCACCATTGAGACCGCTTGCCTGAGTGCGAATCAGAACTTCGCCTGGGGCAAGGACCGGCTCCTCAATTTCGCTCATAATCAGTGCATCAGCGCCGCCAGCTTCTCGAAGAGTAATAGCTTTCACAGACTCGCCCCAATTCTAAAAAAGAAAATTACGGATGAACAGAGACATCCTCACGATTCGAGCGATCAGACCTTACCTCGCCCGGTCTTGAATCAAGGCCGCGGCGGACTAACTCGTCCTGAACCTCTTCAAGCGTTGGTCTAATCTCACCGAACAAGAAGTGCCCATGCGGATCGATGTGCAGCCCGATGTCTTCGGCACGATATCGACTCAGCGCATCGAGCCAACCGAGCAGCATTTCATCATCCAGGCTTTGTAGTTCACTTTTTGACATCGGTTCCATAAGACTTTTCTCCAACTCGGATAATTCATGCAAAAAACACCTCAGGCACGTCCCTTGCAAACATCGTGAAAAGTTAGAGTGTTCGTCGATTTCATTTAGATTTTGAAGAGGGATATATCATGGGCGTAAAAAATACCACTATCGGTCAGGTTCTAGGCGCGGGTGCCCTTGCATTTATTGGCCATCAGCTTTATAAGCGCTATGCAGGAAACAAACAGATAAAACAGGACTTTAAAACTCAAGAGAACAAATTGGACACTATGCTTGAAGATACTTTTCCAGCCAGTGATCCTATGCCCTTGAGTCGTTCAGGTTCTATGCGATAAGACCGTCTGTCGGGGGCCTGTCTGTAGCCCCCAGCATGCATGTCCAGAGGACCCTACTCACCCCATGGATCAACAAACGCAGCCAACGAATTCCCCGTACGAAGAATCCAACGCCAAATCCAAACAGTTTCGCTGCCCAAATTGTGGCGGCCAACAGATATTTGATCCGAATCTCAATGCTCTTCGCTGCGACTCCTGCGGCCAATCACAAAAAATTGATGAAGCAGGTGGATTTGATTCGGTGGTCGAATATGATCTTTTGGAGGGCATGCAAAAGCTCCCTGAACGCGGCCTCGGACGTCCCACTCGAACGCTATCCTGTCAGGGCTGTGGCGCAATTATAAGCTTCGGTGTCGAAGAGACAGCGGGAGTATGCAGCTTCTGTGCATCGGCGCAGGTCCTCGAACTCGATTCGCACCGACAAACCCTAAGGCCGGAATCACTCGTCCCCTTCAGCAAAACCAAGGATGTTGCGCAGAATCATTTTGCTAGTTGGCTGTCGGGTTTATGGTTTCGGCCGAATGACTTGAAGAAGCGGGCTTCTGTTTCCAAGATTCAGGGCGTTTACATTCCCTATTGGGTGTTCGATGCAACGGTGGATTCTGAATGGTCCGCACTCGCTGGACATTATTACTACACGACTGAGACTTATACAGAGACTGTGAACGGTCAATCTCAGACTCGGACGCGCCAGGTAAGGCACACACGCTGGGTACCGGCTTCCGGTCAGCGTCGAGACATATACGATGACTATCTGATTTGTGCTTCGAAAGGTCTGCCTAAAGCCTTAGCTGATCGTCTCGATACCTATTCAACGAAGAGTCTGCTGCCTTATGATCCATCGTATTTATCGGGATTCAAAGCCGAAGAGTATCAGATTGATTTGAAGCCGGCGTGGACTCAGGCAGTTCATTCGATGGAAAGTATTCAGACCGACCGTTGTTCGGGGGATGTTCCCGGCGACACGCAGGCTAACCTTCGTGTGCATAATGAGTTCTCTAACACACGCTTCAAACATGTACTTCTTCCAGTTTGGATTGCGGCTTATCAGTATAAGGATAAGACGTTTCAATTTTTGGTGAATGGCCAGACGGGGGAAGTGGAGGGCCATGCGCCTTATAGCGTGTGGAAAATTACGTTTGCTGTGATTATTGCGCTAATCTTGATGAGTATATTTGTTCTCGTGGCTGTTAGTCAGCAGCAAGGTCA
>JAZKGL010000446.1:0-26415 GCA_040385935.1 Bdellovibrionota bacterium
CTCGTGCTATAAATGCGTACATCGCTTAGGTCATTCTTCCTGGTCGATCGCAGAGGAAAAACCAAATGGACGCCTACGTCACTTTTAAAAATAAGCTTGATGAAATCCATTCCTGGCCGAGCCCATACCTATTTAAATTCGTCATTCCTTCAGCCAAAAAAGGCGAACTGCTCAGCATGATGCCTACAGGAATGGTGCAAGAACGCAGTTCTAGCAATGAGAAATATGTCTCGATCAGCCTGACAGCTCAGATGGACAACTCCGATGAAGTGGTTGCTGTCTATAAACAAGTCTCGAAAATTGAAGGCATAGTAACGCTGTGACGCTCTAGCGATTGCGCGGATGAGTGACTCGGATTCGGCAAAAAACACTTAGTCACGATAATCTATTGAACGTAGAATGGTCCTCAGAGAACCGAACTCGGAGGCCCTATGAATCTTGATCCGAAAAACTACATTGCCCTACTCGACTCTATCATTCGCACTGATCCGTCTCTCCTTCCGATACTTCGGAGCGTGTTGAAAGCTTATCTAAAGCTTGATCCCTACGAGGATTTGATCAGTCAGATGGACCACAAGCTAAAAGCGACCCTACTCTATATCATTCAGGATATTAACGAGATTGAAAACCCTTTCACTCTCGAGCAAGAGGTCTTCTATCTTCTCGAACATCTTAATCAAGTCGAAGCGCAAATCGATGGCGATGACGATGATGATGATTTAGAAGACGGCGCAAGCGAAAGCGATGATTCTGAAGAGGATGAAGACGACAGTGACAACGACGAAGAGGATCGCGAACTTTTCAATTCGGGTGACGAATCGCTCTCAACGGGTGCAAAGGCCTTAAAGAAGGCTAAAGCTAAAGCGAAGAAAAAGACGAAAGCCAAAGCTAAGACCAAAGCCAAAAGCAAGGCAACTAAGAAGAAGGCGAAGGTCGCTCCCAAAGTGTCTGGCAAAAAATCGCCTATCAAGCCTAAATCGAAGCCTAAAAAGCCTTTGGTGAAGAAAGCCAAGAAAACAACTAAGACGACTAAGAAATCGGCTGCAAAAGCGAAGCCCGTTTCCAAGTCTAAAGTCAAAGCGAAGACCAAAGCGAAAACTCAGACCAAACCTTACAAGAAATCAAAATCGAAGAAAAAGGTTCGTCGTTAATCCTCACAGGCATAAGGGTTAGAGGGACCATCTAGATCCCCTAACCCTTTAAAAAACTCCCGCTTTCTCCTCGCCCTTCATTCTTTCCAAAAAAATAGATTCACTAAAATTTTAAGAATTTCCGCCCTGTGCCGATCCATGGCTCACGTTTTTTATAACGGAAGGGTCCCGTCTGTATGAGCTGGAAAAAAATCATAGCGACCATCACGCTGCTCGCCTTCGTCGCCTCCTGTAAACCGGTGGGCTCCGAGGATGCTACGCTTCAAGCCAACGGGAAAAAGACGGCGGCGCTCGATCTTATCAAATCAAGTTGCGACCTCGCGTGTGCAAAGATTGCTAATAAAGCGGTTTTGCATTTTACGGGCGGTGAAGAACCGGCTGCTGATACCGAAGTCAAATTTGGTGATCCTAAAATGCTCTGGAGCTTCTCACGCTATCTTATGAAGCGCAAAGCTCGCAAAGACGTCAAAGTTGTAGAGGCAAAGGATGCGGGTACGAAAGCCCCTGCTCCTCCACCCGATAAAGGCGCAAAGACGAGCAGCGGTGCTGGATTCTTTACCAAGCATTTTGCTTTGTCGAATGCCGGTCTCGTGATGAGTACCTCGAACAACATTCGTGAGACACTCAAGACCGGCGGAGCCAAGATGGATGCCGTTCAGGTCGCAGACGCTAAGGTTGAGCAGGCTAAGAAGAAACACTTTTGGGAAAAAGCCGACCATACTAAAGGCCCTAAGCTCACCACAGCGCAAAAGACGGCAGCTAAAAAACAAGAAGCCGCAGCGCTTCGTGCTCAAACCGAAGCAATTAAAATTGGTTCTGGCCTTTGGAAAAAATCGGGTGCCGCGAACAAGGCAAGCTTTAGCTTCTCAGCAGCCCTCGATAAATTCAAAAAAACCGAAAAGATTCGTGTTTCGACTGATGTGGAAATCAAGACAGTTCAAGCCAAACTCACAGCGGAAGCCTGGATCAGCGCAAAGGTTCTAAACGTCAATGTCGGCGGTGGCAAGTTCCTCCAGATGATAGCTTCAGCTGGTCTCGATGCACCGACCGTAACAAATGCCAAGGCCACAGCCGCCCTTCGTCTCGTCTTCTTCGGTGTCGATGTTCCTGGTACAACGAAAGAAGTCGGCAAAACCTTGATCGACAAAGTCTTTCCCGTGCCGGCGATTCCAACGGCAAGTATTCCGGTTTACGGATTTCCAGCTGGCGGTATCGTAGTTGAGATTCAGTTCCTTCCATCGACAGGTCTGGGTATCGACGTCGATGTGAAAAAATCCGGAATGTTCACCATCAGTTTTATTCCCGCGATTAGCCTTGTCATGAACGTGACGGTTGGTGCGCAAGCAACGGTTCTCACGCTCGGTATCGAAGGCACAACCACCATCCTCGCTCTCGAAGTTCCTGTAAGTGTAAGTATGGGTGGAGATATTAAAGCGGGAATGTATTACACCGGTATCAACTATGTCGGTGTCGAGGTCAGCGCATTCGGTGGCACCGGGATCAGTCTAGTTGCGAAACTTGATGTCCCTTCGCCGTTCAACTACGTTTTGTGGGGGGTGTTAACGGTGGCTACGGTCGCTGGATTTAAACTTCCTGGTGAGCTTGGATTTGGCGAGACCGCTTATAAATATGCGTATCCCCTTTGGGAACCGGAATTCAAACTCAAGATCGGTCGATCCACGAAAAAAGCGGGTCCACGCTTGATTAAACTTCCGGCCAAACCAACGGCAGCGCAATGTACAAAACTCAAGGCTAATATCGCAGAGCATTTGAAGCTAGCTAAAGCCGAAACCGATACCAAAAAAGATCCAACGTTGACGGCGATCGATAAGGGTCAGACCGATATGCTCACGCAGATGGAAAAAGCTATTGCCGGCAAGTGTGGTGGCGCATCCGGCGGCACAACGAAGACACCAGCGAAAACTCCGGCAAAGAAATAAGATTTCGTCGCCTTGGGTGTGGGCAATACATACCTATCTCAATTATGAGATCATTTCGATAGACTATTCGCGTGCTCTGGGAGAGACGTATCCATGAAGAAGAATCTCAGCATAGCTTTAGGCCTCACCGCTGTTCTTGCACTGAGTGCGGGCGGCTTTTACTATTGGCAAAACATGACTCCCAAGGTCTCGCCTACGGGAGAAAATATCCAAGTTGGATCCGAGCAGACGACGTACAAGGTCTCGGTGGATACTTTGTATTCAACTGCTCAGCGAGACGATGTCATTCTAAAGCTCGAGGGGAATCTTTTGGTGCACGACCAAGGCGATGACCAGCTGGTTTCCGAGTGGGATTCCTTTTCAGAATTCACAGCCATGAATAACACGGTTTCACCTGACGAAGTCTTGCATTCGCCAGCCGTGACCGCGATGGAAGACGGTGAGCTTAAGCACTACATCGATTCGAACTTCCCAAGCGACTATCGCGGATTTCAAAAAGAATTGCTCTCGCGTTTCTTTATTCCTGTCCCAGTCCGGATAAGCCCTGAGATCTATCGAAGTGAGCGAGAAGGTAAAAATCTCTTTCGTGTGAAGTATGAAATCTCAGAAAACAAAGTCGGTTACGAAGCGATTCGAACCTGGATACAAAACCTCCAAGGCGATATTCAAGCCGATGCAAAGCTTAATGGCTTTCGTTATCAATACAACTCCGATGGCAAACTCGTCAGCATGCAAGGTACTCTTGCTCTGAAGGGCATAGATCACGAAAATCTACCCTTCACACTCACGACGAAAATCTTTATCAATCAAACCGATACCACAAGTCTTTCGAGTAGCAAACGCGTCTATCGCGATCGGCGAGCGATGGTCGCTGCCGAACCCGCTCGCGCTCAGCGTTCGGACTCCCAGCCTTTGCGCGCGCTTAAAGAAGTATTTACCGATCTTGATAAACTTTCGGGATTGGACGAACCACAGGTCCGTGCCGATCTCTACATAGAAATGGCAAAGATTCTTGCCGAGAATCCTGCCAGTATCTCAGAGTTCAAAGAAAAAATCGTCTCGATGACTGGTGAAACAAACCAGGATAAATTCCAGCAAGGCGTGCTCTTCAGCGTTCTTTCCGGTTCGGAAACAGCCGAAGGATCAAACGTGCTCGCCGATCTCTTTGCCGGGGACTGTAAAACAGATTTCTGTCGGGAAATGGCGATCAGCGCTTACGGCATGCATTCGAACATGTCGCTCGATAGCGCGCAAAAAGTATTGAAAGTCGCGGAAACAGAAGCGGCCGCAGACGTTTCCTTAAACGCTTACCTGGGAGCCGGCGCAGCCGGACGCGTTCTCGGCGATCGATTTGCCGAACTTCGTCCCAGCTTGATGAATGCAGCTAAAGCCGCTGATGAAGCCAAAGACTTTACAAGCAAGGCTGTCATAGTTCGTGCCATCGGCAACACAGGCGACCGTGGACTTTTGCCTGTCATCCAAGAAAGCCTCAAGTCGGAAGATGAACTGACTCGCAACATGTCCTTCTTTGCTCTACGTTTTATTCCCGGAGAAGACGTCAATGAATTGCTCGTCAATTCCCTGAAAACAGAGAAAGATGAATTGACTACAACTGAAATCGTACGCTCAGCGAGCTATCGTCAGTTCTCCAAAGTGGAATACGATAAGATCGGTGAGAAGGTTCCGGAATGGGGCGAAAAAGACGCTGATCTTGCGGTAAATACAGTAAATATTTTGCTCACGGCTTATCAAAGAAATCCAGAGGACGCCGCTGACGCCCTTGAGTCTCTCAAAGGCAAAGTCGTTCCAGAACTCAAGGAGTTTATTGAAGAGGGCATGAACCCACTCGGTGCTACACCGGCTTACGAAGGAAATAAAGATCCTGTTGTATCTCCTAACGAAGCGGACGATAATAGCAGTTCTGCAACAGAAACAGACAGCTCCCCCGAGAGCGGAGAATCAGACCAGTGAAGTCCAAGGAGTAAACATTGTCTTTGCAAGGCCAAGGTTTAGCCAAGATTTTAGTCGTCATTTCCAATGTCGACCTGCGTATGGCTACCACCCAGTTCTTCTCAAAAAGAAGTTGGGCAGAGACACAAAACGTCCTCGGCTTTGACCTTGCTCGCACAGTTCTCAAAGACGAGAGATTCGATATGGTCGTCACCGACGGTGGTGGTGGGACCGATACGATTCAAGGGTTTGTAAAATCCGTCCGTAATAGCCGCAGAAACGGTTCGACATTAGTGCTCTATATGTTGCCTAAAGGCACGGTGCTTAGCGATGAAACCTTGCAGCAGGATAAACTTTTTCGCATATGGGAAGGTTTACTCACTGACAAGCAGGACGAAGAATTCCAAAGGGAAATCGAGACCTCACGAGCACGCGCCATACTCGCTGCTCAGGCAGCAGCGGCGGCTACTGCAACACCTCCCCCGGCACAAAAATCCTTTGATGCGAGACTGCTCAACGCTGTCCTTGATGCTACCCGTGATGTTCTGAGCTTCTACTTCACCAATGGTGCGATCGACTTTGGCAAACCCAATTATCGTAAAGTTCCTCTTACCGAGCGTTCCGGAATTACCGGGCTCATAACGATCGAGGGCGAGAAGTTCAAAGGCTCCATGGCCCTTGCCGCGAGTCTCGACTTTCTTCAGCTCCTCTCGAATAAGATTTATCCCGATCAAGAGATCAAGCTGACCAAAGATGGGTCGATGGATCTTATCGCGGAGCTGAGTAATCAAATCGTCGGTCGAATCAAGATGCGTTTCGGTGATCTAGGTCTCAGCTCTCATATCGGACTTCCCGAAGTCATGATCGGAAAGAATCACACAGTGCCCCATAAAATATTAGACCCGGCGCTATTTCTTGGCATTAAGGTCAGCGGATCGATTTGTGAAATCGAGCTTTCAATCTGCCAGGATTCCGGCTTCGTTATCGACGAGTCGAAGGCTCTTGCATCGGCTAAAGGTATTTTGATGTTTGATTAATAAGCGATAAAGAATGAGGGCCGCACTCCCAAGAGGTGAGTGCGGCCCTTTTCAATCGGCCCCTGTGTTGCCGATGTAAAGCTGATCTCGAAAGTCCCTAATCATTGAAAGCCTTGATGGGTAAGAGGTGTAGGGTTTCGAGAGGGGTTTAGTCTGCACTGCAGATGCATTAAGTCTTTGATATATGCGGCGAAAGAAGCAGATTTTTGGCCAGAGGTTAATGGCTTTTTAAACTTCACCGATAAGGGAGTGTGAAGATTTGTTGAAGAACGGGTGACCATGGCTATGAACCACAAACAATTCGCAGAAGGTGGGAGGCGATTTAAAGCGCCGGCATGGCGCTGCATATAAGCTTTGCATCAGACTGCTAGGCTTTTTTCGGTCCCGTGTTACAATGAATCTCGACGACGCGCCTTGGATAGGCCCTTGAACAACTCAACGAAAAGGAGTTTGCAAGGTATGCACTACGAAGATGACGAAAGCGAAAGTAATGTAGTTAACTTGGATTCGTATCGCTCGTGGAAACTTTATCTAGCCTGGAAGGAAAGACCCAAGTCCAAAGAGGAAAAGATTCAGGAAGCATTAGCCAAATTCCAACGCGGATCATAAAAGGATAATCAGACTTAAAAATCGACCCAGTGATCGGCTCTTACCCATAGAGTCGGCACTGGGTTTTTCACTTTAAAATCTCATTTCGACACTTGACCCAGGTGTTTGGTGATGGTGGCAATGAGTTCGACCTGATCCAGCGGTTTCGTTAGATGGGCGTCGCAACCGGCTGATCCCGTCCGAGCAATCTCTTCGGCCATGGCGTGGGCCGTTAAGGCCAAGATCGGTTTCTTATAACCGGCCGAACGTAATGCGCGCGTCGCTTCATAGCCGTCCATAACGGGCATTTGAATGTCCATGAGTATGACATCAAAATCACCGCCAAGACCGGCATCTAAGGCCTCTTTGCCATTATTTGCGGTCTCAACTTCAGCTCCGTTTTTCATTAAGACGCGGCGGGCTAGAAAGAGATTATCCATCGAATCGTCAGCGACGAGTATGCTGACGCCTTGCAGAGGTTTGCTTTTGATTTGATCTCGAATCCCAATCACCGTCTCAGACTGCTTTGCCGACGAAGGTGCGATGGGGGCTCGCTGAGAAACGCGTGCAAGAAAGCTCACCTTAAACATCGAGCCTTTGCCAGGTGACGATCGAACGATTTCTATCGAGCCGCCGAGGGCCTTGGCAAGCCTCAGGGAAAGCACGAGACCGAGGCCGGTGCCTCCATACTTTCGTGATGTGGTGTTATCCGCCTGAACAAAAGGCTGAAAGAGTCTGTCTTGATACTCTTCATCGATTCCCACGCCTGTGTCTTCGACGAAAAGCTGTATAAGAGTCTTTTCGCCCTCACGATCGGACTTTAGCGAAAGGCGGACCTCGCCGCTCTCGGTGAATTTGATCGCATTGCCAATGATGTTGATCAGAATTTGGCGAATCCGGGTCGGATCGGAATAAATTTCGTCAGGGAATTCTGCTGTGCGGTCCATGATGATTTGAATATGCTTTTCACGCGCCTTTTCCTGAAATAAATCGACTACCTCTACGATCAATTTGGTAAAATTGGTGGAAACTTCTTCGGTTTCTAATTTGCCTGATTCGACTTTCGCCAAGTCCAAAATATCATCGATGATGCGCGTGAGAGTTTTCCCATTGCGCAAAATGATTTCTAGAAAACGCGACTTTTCTTCGGGTGATATTCGATTGTCTTTTAGAAGTTCGGCAAAGCCTAGGATGGCCCCGAGCGGCGTTCGAATCTCGTGGGACATGTTAGCGAGGAAAGCGGATTTGGTTTGATTAGCCTGCTCGGCTTCGAGCTTGGCTTTCTCGAGTTCCATACGAGCTTTAACACGATCGGTAACATCGATCGCATGGTCGTAGACGCCATAGGGCTTGCCATCGCTATCGACAAGCTGCGCATAGGTGAAATCATAATAAATCGTTTCGAGAGGCCCTTCGGGATTTCGCCGCAGCATGGTAGGAACTTCGTGGCCGACGAATGGAATTCCCGTCTCATAGACACGAAGCAGTGCTTCATGAAAAATTTGATCGCGAAGCTCCGGCATCACATCGAATAAAGGCTCTCCGAGGAGCTTGGTGCGCGGGAATATTTTCTGATACTCAGGATTCAAACGCTCGAAAATAAACTCAGGTCCTGTCCAGATTGCCATCGCCGCTGGGGAAATATTGAATATCGACTCAAGCTGATGACGTTCGAAGGCGAGTTTCCTTTCGTTATTTTTTCGATTCGAAATATCTGTAAAGAAGACGACGAGACCGCCATCCGCTTTAGGGTAGACTCTCACCTCCGTGTAGAGATCAAAGGGCTCATAATAGTCTTCAAATCGAACTTCAACCCGCTCCAGCATCGCTTTACGATAGGAATGGAGGTAAATGGAATCTTTGTAAATAGGGTCTGAGAAGAAGAGATCTAAAAGGTTAGATCCTATCTGCTTCTCGCGAGGATAGACGGTGGCTCGCACATGATGGTCGTTGACTCGCGTGATAATCCAATCTTTATCCAGCGCGAAAAATGCATCACTCATGCTCTCCAGAGTATCGACCAAGTCGCGTTCGTTCTCTTCGCCAACTCGTCTGTTAGCGACGCGATCTGTCACGTCCTTACACTGGACGAGGAGACTTGCGACAACACCTGAGGGGCTATGCAGAGGGACAAAATTATAATCGCATATGCGTGATTCGAGCTGGCCAGCGATTCGCTCGACTCGAGTCGTCAGTTCAAGGCCATTGTACGGCTGACCCGTTTTGAATACTTCGCGCAAAAGATTTGGGAGTATCTCATCTTTGGTCTCATTATAAACGTCTTCCCACCGAAGGCCTATATAATCTCGAGGGGAGACAAGTTCCTCGAATTTTTGATTCACTCGTTCGAAGCGCAGGTCTGTTCCTATGAGCACGGCTATGCCTATGGGCGCATTCGAGATCACAGCTTCTAGCTTTTGTTGTTCAAGGTAAGAAACTTCTACCGCTCTTTCAAATTGGTGCCGTGATTTGACTTCATCTGTCACATCGAAGATTGAGGCCAAGACACCAATAATTTTGTCTGCCTCGTTTCGATAAGGTGAGTAGGAAAAATTGAGGTAGAAATCTTTGGGCTTACCATTGGAGTCGATGATCTCGAAATAAGCCTCTTTCCCCTCAAAGGGGGTCCCCGTCTGGTACACCGAATCAAGTAAGGCGAGAAAGCCCTGGGCACCGGCTTCGGGAAGTAATTGTGAGACCGTCTTGCCTCTGAAGTCCGAGCGATTGCCAAGAAACATTTTTCGGTAGGTGGGGTTGGCCTCGGAGAATCGATGATCAGGACCCATGAGTAAAGCAATGGGCCAAGGAGTCTGCTCGAAATATCGGCTGAGCCCTGATTCACCCGTCGCATCGTGCATCTAGTATCACCCCACATCACGCTTACCGGCAGGCATTGACTCACAACCTGTGGTTTGAAGACTCAAGGCCAGCATATCCTCAGTATTGCCGAATGCGTAGCAATAAACGGACGAATAATCCATGATGAGGAAAGTTGTCATTCATAACTGATGGAATTGTTTCGAGCTTTCAGCATCCAAATCTTGTTGGGCTGCTATCTTCGAGTAGTTCATGAAACGTACAGGTTTTCTCAGCCAAACCAGCCGAGCTTATTCAACTGAAAATTGCGTTGTCTCAAGCAATATTAGCCATGTCCTTATTTGCACATCTACGCATTATGTTATGTAAGGCAGGGCAGCTTCTTGCCCATCCTTTGCAAAACCACTTAAGAAAGTCCGGCAATGAAAGTCGGACTTTAATCGTCAACGGTGGCAAAACTTGCCGAGCGGGGGCCCTAACTTTTTTATCCACACTTGATAAAATAATATCGGACGTCAGTGAGGGCCGAAAAACGTGTTTAAGAAAAGTACCAAGTTTTTGATCGTCGATGATATGAATATGTTCCGTGCGATGGTTAAGCAGTCCTTGACTGCAATGGAATTCACTAAGCACTTCGAAGCAAACGATGGATCAGTTGCATTAAAGATGCTTGAAGAAGCCGTTCAGGCGAATGAACCCTTCGAATTTGTTATCTGTGACTGGAACATGCCTAAGATGAAAGGCATCGAGCTACTTCGCAAAGTTCGTGCCTCGGCTTGGGGTAAGAATCTTGCTTTCCTCATGCTTACGGCCGAAGCCGAGAAGACGACCGTTATCGAAGCCCTCAAAGAGGGAGTGGATGGTTACATCATCAAGCCCTTCACAGTGAACTCGCTCTCGGCGAACCTCAATGCTATCTACGACAAGAAGCATGTTCCCAAGGCCTCTTAAGCTGTGAGTTTGAATTTTAAAGGCACACTATCGCATGAATGAATTTTTGACATTTTTTCTTGATGAGGCTGTCGACATCCTAATTGGGTGGGAGAAGACTGCGCTTCGTTTAGAAGAGGATTCAAGTGCGGAAGTGAAAGACGAGCTTTATCGTGCCGCGCACAACCTGAAAAGCGGGAGTGGTGCGGTAGGGCTCGATGCCTTTCATCATCTGGTTCATGCGGTAGAAGATCTTATCTCGTTAGTTATGAAGGCTGATGGTGCCGTTGCGCCCGCGACTATCCGTGTTTTTCTCGACACCCACTCGACACTCTCGCAGTGGATAGATCGGTTAAGGACTGGGGATGAGACGGTTCCGGTGGGGGAGATTGCCGCGATTCAGGAGGCGCTTGCGCCGTACTTCGCTGATACTGGTCATGCATCCAGTGAAGGTGTTTTAGATACGACAGATGCAGTGGTAACAGTCTCAGATTCGCCAGTGGAAGAAACGGCTGTCGCCGATTCATCCGATAGTCAACCGTTACTCTATGCGGCCCAAGACGATGATGTCAAACCATCGGCAGCAGCACCAATCGCTCCTGCTCACTCGACGCCAGCCGCCGCTCCAACCGTAGGCCAAACAACTCCGGCAAAGTCTCAGGAAACTATACGTGTAGCGGCCAGCAAACTCGATAACCTTATCGAACTCGTAGGGGAGCTGGCTACGCAGCAGTCTATCGTCTGGCATGCGAAGCAGACTGCAAGCCTTGATTCTGAAGCTTCGGAAAACGCAATCCATCTTATTCAAAAAATCGCCAAAGATTTACAAAACCTGTCGTTGTCGCTACGTCTACAGCCGCTCCAAAGTGTCTTTCAGAGGCTTGAACGGACCATCCGTGACCTTGCACGATCTCAAGATAAAAAGGTGCAGGTCGTCCTTAGAGGCGAGGACGTAGAACTCGATAAGTCAGTAGCCGAACGCATCGCCGATGCTCTCACCCATATCGTTCGAAACGCCATCGATCATGGGATTGAAACCTTCGATGAGCGCGCGCAAAGCGGCAAGGGGCCAACGGCGACCATTCAACTTGAAGCGCTTCCCGCGGCCAATGGCGTCTTAATTAAGATCATCGACGACGGACGCGGACTCAACGCTGATCGCATTCGCAAAAAAGCGATCGAACGCGGATTGATCACCACGCAGCAAAACCTATCGGAAAACGATATTCATCGCCTGATCTTTCAAGCGGGCCTGTCGACCGCAGAAAAGGTCACGGATGTCTCCGGACGAGGTGTGGGAATGGATGTAGTGAAAACCGCAGTCGAAAATATTGGGGGCAATATTCAGCTCTCGAGTTCCTTCGGTCATGGTACGACGTTCAGCATATCACTGCCCGCAACCCTCTCTATCGTCGATGTGCTGCTCGTGGAAGCCGGCTCTATACTCTATGCGCTCCCTTTGCAAGACGTAGCTGAGATCATCGATCTCGGTGATGTCGATCTTCAGTCGCTACCAGGCGGTAAACAACTCATTCGCCTGCGTGATAGCGTGATTCCTCTCGAAGATCTGGCGACCCACCTTCCGCAAAATAAACGGGCGGAAGGGCAGATGGTTAATGCAGGCGACGCTATGCAGCCGGCGATCATCATTCGCGTCGGCGATAATCTCATCGCCTTTCATGTGAAGAAGATACTGGGCCAACAGTTAGTCACTGTACGTGGTCTACCTTCCGTCATCGCCCATATCCCCGGCTATACGGGTGGAACCATACTAGGCGACGGAAATCCTTGTGTGGTCCTTAACCTGTCTGCGCTCGCATCGAGGCACTTTGAACACATCCATCGAAGTGAAGCCGCTGCAGGCGGCGCTCATCTAGATCAAATGTCGCGTTTTGAAGAAAACGATTCCCGTTGCCTCATAATCGAAAGCGGACGTCACATATTCGCGACTTCGCTCATGATGGTACGTGAGATACTCGAAGACATCCCTTGCGAAAACCTTCCTGACGTTCACGGACGTCCGCATCCCTTCATCTCGGTGCGTGGCGATCTTATCCCTGTATTAACTCTCGGCGAAGAGAATGGGCACCTTGGGCTTGGCCGTGACGCCCGCACCTACATCGTCGTTGCCAATGGCGAAGGCGCCCTGGCCGTGAATCGTATACTCGCCGTTTCTACCCTCGAAGCTTTGCCCTTGCAAAGAGACGCGAGGAATTCGGATGAATTCTCAGGCGTCATCGGCTTTAGGCGATTCGAAGGCCATCATATTCCCTATCTCGATCTAACTATTGCACTCGATTCCATTCGAGCCGCAACGCATTTCTTGGAAGGACATCGCGCCTCATGATGAAGACATCGAACTGGTCATTCTCCCGAAAACTCCTGACGGTAAACCTCGCCTATCTTCTGCCCTGCGCGCTCTTGATCTTTTTTCTCACGAAAGAGAAAAATAGTCAGATCGAATTCAGCGCCAAAGAAGTGTATGGCCTTGAGTACAGCAAGGTTCTCGTCAGACTGTTCATGCAGACGACCCAGCACCGCATATTCAGCGAAAGCCAAAGTCCGGAACTCACCGCTCGGGCTAAAACTCTGGAAACTTCGATTGAGCGTGAATTCAAAGAGCTGGATGCGGTTGATCAAACCTACGGTGACACTCTGCTGTTTACCGATACTGAGCTTAACAATCGCGGTCGCGGCACTGCCAGCGTAAAGTCGCTTAAGACTCAGTGGCAAGATCTTTTGCAAAAGAGAGATTCGCGAGACGAAGCCTACGCAAAGCTTTTTGTAAATCTTCAAACCGCCATCGCACACGCAACGGATACATCCAACCTCATTTTAGATCCCGATTTAGACAGCTACTATATGATGGACGTGGTAACCGGCTCGCTGCCTAAGATGATCGAGATCGAGCGTGATCTATTCGAAAAGATGAGCCCGAAAACCTCCGATGATGAAAAAGCCAAAACTCTATCTGTGATAGAACTCGCGACTGTCACCAAGAATTTAAATGATCTGCTCATCCGAATCGGTGGAAGCGTTCAAACCACTCTTTCCGAAGACAAAGGTTTCTACGGGACTCTTAGCCGAGTGCAAAACGAAGTTCCTGGCCAGTTAAAGCAATTTGAATCCGCGCAAAACCGACTTGTAAGACTTGCCCGTGACATGGAACTCAAAGCGATCGAAGGCGAAGTCATTTCCCGGTCGGACGCCCATGTGCTAGTCACAGTCGATACTCTCGATTCTCTTCAGATATTCTACGATCAAATGTCTCAAGCTTTAGAAGAACTGATAGACGTTCGTATGGCTCAGCACGCGCAGGAACGTTGGCAGGCACTCGTTCTAACCCTGTTTGTTTGGTTAATTCCGGCTCTCTTAAGTGTTTGGACTGTCAAACGCCTCGGCAGCAGCTTTGGAAGTGCGGTAGCTCGCCTACTCTCGCAAGCTGAATCCGCTCATCAGTCGAGTTCTCAACTTGCGCAGGCCTCCTCTGTTGTGTCCTCAGGGTCCACGGAGCAGGCGGCAGCGCTTCAGGAAACCGGCGCCTCGATGTCGGAGATGGCGAGTATGATCGCACGAACCACCGACCAGGCTTCGAATTCGCAACAACTCGCTAGCCGCGTTGCGCAAAAAGCTCAGGAAGGCGAAGGCGTGATGGAAAAACTCGTGATCTCCATGGATAGCATCCAGCAGGCTAACTCGCAGCTTCAAAACATCTCGAATATCATTAACGAGATCTCAGCCAAGACCAATATGATCAACGACATCGTTGGTAAAACTCAGCTTTTGTCGTTTAATGCATCGATCGAAGCCGCTCGCGCTGGACAGCACGGACGCGGTTTTGCTGTGGTGGCTGAAGAAGTCGGTAACCTTGCACAAACCTCGGGCAAGGCTGCCAAAGGTATTCGCGATCTCATCGATGATAGCCAAAAGCAGGTTGCCCACATTCTTCAATTGACGCTTGATCGCGTCCAAGATGGGAAAAAGGTAACTGAGCAGGCACAAACAATTTTTAATGGCATTACGAGCGATATCCATCTGATCTCTGATCAAGTGGAAAGTGTTTCCGAGGCCGCGCGCGAGCAGCAATTCGGAATTGAACAGATTTCCAAAGCCATGCTTCAGATGGATCAAACTACCCGCTCCAACAACAGTGCGGCCCAGACCGCTGCGCAGCTCTCTGACCAATTATCCGGTCAAAGCCGCAAACTTTCTTTTATCGCTCAGTCTATCTCGGGACTCGTATTCGGAAATCGATCAGCGCATCCTGTGGATGGTGGTGAAACCTCGAAAGAAATGGTTGTAAGTCAGGATTATTCCGAATCCGACAGCCGAGCTTTGGTCGATAAAATCACGGGTGCTAGCTCACCGGTCTCCCGAATCGAGCCCTCGCAAGTGACAGCTGACGATCCGAGCTTTAAAAAGGTGAGTTGATATGAACGCTGCAACGGATAGTCTCGATCTTGCGGATAGTCAGGTCGATCGCTACGTATTATTTGATGTGGGAACCATGCGTCTTGCGACCCCACTGCTTTCTATACGCGAAATAGTCGATCCGATCCCTTGCCAGTACGTAGCAAATCCTTATCCTGCGTTCATCGGCCTCGCTAATTTACGTGGGCAGATCATAGGTGTGATCGACAGTGGAATTTGTTTTGGTGAAGATCCCGTTGAGCACGATAAGAGTCGTAAGCTGATCGTCTTTGATGGCTTAGACACAAAGCTCGGACTATTGGTTAGCGAAGTCCATGCTTCTCTTGCGATCAAAACGGAAAGCATAGTTAAAGAACCTATGATAGAGACAGCCATTCCGAAGGCCGCATTGATGGGGCTTGTCAAGCTCGATCGATCGATTATTCCTATAGTTTCCCTTTCCGAGTTGGCCAAAGCGTTGCCCGAACTAGGACATGCCCTATGACATCACAAGCCCATATCAGGCCTGACGAACGAGGCATTATTTCTGATCTTGGTCTTAAGCTTACTGGCTCACGACCAGACACCGACGCGCGTTTAGAGTCTTGCATCGTGAATATACTTCGGCGTATGGGCCTCTTAGGGCTGACCACTCTTTCCTCCTATCTGACTCGGGTCTCGATGAATGAGAGTGAAAGAGCACATCTTGTATCGGCTTTGACGATACATCACACGACTTGGTTTCGTGAATCAATACATTTTGATCGATTGAGGACGCACGCGACTCATTTTGCAGCTGGGCAAAAGTCTAGGAGTGCGCCTTTTACCGTTCTATCGGCCGGTAGTTCCACCGGAGAAGAAGCTTATAGCATCGGTCTCGTGCTGGAGGACGTTCGAAAGAATTTCCCGCACTTTGACTATCGCATAGAAGGCTGGGACGTTGATCCCATCAGCGTGCAAACAGCCGCGCGAGCCATATATCCCGACGTGAGTCTTAGTTCTATCCCAAAACCATTTCATAGGTTCATGCTCAAAGGGTCTGCTCAGACGCAAGGTCTTGTCACGCTTGATGCCTCGATTCGCGAGCGATGCCACTTCAAATCGCGGTCTCTGACCGACGCTTTTGATCCTATTCAAAATCCCTATCAAATAATTTTCTGTCGAAACGTATTGATCTACTTCAAGCCTGAGCAAGTGAAGTCCATCATCAAACATTTGATGACAAATCTCGATTCCCAAGGTCTCTTAATCCTTGGCCATAGCGAGGCTATCGAAGCGAAAGAATTCGGTCTAGAAGGTTTGGCGAATAGTTGCTACAGCTTACCCGCCTCAGCGCAAACTTCGACGGCTAAAGTTCGATTAGTCGGGGGAAAACTACCGAATCTAAAGTACTCCCATCCTGACATTATTCTTATTGGATCGAGTACGGGAGGCACAGATGCCCTGGAGCGCATGCTCAAAGATATGCCTTCAAACACGCCGCCTATAGTTGTAGTTCAGCATATAGCTCAACCATTTGCCAAATCCTTTGCCGAGCGCCTCGCAACTGTCGCCCGATTGAGCTTGGGCTCCGCTGAAGATCGCGGCATCTTGAAACCGAATCACCTCTATATGGCCTTTGACGACTATCACATAGGCATTCGAAGGCAAGGGCATTCCTTTGTTATAGCTACGAGTCAAGAACCTCCAATGCATAGCGTTCGTCCGGCTGTCGATCATCTGTTTCTATCGGCTGCACGTTATATTGATTGTGAGAGAATGCTCGTGTGCATCCTCACCGGAATGGGTAAAGACGGTGCACAGGGTATGAGGGCGCTCAGAGAGAAAGGCGCAATGACGATGACCCAGGACCAAAAGAGTTCGGTCGTCTATGGTATGCCGGCCGAAGCTGTGGCTCTGGGCGCATCGCAATTCTCAGGAACACCTGAGGAACTGAGAAATATGATACTTCGTGTCTTAAATCTTCCCCGAAGCGACTCGAATCGAGCCAGTTAATTCTTGTAAAATTTCAAACCATTTCGCGCGCTTCGTTCACAACGGAGGGAATGCGGCTCGCGGGGACTTGACTCATCGAGAGTTCGACGGCTGGCGCCTAGAAAGTTCTGTGATTTTTTAATTAGAACATAAATTTGATATGTACTGCCGTCCCGGCCGACTATTTCATAGGCATTTTGTTGCGATCGAGTTCATTTCGACTTTTCGAATCGAGTGTGTAGAGCGAAAAGGTTTGAGCGAGTGACGTCGTGGATTCTATTTGCAAGCTTTGGCGAGGAATGCCGAACCTAATTCGTCCCAGTCAGACGACGCTAATACCCCTGATTTGAAGATCATTTTCAAATCTTACCAAGTCGATTCATCTTTTCTTTAGCCGCTACCGATCAGTCTACTATCCCAAACTTTGTTTATTTTCTGGGGTCATATGAATCGGATGCAACACACTAGGCTACTGAGTCTCCTGATCTTAGGGGCGATGGCCTATGCGTGTGGTGGTCAGGTTCAAGGTTTAAAAGGTACGATGGTCGCTGAGTCCTCGAAAGCCTCCAGTGACGTGAAAAGCGATGATAGAAAAGGGTCGGGAAAGACAGCTCCCGCAACCGCGCCCTTTGAGAAACCTCCCGTAGTGTCCGAAGAAAACGTGTCGGTAACGGTGCCTGGGAACATTGCAGGAACGTACCTACGCTGTCCAGCTCTCGAAAGCGTCGATCGAGTCCTAAATTTGGGATGCACGCTGGCTGATCGAGAAACCAATCAAAAAGTGAATCTTGCTCCTCTCCTCACAAACACTTCTTGGTCAACGAAAAACGCTCCCAGCAGCGTGCGCATTCGGACCGAAACCTTGCCACTAAACTCCGAATGGAGTGAACTTGTGAGTCTGGAGTTCGCAAGCCGTGAGGATTTGGAAAGCTACAGAAATTCGATTCGCATAGTTTTTTACGGACGTATAGGTGAGACCATAAATTACACCTTCGAGTCGGGAATCGAAGCGGCTCCTGCGTCTACGGGCTCTCGAGTTACACTTCGAAACATCAATCTGGTCGATCAAACCTATATGGGTTCGTTTGAAACTCAGCAAAAGCCCGGACTTAACGAGCATTCAATTGGAATGCTGACGAAGGTTTCGAGCATTAAAGATCAGTGGGGAATCAGTTCAAGTAAGAAGATTAGAAATCCTCTAGGTTACTGTATGAGGATAGAAAGTCTATTTCATTCGGCTAGCTATGTAGACTGCGCCGATGAAAAGGCGACTCTTGTTGAGCTGAGTTCAGGCATGCTGCGCATTTTAAACGGCGGTGTCGAGAATCAGTGCCTGACCATTTCGAACATACTCGATCAGGACAAAGCATCAGCTCCCCTGGTCAAACATTTCGTCAACTCTGCAACCTGCTCACCAGGCGACATGAATCAGATGTGGAAATACGCTTCATTTTAATTTTCGCAAAATTCGGGTATGCTTTCCTCAATACTTTTTGAGTAAAGAGGGTTCCGCGATGAATATTTTACTTTGGATACTCCAAGTCGTAGTCGCATTTTTCTGTTTATCGGGAGCCGGCTGGCGAATTGCGAACTTCGCGCAGGCCTCGCAAGATGTGCCTTCTATAGGAGCCCTCAGCTATGGGACTTGGATTGCTATCGGTGTCTTTGAGATTGTCTGTGCACTGCTTTTAGTGCTACCCAGAGCCTTTCATTTCAAACCTATTTTAACAGCGTTTGCCGCCTCGGGACTGGCCGTCGAGATGCTGCTCGTGACTCTTTTGCACGCTCGCTATTTCGGAGCTAGTCTACAAGCGAGCAACCCGGGCGTCTGGACTTTCGGTTTGGCGATCCTGTCTGCATTTATCGCTTACGGCCGATTCAAAATTAGACCCTGAATGTGATCGCTTCAAGATTTTACGTTTTTGACAAGATAGTCGTACAAAGAGATCGGCTTTTTTCCTATCACCTTTTCTAGGGTGGAATCTGTGCTGGAGAACTCGCCTTGCCGACTTGCTTTGAACATGCCGATGAAGATGTTGATGACAGGTTCGGGCAAGCCTCGTGTGAGCAGTGTCTTCTTAAATTCCTCGTCGGACACCGTAATTCGTTTAATTTCTCGCCCGACAATTTCGGACGCCATCTGCGCTATCGCTGCAAAATCGAAAGCATTAGGAGCAACAAGCGGTGGTGTCAAGCCGCTCAAGGTTGTGCCGAGCGTCAACGCGGCAGCAGCGGCATCGGCGAGATCGTCATGAGTTGTCCATGAAACGGGGCCATCTTCCGGTGCTACAAGTTGTCCGTCTTTGACAGCTTGCAGTATAAATCGCAAGGTTGTATCCGCATAAAATCCGTTGCGTAGGGATATGAATGCGACTTTGCTCGCTTTCAACTTTTCTTCGGTAGCGGCATGCGTATGCATCGGTGCAAAGAGAGATTGCGGGCTGGCACCCATGTGACTGGTATAAACGATTCGCTTGGCTCCAGATGCGATTGCTGCATCAATCGCATTGGCGTTAAACAAAACACCCTGATCTACGCTGTTGGCTGAAATAATCAGAACCGTCTCAGCGTCTTCAAAGGATGAAGTGAGGCTTTCGGAATTGCTAAAATCGCCCGCTCGAACGCGAACACCTCTGGACTCAAAATGAACAGCCTTAGCCGGATCGCGTACGCTGATCGCAAGCTCGCCCGGACTAAGCTTGAGCAGAAGTTTTTCCACAATCGCACCACCGAGTTTCCCCGTAGCCCCACTGACGACTAACATAATTACTCCATCCAAATGTGAAAATTTGTATCAATGATACGAATTATCATGTATCAGTGATACCGGATAGATAAAGTTTTTAGGGGCAGAGCTAAGTCCATGAAGAAAATAGGAAAAAAGAAGGCTTCACCAGCCGCGCTAGGTAAGAACGAAACTAAAGGGACGGTTTTGTCGGTCGCCTATCGTATTCTGACAGAAGATGGCCGCGATTCTTTGACGACTCGGGCAGTGGCCGAGGGGGCAGGACTACAGCCGCATGATCTTTATCGACACTTTGGTGACAAACAAGGTTTAATCGAAGCTCTCGTCGAATATGGTTTTGTTAAATACATGTCAGAAAAAGGGCAACAGATCGAACTCGGTGATCCGGTAGAAGATTTGCGAGCGGGGTGGGACCTTCACGTTGAGTTCGGCCTTACAAATCCTGAGCTTTATTCTTTGATGTATGGCGAGCCCGAGTCTGGTCATAAGACCCCAGCTGCCTCGCGTGCGGAGAGAGAGCTTAAGAAGAAACTGCAATTCATCGCTGTCGCCGGTCGATTGAAGGTGCCCGTTGAAAAAGCTGCGGACCTTATTCACTCAGCGGCCTGTGGTATTGTTTTCACACTTTTGACCAAAGCCAAAGCCGATAGGGATTTGAGTTTATCGAGAGAAGCTCGGGATTCTGTTATTGGACTCATTACGTCACAGGTTGTCATAGAGAAGATAAACACTAAGATAGGTGCCGCGCTCGCGCTGCAGGCAAGGCTCGATGAACTTTCTGAACTAACATTAGCGGAGCGCAGCCTTTTAGGCGAGTGGCTCAAGCGAATGACTTAATAATTTATGAGGATACTGTTATGACTGTCACACTCATTACGGGCGGAAATAAAGGCCTAGGTTACGAATCAGCTCGTCGCTTGATAGAAGCGGGTCACAAGGTTTACATCGGTGCAAGGAATTCCGATTTGGGACGAAAGGCCGCTGCGAATTTGGGTGCAGAGTTTGTCCAGCTTGATGTCACCAATGAGTCTTCGGTAACTTCGGCGGCTGAGCAGATAAAGGCACGCGAGGGTCATTTGGATGTTCTGATCAATAACGCGGGTATCAGCGGCGGATTCACCAAGCCTGAGGATGTCACAGCGGAGCAAATGCTAACGACCTTTGATACGAATGTTTTTGGTATCGTTCGTACGACTAAAGCCTTTTTGCCCTTGCTGCGCAAATCGGCAGCGCCGGTGATAGTGAATGTCGCAAGTGGTCTCGGATCGTTTGGAATCGTGACGAACCCGGAGCACTTTGAATCGAAGGTGAATAACCTTCATTACAATTCCTCGAAATCGGCTGTCACTATGCTGACTCTTCAGTATGCGAGGGCCTTGCCGGAGATTCGTGTGAATGTCGTCGATCCCGGTTACACTGCGACGGACCTCAATAATCACGGTGGACCTCAGACTGTGATTGAAGGAACCGATGCTATAGTGAAGATGGCGATGATAGGCAAGGATGGGCCATCAGGCACATTTACAAACCGCAAAGGCGTAATACCTTGGTGAAAGGGAGCAGAAAAATTATGCAGAAGAGGTCTTGTTTCGTTCTGATTCTTCCCCTTTTTCTTTTAAGTTGTGAAAAGAAGCCAGCTAAGTTGATATCCACGTCATCCTCTCAGTCAAGTAATCTCGATCCGACCACGGATAGCGGTAGCGACAGTGAGAAGGGGGCAGGAAACGCTGAAAATGAGATGGAAGGGGAAAAGGCTTCCGAGCCTGCGAAATCGGTTCCTGAACCCGACAAGCCTTCCGCTCCTGAGAGCGCTGAGATGAAAGAACCCACGCCTGAGCCCGATCTTTCTATCAAAGCACCTTTTGATAAATGGACCTGGATCAATGTGCCAGGCGCCGTTTGTCGTGACGGGTCGCCAGCCGACATCGCTGTCAACTGGCATTCAAACTCCAGCAAGATCTTGATGCATCTGGAGGGAGGATGGGCTTGTTGGAACAAAGCCAGCTGCGGTATGAATCCCTCGAATATAGGCGCTAAAAACGACCCAAGTCCAGCAGGGCATTGGGATAGAAAGAGCGCTAAAAATCCGTTTGCCGATTACAACTACGTTTCCGTCCGCAACTGTACAGGCGATTTTTATTCGGGCAATAATCCGGATGGTGATATTCCGGGCGTAGGTAAACAAAAGTTTGTAGGGTATGCAAACCTCGATCTTTATTTAACAAGAATACTTGCGACATTTCCCAACTTGTCAGAATTTGTCCTCGCGGGCACGAGCGCAGGGGGATTCGGAGTCTTTTTTAATGCGGAACATTTTGCGAGGCGAATGCCGGGTAAGAAGTTCGTCGCCTTAGCAGCCTGTGGTCATCCCGTTCCTTCCGAGGCCTTTGCGCCTTGTCTCCAAGAGCAGTTTCGTGACCTTTGGGGCATGCGGAAGACTGTGCTGAGTGACTGCGGGGATGATTGCAAGAGTGACAGCAATTTTGTTTTTGATTCCGTTTTGCATTTCTTAAAAGGGCCTAATCGTTCAGCTGGTTTCTTTGGATCACTCGGGGATGATGCCGACCGCTGGGTGTATGGCTGGGGTGCAAATCAATGCCAGACTACGGCTCCTAATATGCCAGTCAACGTGTTTACACCAGCCATGCTTCAGCTGAGAGAAAAGGGATCTGGGCTCGGTGCTTCTCTGAGCACGTTTTATGGTCAAGGCGAAGGGCATGAATGCTGGATGGGAGATTGGGATCGTGTTGTCGACAGCGTTAGACTGGGCGATTGGGTAAAAGACATTCTTCAAGGAAAGTCGGCTCACGTCGGCAGGCCCTGACCGCGATTGGGTCTGAAACTCGCAGTAAATCAAGCGTCATATCAATAAGTTAAAGCCCTTAGCGTTCGAGCGTTAAGGGCTTTTCTCTTAATTCCGATAAGGATCACAGAGGCTTGGTAAAAACTAGATACAACTGCCCTTGGGGACGCCATGGATTTGCTGCAAAAAAATCGAACTTGGGTCCTGGTGCTCAGTCTACTTACGGCCTGCAGCCAAGCTCCTTTACGAGACATAACGAAAGATCGTGTCAATAACGATTCCCAAGGCGCCATCGAAACAGGAGACGAAGTCCGTGATGGTGAAGATTCAAAAGATGAGGCCGATCAGACCCCGAGTATTGGCGATGATAAGAAAGATCAAATAAAGCCCGATCCTGGAAAACCTGACGATTTGACTCCTAAAGATCCTGTCGTCATTGATCCTGTGGAAGACGCGAATCCAACCGTCGTTCAAAAAACTCTAAAGCCGTTGGCCTCGCCTCGCGCGCTTAATCCCATGAAAGGCTTTCTGCCGTTCAGTGGTGCGTATCCTTCTTTTCCGCATTCGATGGAATTCTTTTACATGCCGCTCAGTGAAGTTGTGAAGGGTAAAGGTAATTACGACTTCAGCTCTTTTGATCGTGAGCTTGATGCCATCGCGCAGAGAAAGCATCAGGCGGTGTTTCGCTTTTATCTTCACTATCCCGGTAAGGGTCATGGAGTGCCGCAGTATTTGATCAGCGACGGATTGAGGATGAATACTTACTCCGAATACGGCGGCGGGCAAATGCCTGACTATACTGATGCCCGGCTATTCACGGCTCTTCATGATTTTATCCTTGCGCTCGGCAAACGCTATGATGGTGATCCGCGCGTTGCGTTTTTATTCACGGGATTGATTGGCCACTGGGGTGAGTGGCATACGTATCCGCAGCCACAGGCTATGCCGACTGAGGAGAGACAGCGCGCGGTTCTCAAAGATTTTGACGACGCGTTCGCCAAGACTCGTGTTCTCACTCGAAAGCCGGCTAGTTTTCTTAAAGGAATGGATATAGGGCTTCACGACGATTCGTTTGCATTTGAAACCTTGCCGACTCAGAGCTGGCACTTTGTTAAACAAGTCTCTGATGCCGGACTCTCCGATACGTGGAAGACAGCGCCTATTGGGGGTGAGCTGAGGCCAGAGATTCAACTTACCGTTTGGGATAGTCCTAGGCCTTCGGATGCTGAGTCGTTTGATGAATGTTTGAAACAAACGAGAGCTTCGTGGATGATTGCTCACCAGCTTTTTGCAGGGCTCTCAGGTTCACGTAAAGAGGCTGCACTTAAAGCGACAGCAAATCTTGGTTATGACTTCGCTATTGAAAATGTCAAAGTTTCCAAGAGTGCGATGAGTTGGTCGGTGGAAGTGACAATTGCCAATCGCGGGTCTGCCCCCTTTTATTACGATTGGTTGCCTGAAGTTGGTCTCAATGGAACGACGAGTGTCACTGCGGTGAGTGGATTCAAACTCTCTAGCATCATGCCTGGTCAGAAATCTACGTTGAAAGTCACAGTGCCTTTGAAGAAAACTGAGACCAAGACTCTTTTCTTTAGAATCAAAAATCCATTGTCAAACGGTTTGCCTCTTCGTTTCTCGAACGAAGAGCAGGATAAAGATTCAGATGGTTGGATAAGTTTAGGGTCGTATTAAAGTCGAATGAATCTGTTCAGTCAGCTGATTGATTCGTTCACTCATCTCGTGGACCTTTACCGTGAGTTCGGTATTCACTCGCAAGATATCGAGCAGTTGTTTGTTTTGTTCCACGGCTTGCATTTGTAATTCTTTTGAAGCCTGGGCTAAGGACTCACGATGCACAGCATCGGCTTCCGTTCCTGCCTTGTCGCGATCGGCCTGCCTGGTTTGAGCGAGGAGGATGAGAGGTGCGGCGTAGGCGGCTTGAAGACTGAAAACTAGGTTTAACAAGATAAATGGGTATGGATCAAAATGGAAGTAGCCGAGCGCGTTGACGATCACCCATGCGCCGACGATGACGGTTTGTAGACCGAGGAAGGTCGGTGTTCCGAAGAAGCGCGCAAAGGCTTCGGCTCGTTTGCCAAACGAGTCTCCGCCAAATACAGACGTGAGGTGGGCATAGGGAACATGAAAGCGGTGAGGATCATTTTTCGTCATGCGTTTGGCTCCGACAGGCTTTGGTTTGCCTCGGTGAGGCGATGCTTTCGAACTTTGGATAGGATCCAGAAGATGAGGCCTGCGCCTAAGGAAATGAGTATAGCTTCTTCAACGTGAGGATGGCGATCCACGATTTCTTTAAAGCCCGCGCCAAGACCATAGCCAATATAAGAGAAACTCACGCCCCAGATCACGGCACCGATGCCGTTGAGTAGGATATATTTTTTCATAGGATATTTGATGGCTCCGAGGATTACGGGGGATACGGTTCGAACTCCGTAGATGAAGCGGAAGGTTAAGACGAAGAGTGTTCCAAATCGATCGAGGAGTCTTTGGATGCTGGCCGCGCGTGCAGCAATTTTAGGCCTTTTTTGAATGAAGTCGTTTCCGTATCGATGGCCTATATAGAACCATAAGAGATCGCCTAGGAAGGCTCCGAGTGTGGCCACGAGTATGACGAGTGGAAGGGAGAGCAGGCCTTTGTGAGCCATGACTCCGGCGGTGAGGAGTATCGTTTCGCCTTCTAAGAAGGTTCCGATGCCTAGGATAATGTAGCCCCATTTTAGGATTAATGTTTCGAACATTTTTGCCTTCCTTATTGGTCTCAGTGCCCGGCGGAATCGTGGCACTTGCCTAAGTCTGTCCTACCACTTCTACCTTCGCACCACTACGACGAAACTTGATTCTTGCTGCATGTTTGAAGGGAAAGGTCGCCTGGAGTTTTTCGGTCGACGCGAAAAAGCCGCTTCGTTCTAAGAGAATCTCGGGAGATGGCGAGCGAAAAAATGAAATGTCTCTATTGAATTGTTGTCGTTATGACTTACTCTTGAAAGACCTTTTGAAAATAAAGTTCATTTTCGTTGATGGGTGTGGTTTTCTATGCATTCATAGTCAACATAAAGGAGACAGTTGCATGCAGAAGCGTATCATTTGCAGCCTACTTCTATTTTCTATGACTTTACAATCAGCCTGCATCCACACAGTGTCTGAAGAGAGAGTATCGATCGAAATTCTTGCGTTGGACAAGTTAGGAAGTACAGGAGCTAGCAAAGATAGCTTACGAATCGAGCATCTTGTCTACACTCCCTCTAAGCTTCCCTTAGAAGACTTTTTCGATCGGCTGATGGCTGGTGAATTCCAAGAGTCGTTTCGACGAATCAATCTTCTCTACACTCCAGCAACAAGTGATGATAAGGTTCTTCAAAATCTACTAAGCGTAGGAATGATTCCGGTTTATGTTCGCATGGAGAATAAAGATACTAGGCCCTATATCTTCAATGAAGGTGATTTCACGTTAGATGACGGCGCCCAGCGTTTAAAGGCCATTCCCGCAGCTCAGCTCCCCAAGGCTCTAAAAAAATTCCATGTTGGGGCTGTAGGAGCTAATATTTACAATACCGGAGTCGTGGTTCTTGTGGTTGCTGGAATCATGGCTGTCATGGCGATTGCTGCCAGAGGCCAAGTGGGAAATATTCCTACTGGGAATAGCCTTGTAAACTCAGAGCCGGAAACTCGAATTTATAATGCGACGACGAAGACAACTCATTTAGATTATAAAAATTACTTGCTGACAGCTCGAACGATAGCGCCTGGAGAATCAGGACAAGGTCTTTTGTTTTTCAGGGCAGGCAATACTTTTGATAATGGGAATATTCGATTTCGATTTAAAGACTCATCGGAGGGTAACCCAGAGCCTTGAAGCTCGCGATCAAAAGGACAATCACGGCCTAATTAGGTCTTAGAGCCTCATGATACTCACAACGAATAAGTGATTCGGGATCTAATTGGATCACACATTCAAATAGAATTTGGCACCATTGATTAAAGCATTATTCCTTGTACACCGACTTTAAAAAACCCTTTGAGTTTTTAGCCTATGTCAAAGGCCTTGGGTGGT
>JAZKGL010000447.1:0-22439 GCA_040385935.1 Bdellovibrionota bacterium
TATCTTGCCGAAAGAAAGCGCTTGCAAAGTGATATTGATATCCGTTATCAATATACATGTCTTTGACACTCTTCTGAAACTCAGGTCATCAACGGCGCTTTCAAAGAGAAATAGGACGAAAACGACTGACGTACGGTCTAATACTAAGGCCATGGGGGGCTCCTTCGATTGCGAGGGAGCCCTTTTTTTGTTTAATTTTTAGAAAAGATTGGCGCTTTGCAGAAAAAACTCAAGTTTGTGTTTGAGATCGCCGATATGCATCAGGTGATGATTCACCTGGGAGCCGACTATGACTATGAACTTGAACCCTCTGCTTTTGATCGCAGCGGGACTTCTCGTTTTAAGTTGCGCGGAAGCTGGCTCCAAGACGACTCAGAAATCGGCGGGGGCGGACGCTAAAGCGCCCGGTGCCGTGCATCGGGTGAACGATGACTCTCATGGCATAACTTCGGAATTGCAGACGACCGAAACGGAACTGCCTGGTCCCATGGCTATGAAGATCGCGGAGCTGTGTGAGAGCACGGACCCCAAAGATTTGGAAAGCGTGCGAACTGCGGACGCGATTCGCCTTCGCTACGCCTTGAAAGATTGTCCGGCACTCGGCTCCTTTCTCCTGCAGAGCTACGATCTTAATCTCTCGGCCCTGAGCCTTAAAGATGTGTCCATCCTCAAGTATTCTGAGCAACTCAAACGACTTAATCTAAACGACAATGCGTTATCGAGTCTCGATAGTCTTAGCGGGCTCGTGAATCTTGAGACCCTTCAAGTTGAGCGCAACCATGTGCGTGATCTAAGTTCAGTCAGTGGGCTCCTTAAACTCGTCGAACTCGGTCTGTCAGGCAATAACATCGCGGATATATCCGCTCTTATTCCGCTCAAAAAGTTGAAGGTCCTGCAAATCTCCCGCAACTCGATAGAAGACTTGGGGCCGATTGCGACTCTCACGGACTTGCGTGTCCTGAGTGCCCACACCAACTTTTTGCAAAACGTGAACGTGGTGCAAGGTCTAAGCGAACTTCGTTTTTTAAACATTCAGGGAAATTTCGATATCTCAGATCTTACGCCCGTCTCTAAGCTCGTCAAACTCACAAGCCTTGATGTTCAAGGCTGCGGTGTCAAAGACCTTGGTTTTTTGCAGCCTCTCATAAACTTGCAGGAACTCAAGTTGACATCCGAATTAATACAAAACTATTCGGGGCTCGCAAATCTCACAAAGTTAGTAAGCTTTGAAATCGATGCCGGTGCTAACCTTTTTCCTGCGCAAAAGCCTCTCGATCCGACCCTGCTCATAAAGAATGTGGGCATGAAAAAGCTTGTACTGATCAATCAGGGTGTTTCAAATGTCGAGTTTCTCAAAGCGATGCCGGGCTTGAAATCTTTGAATCTCAACTTTTCGCCAATCGATAAAGTCGATGGACTAAGGAGTGTACCTGAGCTTATTCAATTTTCCTGCTCCTACTGCGCACTGGCTAAAATCGATTTCCTTTCGAGCATGCCGCAGCTCGAAATTCTTGAACTCAGCAGTAATCCGATCGAAGACAAAGAGATGGCAAGGGTAGGCGAACTACTCAAACTGCGTTCTCTCGGAGCCTACGATACGGATATTACGTCGGCTGAATTCCTTAAAAAACTTTCTAATCTCGAAGACCTGATTTTAGGGACGAACGACATTCAAGATATTTCGTCTTTGTTTGGTCTTAATAAGCTTACCAAGGTTGATCTTTCGTCCAATAACATTACTACGATCAGTTCTCTCGCGAACAAACCGAAGTTGATTGCGCTCGACATTGCGTCCAATGAAATCCAAAATCTAGCGGTACTCAAAGATTCGCCTGAATTGATACGTCTCGATGCTTCGAATAACCTCGGCCTCATTCATGCTGATCTACCCATCTTTTCTAAGATTGAGTTTCTCGACGTGAGAAAAACCGGGCTCAAAAACTGTCAGATGATTTCTTCGCTCAAAAAATTACGTGAACTTGTGCTCGCTCAGAACGAGCTGACTGATATCAGTTGTGTAAAAGACATGGCGTCTCTTCGCCTCCTTAATGTACAGGCTAACCAACTGACTGATATCAGTCCGGTGAAAAATCTACTTTCGCTTCGAACGTTTATCGCCGCAGCGAATTCCATCGTCGATACTTCGCCGCTTTCTAACCTTCATCAATTAGATACATTGAACCTCTCGGGCAACCGTGTGGTAAGTTTAGTTCCTTTGATAGGGCTTATGGATCTTGTGAACTTTCGCATCACGGCCAATCCTATCGCTGATAAGGTGAACAGGAATAGGGCTTTGTGCCCAACCGACGCTACTGTGAGTCCCGCGATTCGCAGTTTCTGTCAGCAGTGAGGCGGACAATGAAGAAGCTTATGTTGAGTTTAAGCGCGATGACCTCACTGATGGCCTGCACGCAGAAAGCAGCGGATGAGGGCAAGAGTAACAAGCGGCCTTCGGCGCCGCTCAGCGGTCAACCCCCAGGAGAAAAGCCCGTTTCGCCATCGGACAATCGCCCGATTCAACCAGGTGATGATGCGATCGCGATTCCCGTAAACATCGCCGGAGCGCACCTCACGTGTGCTGTGCGTAAAGAGGCAACCGATAAATCGCTCGAATCAGAAATAGGCTGTCTTTTAAGTGAAAAAGAGGGGGGCAAGAAGCTCGCAAGCGATGCCAAGCTATCGTTTTCGAGCAGTCAACCAAACTTGGTCACGGCCGAACTTCAGTCGGAAACATCGATCTACCATGTGATCTATCACGTCAAAGGCGAAAGCCGTGACGCCATACTTCAAACGACGCAAAGCCTTGATGCAATTGCTTTGTATTCGGCGAAGCCCTTTATCACAGAACGCATCGCCAAAGTCTTAAAGCCGGCCATTGCTCTGGACGATTACGAGGCGCCTATCGTTCGTGATCAGGCTATCGATAAGGATGAGGACGGATCACTGTAGGCGCGGGGCAGAGGCTTTCCCTTCACTCTTTGCGAGGCGGCCGATGAAAAAGCTGTTGCCTTGAACCGCTTCTATCTTCCTAACCCTTTCCCTTTCCGCCGCATCAATAGGATCAGCCGCTGCCCATTCCTCAAATAAGGATTGATTCGCCTCGCTCACGATTTTGAAATCGGGGTAGCGCGCATCCATATAGAAATAAATGCGAGCTACATCGCCTCGAATGTCGGCCTTTGGTTCGGTGATATTTGCAAGGGTCTCGAAATCGCACGCACCAAACTCGCGTGGTTCACCCGGAATTTCTCCATACACATTGTCGCCACGAACCCGATTCAGTTCGCCCACAGCCGGGACGAGATTGTAGAGATCACCTTCTATTTGGCGGAAAGCAGACGAAACTTTGCGTGCACACTGCCGGCCTTTCTTGTCGCGACCGCGACAGGCAGGATCACCCTTTTTCCACGCGGTAAATTGCCTGCCATAGAAACTTGCGGGCACAACGTGCTCCCACTCGATGCGCTTAGCACGATCGACCTTAGAACTCAGTCCGCAGGAGCTGGGATCGACCTGCGGTTTGCGTGTGAAATCGTAGGAGCAGTTGCAGTAGAAATCGCGGCCACGTGAGAACATTCTACGCAGATGACCTTTCGCCGAATCGAAGTCGCGAATGTTACTTGGGGGCAGTTGCTTCTCATCGGGGTTTAACGATGGCGTGCTAAAATCGGGCGACTTAGGCTTGTCGATCGCGACGGCGGAGCTTGACTCAACTCCCTTGTCCGACGACTGAGACGATCCCTCATCTCCTTTTGGCCATTCCTTGAAAACGAGGAGCAGCAAGGCCGCTAACAAAGTTATCCAAAGACGGACATAAGACTTTTTCTTTCCCTTTGCCATGCATGGATCCCTTCGAACTGGCGCAATATGAAATCAATTCATCGAGATTATCTCGTTTGACACGGAAATGTAAAAAGACATTTTCTGATGTAAGCTCCTTATTGAATGGAGAAAAATAAGCGGTGTCCAATTGGCATTTGATAACGTTTCCTTCGCGTCGGAAAACGCGCAGCGTACGTAATTCCTAGTGGAAAATAGAGCTTATGCAAAAAAAGTTGGCCGGCGAGACAAGTTTTTAATTGCAATTCGGGACAGCAAAGGGGAATGTTCTTGAGGAGAATCATCCACAACCCAGTGCTTACCGCTCAACGTGAGGAAAGCAAAAGTTAATGGATACAGAGACTATAAAATTAAGCATGCCGCCAGAGCCGTTTATGAAAAGTTCGAGAGCCTTAAGTTTCATCGACGATTACTTTGTTTGGATTGCAATCGTCTTGTCTGTGGCTGCTCACTTTGGAACTCTTGCGATCTTGCAACGCGACAATGTTGTGGTTCCTAAGATCGAAGAGAAGAAGATTGTAGCCAAGGTTCGAATTTTTGCGAATCCAGGTGGCAATCCGAATTCTTCGGCGAAAGCGGTTGAAGTTGCGAAGCCGAAACCTCAGGTGAAGCCGAAACCAAGGCCTGATCGCAAAGTGATCAGTACGGCTAAGGTCGATGATAAACCAGCGGTGGAAACGCCACCGGTTGAGAATGCGGGCCCACAGAGTTTTGGTGATGATACAACCGGTGGTGTTGTAGGCGAAGGCTTCTCGACGACTGACGGTGAGAGTGATGGTGGCGTTACCTCTAACTGGGAACCAGCGACTCGCGTGGATCCGGTTTTTCCAGTCGAAGCTCGTGAGAAGGGAATCGAAGGATACGTTCTTTTGAGTCTCGACATCGACGAAGAAGGCAAGCCAGAGAATCTCTCGGTCGTGAAAGCGGAGCCAAGGAATCTCTTCGAAAAGGAAGCTCGAGCAGCGGTTCGCAAGTGGCGCTACAAGCCGCGAATGGTCAATGGTCAGGCGGTTAAAGTTTTAGGTCACCAAGTTCGAGTTGAGTTCAAGTTCAACGGTTAATCTTTTTCCGTGGGCTTTTAATCAGATTGAACGAAGTCTATACAAGTTGATGTTACTCACTTCTTAGTATGTCTTTTTCAGGGAAAGGAACAGGGTTCCATGGGCACTCAAGATCACGGCGGCTTCTCTATCGTAAATGAACTCCTGAATATGACCCTTTTGGGTACGGAGTGGATTCTCTGGCTACTGATAGTCCTGAGTGTGGTCTCGGTTGCGATCGGTATCGAACGACTCTGGTACTTCACTCGTCAAAAAGGTCTCGACAAAGAAACGATCGAGCAAATCTACCGCGCTGCAAAAGCTCGCGACTTCAAAACGATTGCAGAGATCTGCAACAAGCATCCGTCGAGTCTCGAAGCAAGCATTACGCTTGAAGGTATCGATCACCGTGACAACGGTCTCGCGTCGATGCAAGAGGCAATGCATGCATTCCTTCTTCGCAAACGTAAGTATCTCGATCGCGGCCTCGTTGTCTTATCGACTCTGGGTAACAACGCTCCGTTCATCGGTCTCTTCGGTACCGTACTCGGTATTATCAAGGCCTTTCATGATCTCGGTGCAAACCCTGCTGGTGGCGCGACTGTGGTAATGGCTGGTATCTCGGAAGCACTCGTTGCAACTGCGGTTGGTCTCTTGGTTGCGATTCCTGCGGTTATCGCGTTCAACTACTTCCAACGTCAGATCAAAGTATTGACAACCGACGCGCAAGCGATGGTTAACACTCTTGCGGCCGGTGTTGGTGAAGACTTCCGTTCCGTCCAATCTTAAGGTTTAGGAGTCAGTCCGATGGCTGGTAGCTTTTCTTCTGATAATGACGACGAAGGCATCTCGGGTATTAACGTTACCCCCCTCGTTGACATCATGCTCGTACTACTCATTATCTTCATGGTAACAGCGACCTTTATCGCGAATAAAGCGCTCGACCTGAAGCTACCTGAAGCAGAGTCTGCGGCCCCGGTGAATCCGAACGATAAGCCGATGCAGTTTGCTTTAGATAAAGAGGGTAAACTGTATTTGGATGGTACTGTGATCACTATTGATCAGGTGGGTCCTAAGATCGCCGAAGAGAAGGCCAAGCGCCCAGGAACGGCACTTGCAGCCACTATCTCGGCTGATGCGACGACACCTTATGCTTTGGTGATTAAGATCATCGATGTGATCCGTAAGAACGAGATCGTTGACTTTGCGTTGACGACCGATCCTACGACACCGAGTTCGACGGATGGTGCAGCGGCTACGCCGGCACCTTAATTGATCCTACGAGTTTAAACGTTAAAATAGGCTGCGAATTGCTTCGCAGCCTATTTTTATTTTTCTATATACCTAAGGCTTACTGCCAGCCACCCCCCAAGGCGAGAAAGAGCTGAACGCGATTGCCTGCAACGACTGCGTCTGATGAAGCCAGGGAAGAATCTGCCGTTGCGAGACTCCGTTCGGCATCTAACACTTCCAAATAGTTCCCCACACCGGCCTTAAAAAGCCTACGGGAGAGACTCAGGGCATTTTCATTTTCGTGAAGAGCAATACGCAGCTCGTCGTTTCTTTGAAGTTCCGAAGTATACGAAACCAAAGCCCCTTCGATATCGCGCAGAGCATTTATAACGACGCCATCAAAGTTCGCAAGAGCTACCTGGGCCCCTGCCTTTGCCTGACGAATGCGGGCCCGTGCACCGAGGATATTTGGAAAACTCCAGGATACGAGTGGCCCAATGCTAAAGCGTTCTGAAGGCTCTCGTCCGAGAACGTCGAGTTCGTGAGCTGTTAAACCCAGCGAGGCGCCAAAGCTTATGCTTGGATATAAGGATGCCGTTGCGATTCCAATTGTCGCGGTAGCTGACGCCAAACGTCTTTCAGCGATACGAACATCGGGTCGGCGGGCTATAAGGTTCGCACCGTTTCCAACAGGAATCTTCGCGCTATACTTGGCAAATGTTTGACACTGTGCGGCTGCAGCGGGAAAGTCCTGCGGCATTCTTCCCGTAAGTGTCGCTAGCCGAAACAGAGCGAGCTTTTTCTGAGCTTTTAACTGCGGTAGAGCGGATTTCAATTGAGCCAGTAGGCCCTTAGCGCGGGCCAAGTCTAGGCTACCACCGCGACCTGATTTAACGTTTCTCTCAACAAGCGCCACGCCTTCTTCTTGCATCGAAACGGATTTCTCGGCTACTGCGATCTGCTTTCCAACGGAACACGCATCGGTGTAAGCTCGAACGGTGTTTGCAACGACAGTAATCCGTGTGAGTCGATAGGTGGCTTCCACAGCGTCGGCCTCGGCACGCGAGGATTCGAGGGTTCTGCGCAGCCGCCCAAAAAGATCCATATCCCAGTTCGTACTCAAACCTGTGTCGAAGGTATTGAGGGTGGGGTAAGGATTACCAACATTGGACGTAATGGGGCTTGCCGTTGAAGCGGATACCCCGCGAGTAGCGGAAGCCGAAAGATTGGTATTAGGAAGACGTGATCCTTCAACTTCGGAAATTGCACCTCTCGCTTTTTCGAGATTTCCGAGAGCTATGCGTAAGTCCGTATTGGCTTTTAAGGCCTCCTCGACCACCGCATTGATACTGGGCTCGTCAAATAATTTCCACCATTGTGAAGCTGTCTCTTCATTTGAATAGAACTTCGAATCAGCTTCCCCAAACAAAATCTTATCTTTTTCCAGCTGGCCATAAATCTTTGGTTGCTCGTAATCAGGACCTACGCTGGCGCATGAATAACTGCCAAGACTAAGACCAACGATCAATATTTTATTTTGTAGTTTCATTCTTCACCTCTTACAGTGCCGATCGATGCAACCAAGGGCTCATCATCGTGAATGGCAATTGTTACGGTCCGGCCCACAACGAGTTTTAGATTGGGTGGTATTTCAATAAGGCGAAAGCGGACCGGAATTCGTTGAGGCAAGCGCACCCAATTGAATGTAGGATTGACGTTTTGAAGGAGTGATCCGGCAGCTGTCGTGCGCTCGCGATCCTCAATTCCTGACGATACGCTTTCCACCGCCGCTTTCATTATGCGACTATCACCCATCAAAGTAATAGTAGCGGGTGCACCCACCTGGATCTTTTGTAGTTTGGTCTCCTCAAAATACCCTGAGACGTAAAAGGTGTCTGTTGAGACGAAGGCCGTCACAGGCACCCCAGCCGTAACGTAAGCACCCACTCGAAGATTGAAGTTTGTCACGACGCCTTTGGCGGGAGCACGAACCTCGGAGCGCTCCAGATTGAGTCGAGCCAGATCCCGATCAGCGATAGCCTGCTGATAGGTGGATTCAGCTGTTGCACTCGTCGTCTTGCGCTGCAGCCTAATTTCTTCGGATACAACACCGCTTAAGCTTCCATAGCGGTCGGCTTCTTTTTTAGCGGTATTTCGTGTTTGCTCAGCACTTGCTAATAGCGCTTCGGTTCTGGCCAAAGCAATTTTCAGTCGCTCCTGATCGACGCGAAACAAAATCTGGTTGGCATCCACTCCCTCATTGTCTTTGACCAAAACCTCTGTCACTCGGCCGGATACATCAGACGCCAGTGCAATCACATCCGCACGAATTTTGCCGTCACGAGTCCAAGGCGACTCTGTGTAGTACGACCAAGTTAGATAGAGACCGCAAAAAGCTAAGGTTAGGACGATGAGAGTGACGACTTTCTTTTTGATATCTCTTCCAAGATTTTTGCTTGTCATAAATATTTCCTCATTTCAAAAATGTATTGATGGATCGAAGAACACAGGCAACCACAGAGACGCAAATGACCGTTACGGATAAATCAAGCAGCGGAGGATGCCAGATGAATCGATAGAGATTCTTTTTCTTCAGGAAAATCTGAATGAACGAAGAAAGTATCGTTCCTGCAATCAAGCAAATGAGAAGGGTTGAGAAAAAGATTCCAAAGATGTTGATCTCGTTTATCATTGGCCTACTCCATCGCTGATAGGACGTTTCACATACCCTGCCGAATCGGAAAAAAGGTTGAGCCTCAAAGTAGACAAGCTCAGGATCAACGTCGATCGTGCTGATTCATTTGGCTCGGTGAGGGCAGCTGTGAGGGATTCATCAATGTGTTGCAAAAGAATCGCCCCCCCGATTTTGTGCAAGTCACTGTCGCTTTTGCCTGCAGATGCAAAGTCATTTAAGACGAAATGAACTCGTTCTCGGGCTGAAGCCGATAAATCAAGCAGTGAACTTCGAAGATTGGCTAGAGCGAGCCCTATCTGAAAGTCTGAGAGTATCCTCTCAGTTTTGATCGAACTATCGGTGACAGCAGCTAAGCGCTGTATGATCCCTGCTAGTTTGCTATTCATTAGGTTCACAAAGTTTTGGATGTCTAAACGACTATCACCTCGGGCTATGCTCAGGATTTCCCGATGGCCTGTTCGTATCAAACGCTTTACCATCCACTCGGCCGTGAAGGAACGAACCAAAGCGTTTGCAAACATCGCGAGGATGAATGCCGTGAGAGTCGCTAGACTCGCTTCGATAAAGACGTTTGCTGGTACGGGGGCATAACCGTTGCTAAAGTTAATATTGGTTGAGAAGAGTACTAGAATAACTGCGCCAACGGGATTTTTTGCCAGTATCAGACCTATGATAAAGACTGGAATTGCAAGAAAGAAGAGCTGCATTTCAAAGGCTCGGGCAAACGGCGAGACCCAGTAGATAAGGATTCCCGCTGCAAATGACAAAATCACAACGAGCCTTGCAACGCCTTTCAACACGGCTGCTGGATCGTCCATGGTGCCCATGATCACCGACATGATGCTGCCAAGGAGAAAGACTGTTCCTGCCTGAGACCATCCCGAATACTTCCAGAACAGAAAGCCTAGAATCAAATTGATTACACCCGGTAGCACACTGAGAAACGCCGTTCTGCGATCAACGTGTTTGGCTGAAGGCAGGATTTCGCCGCTGAATTCTTTCAGTACGAACGAGCGTTCATTGCCCGAAACGGCATCAAGTCCTTTTCTGAGCGACTGCACTTCGGCAAATAATTCCAACAATCGCAGACAATTTCTGCGTAGATTGTGTTCGAGTATGGACGACCAACAGTCCATTTCTTTAGGGCTTTTATTGAGAAACAGTTGAACCGAATCTATAAGCCCGACTGTAGACTCGAATGTCACGTGTTCACGCTCTTTGCGTATTTCGGCCAGTTGATCTTTAAGGGATGTGATCAACGGAATGAGCATCAAGAGTCTTTTGCGGATGAGTTCTAACATTCGATGCTGATCGGTACTCACAGCCGATTCAAAGCGAACGTGAAAGATGAGTCCATCCAGAGCTTCCAACTCGGCAGCTAGGACCCGAGGGTCCTTCGCGATGATGTGTTCGTCCGGATATAAAATGCTTTTGACCCATAGCTCAACATCGCCCGTCCAAAGGTCGATCTTTCTATTCAAAAGGGTGAGTATCGAAGTGGGAAAAAAGATTGAATCCACGACGTGAGCAACACCGACGCCGACTGTGATAACCAGAACTCGCCAGATTACGGTTTCCATTAGAACTGTGGGACCACCGCCAACGCCTGGTAGGTTGATCAAAAGTACCGTCAATCCTCCGAGAAAGAGCACATAGTTACGCGGAGAGTTGTACATGTACTGAAGGTATACGAAGTAGAGCATGATGAGGCCCGAGAGCAGCAGCATTATTTCCGGGACAGCATAGAAGACCGCCGCTAAAGCGATCGCTAAAATCGCTCCAAAAATCGTACCGGCTACACGGTAAATTCCCCGCGACCGCGCAGCACCGGATAGAGGATTCATGACGAAGGCAATTGTAATAATGGCCCACTGTGGTTGTGGCAAATTCAGTGCTAGGCAGAGAGCGTATGCGGACAAAACCGCGACGACCACTTTGCTTGCAAATATGACTTCCGATTTTTGTGGAGCTGCCATGGCTTGCCTCATGATGCTGATACAGACTTCTCGGTTTAATTTCGAACAAAGTTTAAGGGCGACGGGCTTACCAATAGTCTTAAATGAACAATAAATTCGCCGGTATTCACTAAGTTATGAATATCTATTACATTTATATGAACATAAAATATATAAAAATGAATATATATTCATAATTTTAACACAGACTAAATTTCTCGGTAAGGAGCGCTTAGACTTTTTATTGAAAGGGGAGGGAAAAGGCCGGAGAGTGACTGTAAGGCTTTGATGTGACTAGGATGGGGTCTACTTTTCAGGAAAGTCTTTATAGATCTCCTCTTTTTCGTCAATCCTTTCAGGCCTTCTCTCCGATGGAGCATCGCATTTTTGAAATGAACGGGTCGTCAGCGAAGGACAGCCATGATCTCCCACATCAGGTCGAGTCATGAGACCCGTTGAGCCGTCGTCAAAAATAACAAGGCAAGTTCCAAACACATTGCACTTTTTAACCTCGTCCACGCGCTTGCCGGTGGGAGCATCTTTTTGGGTGGGAAACAGACTGTCGCAGGCTAGGCCGAGGGCAGCGAATACGAATAATCCCACAGCGGAAAGTGTAGATCTCACCTTAATCTCCTTAAAGACGGGCAGCGATCAACGATATCACTCTTTAGTCGGGATCTGTGAGGTTTCTGACGGTGGGAAGGCTAGTGCAATGGAGAGAGGTGCACTAGCCGTAATCTTTAAACCTGCTTTTTAAGCCAAGCGATAAAATCCTTAGGCGCGCGGAGTTTCATGCGTGTGCCTTCATCCTCGTAATCCTCGCTCAGAACGCGGGACTTCTCGTGGATCGGTCCAGTCAGATGGCTCTTTGCGTAAGGCACCAGCACACTTTCTTCGACCATGTCGCGTTCGAAAAAGCTTAGTACCAAATCACGAACGCGTTTTACATCCTCCGGCTTCTTAGCCGAAATCATAATCGCTTCGGGGTATTCCATTCGCAAAGCGCGAATTTGCTCAGTCGTCAGCTGATCCACCTTATTCAAGATGATAAACTGATCTTGATCATCGGCTCCGATTTCTCGAAGAACCGATCGCGTAACCTCAAGCTGAGACCGAAAGTTCGGGTCCGAGGCATCGACGGTGAAGAGGAGCAGTGAGGCATTCAAAGCTTCGTCCAGAGTTGATCGAAAGGATGCAACCAGATCATGCGGAAGCTTTTTGATAAAACCGACCGTATCCGAAACCAAAACTCTTGGAAACGACTCGGGATGCATGACGCGAACAGTCGTGTCCAAGGTTGCAAAGAGCTTATCCGCAACGAGGACTTCACTGCCTGTTAGTGCGCGCATTAAAGAGGATTTGCCTGCGTTCGTGTAACCAACGAGAGCCACACAAGGCGACTCGCGACGGCTCGAACGGCGGTTGTTCTGTTCGTTACGAATCGCGTCGAGCTGAGTCTTCAGTTCCGCAATGCGGTCCCGAATACGGCGTTTGTCGAGTTCGTGAGCGGACTCACCTGAACCCTTAGAGCCGATACCCCCGCCTTGACGGTCACCACCCACTTTTGAAAGCCGTAGCCTTGGAGCTAGGTAACCGAGCTTAGCGATCTCGACTTGAAGACGCGCTTCACGACTCTTTGCATGGCGACTAAATATTTCGAGAATGACGCCTGTGCGATCGAGAACTTCGACGCCGGTCGCATCTTCGAGATTCTTCATTTGCGTAGGACTTAACTCATGATCGAAGACTACAAGAGAAGCGCGCGGCTTGCTCTCAGAGGTCCCGGTCGCAAGCTCATAGTCTTCTTCCGGATCGCCCTCGTCATCGTCATAGTCAACGTGCTGGCCATCGAAGTCATCCTCGTCATCGGACTGACCAGGCTTTTTAAAACCGCGAATCGAGCCGCTGCCGCCCGTGTACTCGGCGAGTTCTTTGAGTTTGCCTCGACCGAGGATGGCGGCTGTCGATTGGCTTTGACGCTTTTGAGAAAGCTTTGCGACGACTTCAAAACCCAAGGTTTCAACGAGACGGCCGAGTTCGGCCATCGATCCTTTATGTTCTTCATCGCTTATGCCAGGAAGCTGAAGAGCGACTAATACGGCTTTGGTCTTTTTATCTGTTAAATCGTAGGAGCTCAGGGATTACCTCGGGGTCGAAAATGGAGACTACGATTTAACAGGCTTTGTCCATTATGGCAACGGGTCTTACTGGCTTTACTGCGCGGTGGCTCCGGAAAGAATCTCACCGAACCATTGGAGGGGTGAGAAAATGGCCGGACAGTTGCCGTGAAGGTAAGGTTGGCCTGTCGCTGGACTTGGAATTATGGCTGAGCTTATCGATTTTGCGCCCAGGGCTTTGAAAGTTGCGACGGTACGTTCGGTGACGGTCACAGGGATCTCATTATCGTCGATGCAGTGATAGAACCGAGTCGGTGTCTGGGGAATCCAACCTTCGAGCAAGGTCTGCGTGCGAAGGAGGGCGCGAAGATTCTGGCTGTTCGGTAGGACAGGCTTTGGCGAAATGAAATCCGCTACGAAACTCGATTGAAACAGCTCTGTTGTATTGCTCGGTAAAATGTCAAACACTTGGTCGGAAGTGTAAGAGCCTGACAGTGCATCCTCGACGGTCGCAACCGGTGGCAAGAAAATTTCATTGAGCGCAAACTGTCCGTCTGCGAGCCAGTAATTGTACGCAAGGACAACAAATGGGAGATTGACTGGATTCACCACTGGTTTTTCAACATTAAGAATACCGGTTAGCTCCACATCATAGGGACCTGCCGATGGTGCCGAAGCCTTGATCGTAAACTCATTTGAGTAGTCTGTTTCAATCGCCTTTTGAAGAGCTAGTGTCGCGTACCCACCTTCTGAATACCCTTTGAGAAATAAGGGCCCGAGATCAAAGTCCTGCTCATTAGCGATTGCGCGAGCCGCACGGAGTAAATCAACAAGCGGCTTTTGATAGCCCTTGGCGATGATGTAAGGATGGGGAAGTGCCGAGGAATCGCCGTAACCAATGTAGTCGGCCGATACGGCGACAAAACCTTGCGAAGCTTCGGCTAAGCCTTCGAACGGAGAAACCGATGGCGCCTCCGCCTTTGCGCTAATCGTTCCATGCTGAATGGAAACCCAAGGGTAAACCGTGGCCTTCGTATCGGGGATGATGATAATGCCGGAAGCATTCACGGAGGTATCATCGAGACTCTCGGTCGCGTAGCTGACCTTGTAAATCGAGACTCCGTTACGCGCTTTAATTCCGATAGAGGCCAAATTTTGGCTCAAGGTCGCCGCATCGATGGTCCTAAGTAAAGTGTAATCGAGCAAAATCGGTCGAGGTCTATCGGGTGATTGCTGCTGCGAGCTGTCACTGTCTTGATTCCCATTTAGACTTAAAGCATGGGCTTGACTTGAAGCGGCTAGCAAAAGACTGAGGCCAATCAAACTTTTTACGAACTTCATTAGGATGTCCTCGTAGAGTGGGCGAGTTTAACCGATATTAGAGATTTGAATCTGTGTCTAGTGGTGTATTTACCGACTGTTTTCTCGGCGAAACATCTTGGCTTTTTTAGAAACCGATAGCGAAGAAACACAAGTTTAAGTCGCTGAGTATAGGTTAGGTCTAGACAAGAGACTTGCGAGAAGGGCTCAGATGTTCCACGATAGGGGTCCATTACGATAAGGCGAGAGCATTATGCACGGATCCGGCCCTTCGAAACCTCTTCACATGAACATTGATTCCACGCATATCACGGGCAACGGGACGCTCGGTCGCTACATCCTCTTGCCGGGGTCTGATGGTCGCGCAGCTGAAATGGCTAAACGATTACAGGACATGAAGATTATCGAGCATAACCGCCGCCACAACTTTTACCTAGGCCACATCATAGAAAACGGTCAGAAGATTGATATCGGCATCATGAGTTCGGGGATGGGGTGTCCGAGTATGGATATCATCGCGACCGAACTTTTGCAGATCGGCGCACGACGCATCATTCGCGTCGGGACTGCTGGCTCGCTACAACCCAAAACGATACGCGTGGGACACATAGTCGTGCCGACTGCTGCGGTTCGGGACGAAGGGACATCGCGGCACTACATCGATCCATCGATCCCTGTCCTCAGTTCTCTCGATTTTCTTGACGTCACACGGCGTGTGGCCAAAGAGAAAGGGCTTGAGAGAAAGCTTTCCCTTGGCCTTGTTCATACCAAAGATTCGCTTTATGCGCGGGAATTCGGTCAAGGACCTTTGGTCGAGAAAAATAAAGTGTACATGGATCATCTTAAGGCGGCAGGCGTCCTGGCTTCAGAAATGGAATGCGCGCAGCTGCTTACCCTGATACAAAATGCCGATTATGCCGCGCGGGGCGAGGATACCGAAGGTCCTGGCGTGCGAGGCGGCGCGATCTTGGCCATTGTCGGCGACGATGACCCATTTACCGATAACACTCAGCTTGTTTCCGATACCGTAAACGCTACGATAGACTTTGGTTATCATGTTATCGCAGCCTGGGCTAAAGGAGATTCCAAATGGTTTTGAGCTGGGATCAAATTGCATCGCTCATCGGCGCTTTTCTTATATTAATAGCCTATGCGGTTGAGAGTATTCGGCCAGGCTATCTTAGTCGATGGACCTTTCAGAGCTTGAATGCGTTTGGCTCGTTTGGGTTATTCCTCGCGGCTTTGGTCAATAATCAATATGGTTTTATCGTTTTGGAAGGTGCGTGGTTCATCATCAGCTGCGTGTCTCTCATACGACTTGCTATCGTTAAGAAATAAGTTTTATCTTGAGTGGAATACGACATGAGATTTTTGCCTACAGTTCTAAGCATAGTTTTTCTGGGTTGCAGCCACACGGCGCAAACATCTGTCTCGAACGGCCGAGCCGCTCGCATGGAATTCAAGCCGCAAAAAGTCTCGGTGGATGCGTACTGGAAAGAAAAACCAGTCGTCGATAAAGATCTCACGTTAAGGCTTGAGGTTCGGAGCGAGTCTGGCGATCTCGTGCCGCCGCCTGGTGATCTTTCTGTTTCAGTGTGGATGAAAACTCACAGCTATGGTTTGGTTGAGCCGACCGTTCTTCCTGTTATGAATCCAAAGGGCGAGCCGCAAATCGGAGTCTATGATGTGACGAACATCCTATTTATGGCCTCTGGTCAGTGGGAAGTTCGGGTGTATATGAAGGTGGGCGGTGAAGACAAAGTGATGCAAAAATTTATCGCTGATCTCGGCGAGGAGAAGCAAAATCCAATGAGTGATCCAAAGAGTCCGATTCATCAGATGATGAACAAGGCCGGCATGGATCACTCCAAACACATGAATCACGATAAACCATCTGAGCCTAAGAAACCCTGAGTCGTCTGAAGGAGAACACTATGGTCGAAGGTAAGAGCCAAGGCAAACTTCATGTGGAGCTAGCTGCAGGCGCACATACTTTAAGTTCGGGTCTCAGCCGCGCGCAAGGCGGCAATGACGAAGCGCCTGATCCCCACGCTTTGCTTGAAGCTTCGCTTTCGGCCTGCACGATACTTACACTGGAACTGTATGCGCAGCGAAAAGAATGGAATCTCGGTGTGGTCACGTGTCAGGTGCGAGTTGAAAGTGAGAGTGCGACGGGTACTGTGATGGAGCGAAGTATCTCGTTCTCCGAGAAGCTGACACCCGAGATGCGCGAGCGACTTGAGCAGATCGCGAACAAATGTCCGATTCATAAAGTACTGAGCGGATCGGTAACGATTCAAACGACTGTAGTAGGATGAGACAATGGATATAATAAAAGGCCGCGAGCGCGATTTGGGTGCTTTGCGCGTACAAAGGGTTCTGCCACACATTTCGCGTAAGATGGTTGGACCGTTTATATTTTTCGATCACATGGGCCCTGCTGAGTTTCATCCGGGTACAGCTATGGATGTGCGGCCTCACCCGCATATCAATCTTGCAACTGTCACCTATTTATTCGAAGGCGCGATCGAGCATCGGGATAGTCTCGGCAGCGATCAGTTGATCGAGCCCGGCGCTATCAATTGGATGACCTCGGGTCGCGGCATCGTTCACTCCGAACGGACGCCGGATCACCTTCGAAGCGTCGTTCATCGCGTGAATGGTATTCAACTTTGGGTTGCATTGCCGCTCGATGAAGAAGAGCGCGAGGCGAGCTTTTCTCATCATCCAGCTGCGACCTTGCCGATGTTTGAGAAGGATGGCGTCAAGGGTAAATTGCTCCTCGGCAAAGGGTTTGGTGTCGAGAGTCCGGTTCCGGTCTTATCCGATATGATTTATGCAGAGATCAAACTCATGGCTAAGCAGTCGGTGAGCCTGCCTGCCGAAGGCCGCGAGCTTTCTGTTTATGTTGTGAAAGGTCGCGTGAAGGTCGGTAGCGAAATCGCTGAGCCCTACACGATGATTGCTGTCGACGGTGATCTCACGTTCTCAGCCACCGAAGACTCACACGTTATGATACTGGGCGGCAAAAATATTGGACCACGATTTATCGAATGGAACTTTGTCAGCAGTCGCAAAGAGAGGATTGACGAAGTGAAAGCGGAGTGGATGAAGGGTCCGAGGAAAGAAAGTGTGCGGTTTCCGCCGATTCCAGGCGATGACAGAGAGTTTATCCCTCTGCCATGACCTATGAATGTGGGCTTTAGAATGTCACAACGCTACGAATGCTTTTGCCCTCGTGCATGTAGTCAAAAGCCTTATTGATCTCTTCGATAGGCATTTCAAACGTGACGAGTTCGTCAAGTTTGATTTTGCCTGACATATATTGATCGACATATCCCGGAAGCTCCGTCCGGCCTTTCACGCCGCCAAACGCCGAGCCCTTCCACACGCGACCTGTCACGAGTTGGAAGGGTCGAGTCGAAATTTCCTGACCCGCGCCCGCGACGCCGATGATAATCGACTGGCCCCAACCCTTGTGACAACACTCAAGCGCGTCCCGCATAAGCTTAACGTTGCCCACACATTCAAACGAGTAATCGACGCCACCATCGGTCATTGCCACGAGGTGTTGGACGATATTATCGACAGTCTTGGGATTCACAAAGTCAGTGGCTCCGAACGATCGCGCCATTTCTTCTTTTGATGGATTCGTATCGACAGCGATAATGCGTCCGGCGCCCGCGGTCTTAGCACCCTGGATTACAGAGAGACCGATTCCGCCGATACCAAAGACGGCGATGGTCGCGCCTTTTTCTACCTTAGCCGTATTGAGAACGGCTCCGATGCCGGTCGTGACACCGCAGCCGAGGAGACAGACTTTGTTGAGCGGTGCTTTGGGATCGATTTTGGCGAGAGAAATTTCTGCGCAGACGGTATATTCCGCAAAGGTCGAGGTGCCCATGTAGTGGAAAATCGGTTTGCCGTCTTTTGAGAAACGCGAGGTTCCATCCGGCATTAGCCCTTTGCCTTGCGTCTCGCGAATTCTTTGGCAAAGATTCGTTTTACCGGAAAGGCAGAATTTACACGTGCGGCACTCGGGAGTGTAGAGAGGGATCACATGATCGCCTTTTTTCAGCGAGGTGACGCCCTCGCCGACTTCTTCGACGACGCCAGCGCCTTCATGACCCAAGATCACAGGGAAAAGCCCCTCAGGGTCGGCACCGGATAATGTGAAAGCGTCCGTATGGCAAACGCCTGAGGCCGTAATGCGGACCAGGACTTCGCCCTTTTTCGGACCTTCGAGGTCAACGGTTTCAATGCGGAGAGGTTCGCCGGGGCCCCAGGCAACAGCGGCTTTCACTTTTCTCGTCATCTTCTGGCTCCTCAATTTCGTCGTCATGAACGCGGAGATTATATGAACCAAGGCGTAACACAAAAAAGTTTCGGAAGCGACAATCATTCGGGTGTGCATCCCCTCGTTCTCAAGGCGCTGGCCGACGCGAATACGGGTCATATGCCGGCTTACGGCGCGGATCCGGTGACCGCTCGCGCGCGGGAATTGATTCGTGAAGCTGTGGGCCGAAAGGATGCCGAAGTCTTCTTCGTTTTCACAGGAACGGCGGCCAATACCTTGGCGATTCGAGCGGCCTGCCGTTCGTTTGAAGCCGTGATTGCAACCGATATCGCCCATATCAACGAGGACGAGTGCGGTGCTCCCGAGTATAACACCGGAAGTAAAATCCTTGCCTTCGATCATCAGGGCGGAAAGCTTCCGCTATCGGTTGTCGAAGACTTGCAAATCAATCCAGACGATCCGCATCGCGTGCTTCCTAAACTCATCAGTCTCACGCAGGCTACCGAGATGGGGACGGTCTACACTTTAGAAGACATTCGCGCGCTGTGTGAGATAGCTCACGCAAAAAAATTGCTTGTTCATATGGATGGCGCGCGTCTGTCTAATGCCGCCGTTCACCTTGGGTGCTCGTTTGCCGATCTGGCCAAACACATTGATATTTTAAGTTTCGGTGGAACAAAAAATGGATTGTTGTGTGCCGAGGCCGTGGTCTTTTTAAACCCGGAAATCGCCGATAAATTCTCTTTTGTGCGCAAACAGAGCATGCAGCTCGCTTCGAAAATGCGTTATTTGAGTTGTCAGTTCTTGCCTTATCTTGAAAATAATCTCTGGCGAGACAATGCTTCCCATGCCAATGCCATGGCGCTTTATCTTCGATCGGCGATTGAAACATTGATTCCAGGGGCAGTGTTTCCTTATCCGACCGAAGCCAACGAAGTATTCGTGATCGTCCCTGAACCATACGCAGCGCGGATAAAACAACAAGGGCCGGCTTATCTTTGGGATAAGCCGACCGGACTGCTACGATTGGTTTGTGCGTTTGATACCACGTCCAAAGACGTGGATGGTCTTCTAAAACGTGTGATTACTTGAAAATATCCGTGACGGGCGTGATGTCGACTGATTTTATGCCGAGCTTCAAATTGCCGATCACTTGATCTTCATCCAGGAGCTCCTTAGGTTTCTCGCCATCATATTTGATCGGCGAGAAGGTATCCTTGAGGAGCTTGTCTTTCAAATCTTTGGCGTCCTTTGCAATCACGACGACCTGAAGATTCGAAGCACTCAGATGTTTCTTGATCGCGTTGTTCACATCAGCGAGTGTGAGCTTTTGCAAGCGATCACGCATGAACTGGGTGTACTCAGGTGTCCCGTAGAAGGCGGAATCGATCGCATAACCGAGCTGCTGCGCCTGGGTTGCCGTCATCACGAAGACGTTTTTCATGAGGTACTCACGAACCGTTTCGAATTCTTCCTGGGTCAATCCGTTTTTGATCAATTTATCCAGTTCGTAGATGGCGATTCGAAGGGCCATCTGTGCGTTCTCTGGCGTGACAGGCCGTATCCAAACCTCAAAGATTTGGCTATGGCGCGCGACGTTTGCAGAAGGAAAGAACTGATAGCCTGCACCAGGAAAGGCTTCGATATACGCATAATCCCCGTAATTCATGCCACGGACTTCGCGGATACGATCAAATAGATGCGACATCGAGCTGCGGTGCTCGCCGAGCCAGGCGCGGGCGAGCCATAGTGCTGCAAAATCGGGATGTGAGCGATTGACTTCAATCGGATGACCAAATGAAATCGCTGTTGCACGCGTATTCTTTTCGATGATGTTAACTTTGATTCCGCTCGGCATCGACGTCGCAATTTTTGTTGCGGCTGCCGCATCGCCAGCGGGTAAAGCCGCCAAAGATTTTTTCAACTTGGCGATCAATTCATCGGTGACATCGCCGTTGATACCAACGGTAAGCGCGCCCTGGGTGTAGGTACGCTTGATAAAGTCCTGGGCATCCGCGATCTGAATCGCTGCCAGGCCTGCGCCTGTTCCTATGACAGGATGAGCATAAGCCGAGTTGAGGTGAAGAAGTTCCTGAAGACGCTCTTTGCCGAGCTCTTCCTCATTATTGGTGCGCAGGTCATTGTTGAGTTGATTGATGATATCCGCTTTGACCCGCGTGAAATCATCGCCTCGAAGACCTGGCTCAAGAAGGGAAGGCATCAAAAGATCGACGACTTTGGCCGCATGATCCTTGTGCACGCGAATGGTAAACGTCGTCATCTCTTTGTCCACACGATCACCAAAGGTCACAGCCAGCGGAAAGAGAGCTTTTTGAATTTCGTCGAAGGTGCGAGCCTTGGAGCCGCCGCCGGTGATCATCGAAGCCGAAAGATTCGCCAGGCCTTCTTTGCCTTTGGGATCAAGACTCGAGCCCGATTTAAAGCTGAATTTCAGATCGAGAAACGGACTCTTATTCTTTTGCAAAATGACTTTGACGTCTTTTCTTAGCTCAGCCGAGACCGCCTTATAGCTGGCAAGCTTAGGGGCTACGGAAATTTCCTTTGGTAGCTCGCCATTGGCCAGGGTCGCGATGACAAGATTATTCTCAGTAAAATACTTTTGCGCGGCCTTTTGAATATCGGCTGGCGTGATGGTATCCATCAATCGCACAACCTTATTGAGCGTTTGAGGATCGCGATCGTAATGAACAAAACGGGCTAGCATGGATGCGATACTTTCGGTGTTATCGAGGCCCTTGCCGATCGAGTATCGTTGATTGGAGCGGATGGTATTGAGTTCTTCGGCATCGACGGGTGCCTCGGTGAATTTCATCAGCGTTTTCAAAATCGCATCGCGCACGTAAAGAATGTCTTTGGAATCTTTGAGTCGCGCCGACACTCCGTAAAGATCGGGATCTTTGGAATCGGCAGGCTCACCGGCGAGACCGTCCAGCTTTTGTTCATCGATGACAAGTTGTTTGTAAAGCGGTGAGGTCTGACCAAAGCCGAGTTCGAAGAGCAGGCTCAGCGCTGCGTAATCCTTATCTTTGGTCGAGAAGGCCGGCCCGTGAAAGCTCAGCTCAAGACGGGTGAGGGTTGGGCTTTCCCAAGGAACATGAACGTACACGGGGGCCTTCGCCGCCGGCTCAGCAGGAATCGTCGACTTATAACTTCCCTTTTTCCAAATGCTGAAATACTTTTCAACCAGGGCAAAAACTTTCTTGGGTTCGACATCGCCCGCAACGATGATCGCGGTGTTCTCAGGTCGATACCAACGGTCAAAGAAAGTTTTCGAATAAGCAAACTGATTGGGCATATCCTCGATGTCTTTGATAAAGCCCATAGTCGTATGTTTGTAGGTGTGAGTGGTATAAGCCGCGTTTCGGGTCGCTTCATAAAGCTTGCTGCCCGGCTGTGCGCTGTTCTTGTTGTATTCGCCGAGGACTGCGCGAGCCTCGGTTTTGAAACCTGATTCGCTGTACTCAAGGTTCATAAAGCGATCCGCTTCGAGTCTTAACATAAGCTCAAGATCGTCTTTGGCAAAAGTGGTGTGGTAGTTGGTAAAATCGCTCGATGTGTAGGCGTTCTGCCGAGCACCCATCTTTTTCAAATAATCTTGATACTGAACCGAAGAGATCGTCTTGGTTCCGCGAAACATCATGTGTTCAAAAAAGTGAGCAAACCCGGTTTTGCCTTCTTCGATTTCATTGCGTGATCCCGTCTGAACTGGGATTTGCAAAGAGACAAGATTGGGAAATCCCGTAGGCACCACGATAATACGAAGACCGTTTGGTAGATCCTTTTGTTCCATTTTTAATGGGAATACATCACCCGGTGCTGCCATGGCTACTGCTCCAGTCCAAAGTCCTATGGATAAGAAAAAGCGGAAGAGGTGTTTGAACATCGTAACTCCTTACGTTTCTGCCGATTACGCACAAATAT
>JAZKGL010000448.1:0-13337 GCA_040385935.1 Bdellovibrionota bacterium
GAGGCACCAGCGAAGCGCTATCCCGAGGGAAAACGCACCACATAAAGCAACCCAGACTTAAACGAACGACAAAACGAGAATCCGCTGAGACTTTTTAATTATTCACCCTCTCGGACCGGCAAGAAAGTCAATCGCTCCCAAAATTCAAGGGCAGGTATAATCGTTGAGTCGGCCTTTCCGTGTTTTCTGATTTCATCGGCAACCAAGACCCGGAGTTTTTGCACCTTGATATACGCAAGACCTACGAGCAAAAGAGCTGAGATACCGACGTAGGGATAGTGCAAAGCAAATGGGATAACGGGAATCAGATGAAAGATCACCGCAGGGAGACGGTTCATGAATTAACCTTTAAGTAAGGACGAAACGTTTTCGCGATCGATGCGAAACGTGCATTTTTCATCGGCGTTTTTGTCGGGAAAGTATATCCAAAAATCCCAAGTATGAGTGCCCTTGGGTAAACGCGCGGTTTCAAAATAAATTGCAACGCGACCCGCGGCCGGAAAGCGCCCCAACTTGTGGCCTATCTTTTTTTCCGCTGCCGAAACATCTCGGATAAGCTGGGGGAAAAATCCGAGGTCGGCGGCTTTGCGATTGATCTTAAAGTTCATAACGAATGGTCGACCTTTGGCTTTGGCCACGATCGTATAGAGGCAGTATCGACTATCGCAATGTTTGCTCGAAGGCAGGCTGAGCGGAAGAGTCGAATTGGGGTTCAAAAGCTCAAGATTGAGATCGTCGAGGCGACTCTCATTCCACAGCCACTCAACATCCGGTTCCGACGCCCACGAGTAGTAGATACCGCTGCCGCGTCTTAGATAGGTTCGAGCATCGACAGGCAGAGTCATCATCATCGGCATGAACATGGAGTCTTCGAAAAAATTCACTTCGGGGAGCAGCTGCAAATCGATTTTGAAAGCCATGATGCGCAGAAAGAATTCCATGCCCCCCATGAGGCCCATCGCGCCTTGCCGTTTATATTTGATCTCAGCATCGATATCGGAGGAATCAAAGTAGAGCGTGAAAAACTTTTTCACATCGCCGACGATCAAGAGATCGGAATCTTTCGCCACGGGTATCATAGTCTTGGATGCGTTCGATTCGGCGACTTTGATATTTTCAAAAACCAGATGATTAGACTTGGTATAGACATAGGAATAATCGCCTGTGCGAACAGTGCGAGCCGCTTCATCGTGAGTAACCGGTCGCGACTGACGAGCGATAGGATCTTGTTCGCAGGTCATCAGATATGCGTACTTGCCTTGATACTTTAGCTCGATGAGTTCACGCGTACCGCACGGAAGATCGCCTTGGGTCTTGAGTCGTGCGGCCGTATCATACCGAGCGGCAAACTGATCGATATTGAAACTCAATCGATCCTTCGGCTCTAAATTGTCTTTCGTCCATGCAGCGTCTTTAGGAAAGACTAAAGCGCCATCACGATCGAGAGGATCGAGCTGCAAAGGAATGGGTGTCCATTTTCCATTGTAGGAATAAAGCGAAAGCCGATCACGGCGAATGCGACTCGTTTCAAAAAAAGGTATGTGCTGAGCAAGGAGCAAACCCGGACAGGCATAGAGTAAATCCGACAAGAACAGTCCCGCAATCAGGATCAGGCTTTGCCAAAATTTGATTACGCGATGCGGCATAGATGTCCTCCGTGGGACATACTAGCCAAGGTTTCAGAAAACTTCGCCCTTAATTTAACTACGTTTGGTGCTGCTCGCAAACATCTCGTGAACCCCATCGGCCTTGATGCGTACCTCAGTCTCACGAAAGAACGGGTCAAACTCCCAGCTTTCCACCGACTTATCCTTGTGCTTAATCGATATCCAGCGCCGCAGCGCGCCGCCATAAGTCTTAGGATCGCCAAGTAAATCGTAAGTGGATCGACCTATGAGAACCAAGTGTGAGTTACAGGCGCTCTCAAGACGCTTGGCAAAGTTCACCCCGTTTCCAACGACAGTGATATCAAGCCGCTCCCCTGAACCTAGATTTCCCATAAAAACAGCTCCGGTGTTTATCCCTACGCGCAAGGGAAAGACCGGATTGGGAGTCCTGGCCGACTCGAGGATGCGGGCCACATTGTTTTGCTGAATTTCAAAGGCCGCGCCCATGGCTTCCTCTGCGTGATTGCTCACCTCGGAGTTGGCCTCCAGTGCATAACCAAAAAAACAAAGGAGCCCATCGCCCAGAGTCTTGTTTACCGTTCCGCCGTGCCGGTGAATAATCTCCGTAATCTCACTGATCACCGTTTGCAGACCTTCAAAGGCCATGCGCGGCTGTTGGTTTTCCACCATCAGCGAGAAGCCGACGATATCGATAAAGACGACCGTGAGAACCCTTTCACGCGCGTCGAGTGAAGGCGACAGCTTTTCAGGAAATCTTTGAAGCAGAGCCAAAGCATCTGGCCTTACTATCCCTTCCAGGGCTTGGCGAATCATCCGCGCTTTACGATCGGCAATCATAAACCTGAGCATAAGCAAACTGATTCCGACTCCAGCGATCGAGACCTGCGGAAGAAGGTACGGGATAATAAGATCCTGATAGGAAAAGAGCAGCAGACACACCGCGATAAAACCAAAGGAACCAAGGATGAGGGCCAGTATCAAACTCAATGGATTGGCTCGCCAAGCCAGCAAAGTAAACAGCAGAGCAAACGCCACGATCAACAGGCTTTCAATCTCAAGCGTTCGCACGGTCTGGTGAGTGAGTATGCTGTTCAGAATCGCAAGATGGGAGTACGCACCGGGAATGAGTCCGATCGGGCTCGGCTTGAAGTCGGTATTTCCCGTGTAGAACATCGGAACGAGATAAACAAAATCGCCCGGCATCACCGAGTCGAGAGCCACTTTATTCCATTCTTTGCGAAGCAGATGCACCATCGGACGAACGCGTTTGTTATAGTCCGCCCTAAGACCAAAATTGATCGGCACGCTCCCATTTTTGGTGAGAGTGAAGTGCGTGCCTCCGACGTCTATATGATTCCCTAGAATCTTGGTATCGATAAAAGGCAGGAGCATGACATGAGGAAGCACTCGGTTTTCCCTGAGTTTCAGGAACGGATAGAAACTTCCTTCGTCTTCACCGTAGAGTATGTGCCCAGGCCTCGTAAAGACGTCGCGAAGAGAGGGCGCTGTCCCGTAGATGGTTGAGGCTTCAAAGCTTGGCAAAGCATACAGATCACTGCCGTAGGTTTGCGTCTGATAAGGGGACTTTTCTAAGGGAAGAGTCTTGCGGCCGAAAATTTCACCGGGCGCAGGAAACGCTCCGGAATAAATCGGAGTTTTTACCGCCTTTAAACGTTCCATCGATTCTCTATCTTCTTCTGCGTCAGCTGACAAAGTCCCAAACAAGGCATCGACCACAATCGCTTTGGGCGATTTGGAATCAAGCGCTTCCATGACATTCGCCCACTGAGACAGATTGAGATCCGTTCCACGAATGAAAGTGACCGTGACATCATCCACCGCAAAGATTTTAATCTGAGGAGCCAACGGCGGTGATCTATGAAGAAGTTCTCGCACATGAAAGAGCACAGGTGAGACCACCCGAGTTTCAATCTTTCGCATTGGGGCAAAGTGCGAGAAGGCGAGAAGAGCCATGGTCCAAATTGTGGCCAAAGCCAAAGCAGTCTTTGGATTGATGGACGAATTGACCAACCATTTAGCGAGATTTTTCTTCACTGGCCGAGGTCTCCCGCTTTAAGGCATTTTCCCAACGCACTCGTAATGACGGACATTGAGGTCTCAAAACGCAACTAATATCTTGATTTCCTAAGAGAATACCCGGCCAAGGCAGTCTGAGTCCAGGCGGAAAACCTTCTGGTGTCAGTCGCCTTTGATTTGGCTTAAACTAAGAACGCAACCGATCGCCCAACAAGGACAGAGTAAATCGATGCTGAAGCGCCCCACGATACTCCTCATCGGATTCTATATGAGCTTAGCTTTCAGCGCGTTTCGCCTGAACGCGCAAACAGCCGATCGCCCTTTCACGCTAGGGACGTTGATTCCCGCGCAAACTGTGATGCCCTATAAGCAGTACAGTGGCGATTCTTCGATGATTCGTAACCTACTCTTTCCGCCTATCTTAAATGTTGGGTTGGATGGCCGCGTTCGCTGCACGCTTTGTAAAGATGTTCCCACGGTTGAGGTGCGTAAGGGCGAAAGCGGGACCTTCGTCATTTCCATGGAGCTGAAAAAAGATTTGAAGTGGGGTGATGGCACGGCGATCACTGCGAAAGATGTTAAATTCACGCTCGAACAGATGGCCAAAGCCAACTATCCGGCAGGTGAACATCCCATACTTCCTATTCGTCGCATCGAGCTGGATAAAGAACAAAGCCGCAAGATCACCTTGGTTCTCAGACATCGCCGCTCCGATGCTTTTCAGCTCTTTGCGATTTCACTTTTGCCCCTTCACCGCGCAAAAGATCTCGAAGGTCTTTCGGCTCGCCCTCTGGATTCGATTAAACTCATCTCTGACCCCTCGTTTACCTATGGGACCTATCGAGTTGAATCTGCGACCGACAGCTCCTTTCAGCTCGTCACCAACGAGAAAACCGAGTGGGAACAAAAGCCTGACCAGCCTCTTCTCGTGCGTTTCTACAAAACGAAAGATGATCTGCTTGCAGCACTCAAATCTTCGGCTGTCGATCAAAGCGATGAACTCTCCTGGCAAGACTACGAATCGATGGCTTTAAGCTGGCCAGAGATGGCGAATGTCTATGGCAAGGCCGGTAAGCCGAGCGATACGATGGACGTTCTGCTGTTGAACTTGCATAGCCCTCTACTCGTCAATCCTCAGCTCCGCCAAGCTCTTTTCTATGCGATCAATCGCGAGGCGTTGAATAAGATTCAATTCAATGGCCTAGCCACGGCCGGCAACGGATTACTGTCCGATGCCTTCGCGACTCGTCTCGATCGCGCGCGTCAACCGCCTTATAACTTAAAGCAAGCCGCACAGATTCTGGATCAAAGCGGCTGGATCAAAGGCCCAGACGGTCTCAGGACTTCGGAGGGTCAAAGGTTTATTTTGAATCTGAGCTGTCCAAAAGAACGTCTCGACGACCGCTGGCTAGCGGTTCTGAGTGCTGATCTTTCTAAGCTTGGGATTAAACTTGAAGTCGATCATCCTGAGAATGCCGACTACATGAAAAAGGTAGTCGCTGAGAGACGATTCAAAGATGTGGCCTGTGTGAATTGGACTTTGCCGCAGCTGTCGATTCCCAACAATCTTTTTCATTCGCTTGCTATTCCCAATCGGGAAAACAATCATTTCGGTGCGAATTATTCGGCATGGGATGCTCATGTCGTCGACAAGCTGCTGGATAACATGCTGCGTGAGATCGATCTCAATCATTTCGTCAGACAGTTTGGACGGCTGGATAAGCAGTTTATGAGTGATCTACCGGGCATTCCCTTGGTTTATGAGCCAAAGGTTATATTAACTTTGAAATCGCAGTCTATCAAACCCTCTGAGGAACTGAGTCGCGTCTTACAGACTCCGACTCAGATCAAGCTTTAATGCATTTACTAGAAGGCACCGCCAAGAGCTAGGATCGCTCCGGTGCCTTTGGCCTTGTAGTTGCTCATCCGACCAAACCGTGAGTTATTTCGAAAACTGCCTTCCTCTGCCGAATTCATCAACAAGCCAAATTCTGCTAAAAATGCTCTGTTTTTAACAGCCACGCCGGCACGAATTTCATTGTACCTGACCTTCGTCTCGGCATCTTTGCTATCACCCGGCACACGATCGCCATCAAAAAGGAAAACACCTTCCTGACGAGTCAGACTTGCTTTGGCAAAGATCATAGGTGTGATTCCGTATTCACCGGCAACGCCATATGCCATGGTTTTACGAAGGAACTGATTGATGTCAAGTCCGCGCAAGGATATTCCCTGCTGTTCAGTAGGGCTTGTGGCTTCGTCATCGCGCTCATCGTGTTTATAAGACCACCGCAAGACGTTAAAAGCGATATTCAGTACCGGCGTCGCGCGAAAGTTAAAGGTGGCTCCGTAGACGCCAGGTTCCGTCACGATCTTTTGCTCACCTTCAACCATAGCTTTGCCTCGCATCGGAGCATGCGAGAAAGCGCCGATCGCCAAAGGTCCGAGTTGATAGTTCAGGCCCAGACCATAGCCAGAAAGTGTGCCCTTGTATCGCGTTCTATCTTGATCATTTACGAAGAAATTGCCTTCAAGATCGGCTTGGATAGCCGTGTGATGAAAGGTGAAAGCACCGCGAAGCTGGGGAGTAAAATCCACACAAAAATTCACGCGATAGTCGCGCGCCACGAAGAGTTCGTTATTATCTTCATTGCGATTGATGTGACGGGCAGAGACGGTTCGGCGCTGCTCTGAGTACTGCGCGCCTAGCGAGGCTCCACCCAGAGGGTATTGCCCGCCGAGCATAATATCTTTGTTTGAAATCTTTTCTTTCACTTCGGCTTCATTTTGCCCAGGATTCAAAAGGAATGAAACATTGTCATCCCGTTTGGAATGCTCGACCGCAAAGAGCGTAAGACTCGTCAGATTCGCAGCCGGATTTAAGACAAACGGTGAGGGTACCATCTGTTGACTGCCGGTGAAAACTCGTTCCTCTAAAATATTAGCCTCAGCGGTTCCTGCAAGGCCTAGTGCTATCCATAGCAGCTTTCGCATCGGTCAGACCCTCAACTGCGTGAGTGCGGGTATCGATTCCAAATAGGTTCGATACTGCATGTAAGCACTGCCGAGGGTGAGGCTCAGTATGCTTCCGCCGAGATGGGTTGGATTTAAGTTGAGCCCTGCAGCATCGGTCGCTCCGGTTGTTGCGTTGATGTTCAGACCACGCAAATCATTATCGGTCACACCAACAAATCGTCCGCCTTGAATACCCCCGCCTATCATCAGTGCGCCACCCACGGGCCAATGATCGCGGCCTGAGCTGTTATTGACTTTAGGTGTGCGACCAAAGTCTGAGTAAACAACGATGAGAGTATTATCGAGTTGATTGGCAGCCTTCAGTTGAGCGACAAAAGTTGCCAAAAGATAGTCAAAGCTATCCATGATAGGCGCCATCTGACGATCTTGATTTGCGTGCGTATCAAACCCGCCTATGCCCAGGTTCAAACAGGTGACAAGATTATTCGTCAAAAGTTTGAGTGAAAGGGCAAACGCATCCCGTGCACCCCCATTTACAGTGTTTGGAGCCCCGGCAACAAAGGCTGCGCGATCGGATTCGGTAAGCGCAAGTTTGCTACCGACTTGATCGGTGAATTGAACTCGGATTTTCTCCTGCGCGGTCTTTACAGCTGTGAGGCGATCGGAAGCTCCTGTGCGGGCTTCAACACGCTCCGCAGAAGTCTTGATATGATCGAGTATCATCAGCTTTTGATCGAGTTCATCTTTGGATTCCGGATACATCGATCGATAAAGATCAAGATTTTGTGCGCGAACGACAGATACGGGACTGAGAAGCCCACGGTCGGTTCGCGGATCGCTCCCGCCATTCAATTGAATGATAGGAATGGTCGCCTGACTTTCCGAAGCGACGATCGCAGGAATAGAAGCCGCATTCACAGTCCCAGTGTTACTTAAAACACCGGTATCCATATAAATCGATCCGGCCATGTGAGATGTTGTTCCCATGTTCATTCCACGAACAACAACCATATCGTTACCATGAGTCGCAAGTCGGCCCAACCAACGACCTATACGGTCTTCCGAAGCACTGCCAGTGAGGCGATGCGCGGCGCCGTAGTCGTAAACCATATCGATACCCGATGTCGATCCACGTTTAGGATCGGTCGCCTCGAGAATATCCCAGCCACCACTCATATTGATCCACACGAGTCTTCGCTGCACAGGGTACGCGCTAGGCGCGGCCATCGCCGTACCTGTATTCAACATTTGCGAAGCTAACGCAAAGCCTGTGAGATAGGAACCGCCGAGCAAGAGTTCGCGGCGCGTGAGATCTTCGATCTGCGACGGATGACAGATATGTCCATGGCCTGTGCCGCTGATGATGCTTTGCTTGAGAGCTTCGCGTGATAGTTTCTTGCTCATGGATTTTGCTCCTTCCAACACTGGACCGCTTTGCGAAGCGTTTGCACTTGAGAGTTCGAGGGACCCGGAGGCATTTGCCCTGAGCCCATCATTTGCACTGCGGTATTACCCCAGATGCCCCACTGAGCCTCAGTCTCCAGACTTTGACGGGACGTCCCAGCTCTATGACAGCTCGTACATAGAGTGATGTTCGGGGCGATATCGGCTGCATAGGTGTAGGTGCGATCACAGGTCGTCGCAACGGCTTCGGGAACCGTTCCCAAAGGAGGCGCGGTCAAAGGATCCGTTACGATCGCATCGCTTCGTGTGCCTTCCATAAAGGAAGGGTGAGTGGTGATCGCATAGACGAGTTCTTTGAAACTATAATTGGAGCGAATGAAATAATCCTTGAATGCGGTGCGCAAAGGCTCTTCATCCGTATAGAATTTACGACCCATGAGCCAGCCCCAAACGTTTTGTACAGTACAGGTGGCAAAGGCCTCATCGTTACGAATGATATTGGCGAGATCGGCGAGTGTCGTGCCTTGCTTGCCAGCGAACTCAGTCGACACCAAAGCTTGGCGTCCCGAGTAAAGGTCAGCCCCTTCGCCCCAAGCTTTAAAGAAATCGGCCAGCGGATCGAGAGTCGAGTGACAGCCCTTGCAGCCTTCGGTTTCTCTAAGGTTACCCGGGTCCTGAGGAAACACCCGAGGAAGATCGGCTGTAAAATCTCGGCAAAGGAGTCGTTTATAAAGCTCGTTCCCACGCGTTCGGTTTTTGTCGTAACGTCTTAGCCAACCGAAGGTGGAGAGTATCCCACCCGTGTTGGGATTCGCATGGGTCGTCTTCAATAATTTATAACGCGTATCAGGCAAAGCGGTGTTGCTGAGTATCGAAACGATTTCAGGATCGAGATCCAATTCATTGATACGGAAATGATGCTTTTGGCTATAAAAGTGAGCGATCGCACCATCTACGGCCGTGAGTCCTGGCTCTAGAATTTTCGTATAAGGATAGTTCTCGACAGCCACTGCAGTAGCGAGGCCAGCCGCCTGACGACTAAGGGAACGCATGACGGCAAAACGCGAGTCGAAGTTTTCTGTCGTTCCGAGTTCGCTGTTACGGGCTTCATTTTCTTCGGAGCTGCGCACAAAGCATTTGCTGAGGTCTTGTCCGCACGCATTGACCACCGAAGGACAAACCCACGCTACGATTTTTGGATACCAGAAGACCGAGACAGGACGCTCGGAGGCCTGCGTACAGCCGGTGCCTTTGCGCTGAGTAATCAAGCTTGACCAGCCGCAGATAAATCGCCCTTGCCCTTCGGCAAACCGACCGCACGTGATCGTCGCAAACTTCTCCTGCTTCCCATCGATATCATCGCGCAGCAGTTCTTCCATATAGTCTTCAGGCAAACCAACACCGAGAACCCGCTCGTGATAACGAAGAGCCGCATTGTAGAACTGATCACTTTCGATATAGGTACGCACCGCATTTCGATACGCCTCTTGACTGGCTGCGTCCGTTTGAAATTCAGCCTCACGCGGCATGAGGCCGTTGAGAATAAATTTCGATCGACGCAGAGCCGAAGGCAAATCCTCGGCCGCCTGCAGCATAGGCGCCAACGCAAAAAAGAGTGTGATTACGCGAATGAAATTTTTCATAGCAGCAGCGCCTCCGCATCAAGAACAAGTGTGACGCAAGCCGGGATATAACTTTCGAGTTTGATCGCGCCGTCTTTTTTGGAAGCGTTGACTATGGTAGTCAAGGTTTCAAGGGAGACGGGATCGATACGATCGGTAGGAACACCGAGAAAACGCTGGGCCAAAAACGAGAGGTTTTCGCTCAGTTTGGTAGGCTCTGCGGGAAGGATCGTGGCCCAACCCGGATGATCGTTAGAGGAGGGATTAATCAGGCTTCGGCAGATTTCCCCCGCGACTTTCATCTCAGCGAGAAGTGAAGTGGAGTCGTAGGTTTCCTGAGGCGTAACCGTGAAAGTCACGTTAGCGCCTCCGAGAAGCATACGAAACTCTTCGACGCGACCGATCTCACGAGCGACGGTGGAGCCCGATTCCCGGTACTGCAAAAGTAGATTTCGCACGATGAGATCGGGATCGGGACGAACAGGAGCCGGCGCGTGAGTTGTCGCAACACCATAAAGTGCTGTGAGCTGCTCAGCATCTTCACCCGACGCGGGCGCACCTAACGAAGCACCCAGCACGCCGCTGCCTGCGCCTTGCTTTCCGCCAGACTTTGACTCGGTCTTTTCGAAAAAGGAGCAGCCCGTTCCCATAAGAGAGAGAACGACGAGTGCTGAAAGGCAATAGAAACGGATATAAGGTCGTGACCCCATAAGTCTTCCTCCACCCTGGACTCATCGGCAGGTGAAGGAAAGGCTATATCTTTTGTAATAAATTATTGAAGTTCCAAAGGCTTAGACAGGACAATCTTTGAAAGGTTTCTATGATTTTATCAAAAGCCCCAATTTATGCCGACGTTGCCCCCGTAGCCGATCAACTTATACTTGGCGTTGAATTCACGAAGACTTTGGCCATCGGTGCCTTTGACGAGTATCAGACCGATGAAGACGGGAATACCGGATTTATCGAAGTTAAGGTCGGTATGAAGGGCAAAGCCAGGGATAGTGGGAAGAGAAACATTTCGATTGTCCGCATACGATAAGCTTTTGTAGATTAAGGACGGTTCAAGAACCATAGACTGGCTCCCGAGAGGAATCGCTCCGGCGATCTGCACGCGAAAATAGTCCTCCTGAGCCGTCGCTCCACGCGCAGTTTTATTACCCCCGCCGCTGGCTTCAACCGCCGCGAATTCACCGTAAAGTGAGGAACCGAAGATATCCTTACGCATGAAGATGGAGACGGTTGCTGGTTCAAAGAGCGTATCCTTGAGTTCCAGCACCGAGTTGTCGATCGAATTGGATTTGGTTAAAGAACGCTTTTTCTCGACACCGAGTTGATAAGAAAATCCCGCATCAAAGTCGCTACCATGCTTGACTACTGCGACATGAGGTCTGGAATAAAAGGCTGAGTGAAAGGAATCTTTCGAGGTAAAACTCGAAGCATCCAACTTATACTCATGATTGCGTGTGTAAAACGCATCGCCACCAAAGACGATGTCAAGGTTATTGGCTGTGGTGTAAATCATATCGAGTCGCGGCTGCGTTTCAACGATCGTAGCTTTACCCACTACGCGCGGCTCGCCCTGGCTCTCGTCTTTTTCATAACGAAAATAATTGTCAGCACTGAGTCGCAGAAAAAAGTTCCCGCCGATAACAAACTGCTGCATCGCACGCGTTTGATTCACCAGAACATCGGAATCGGTCGTGGCCTCGGTACCCTCGGTTTTAATCTCTCCGGTCAGCAATACCGTACGAAATTTAAATTGACCTTGATTGGATCTTTTTAAAGTTCCGGCTTCGCGCGCGAGTGTATCGGTTTGCAAAACCTCGTAGGGAAAGGCCACGCCGACGCTGGAATGGAAGAGAGTCAAAGCTAAGAAACCACCGACTTTCTTCAGCATGCTCATACCCCTAACGATGATGTAGGGGTATTTTAAGGGAGAATGGCATGCGCAGGAAAGCTTTTAATGGGTGATCGCTTCCCAGTCTTTGCCAATCAAAGAAAGACTCGTCTGCCCTCGGAAGGTATTTTTGGTGGCGGTGACCAAAAAGCGGGCGTGCTTCATAAATTCGAGTTCTTCATGAACCTCATTAAAGAACATCAGTTTTTGAGGCAGTCCGCCCTCGGTGTGAATCTGGATCGAGGTGTGCTTAGGAACGCCGGTCGCCTTATCCATGAGAAAGCGCACGGTCTTGATTTCCGCTTCGATGCAGAACAACGGCTCTTCAAAACCGTGGCCGAAGGGCTTTAGACCATCGAGGCTTTCGGCTAAGGAAAGTTCCAGGAACCGCAAAGGCAAAAGAGTATCAAAGTTCACTTTGCTCAGCCAAATCTCAGGAGTCTCGCGCATCTTCTCGCGCGCAAAGGAGGTGAGAGCCTCGCGCAGCGCCTGCTCATTTTTTTGAGGGAAAGTGAATCCACCCGCTGCTGAGTGACCACCAAATTTTTCAAAGAGATGGGCGGCCGAGGTCATGGCATCGGTGACATCAAATCCCGGAAGAGAACGCGCCGAACCCTTACACACATCGCCTTTTCTTTCGAAGAGCCAAGTGGGTTTCCAATAGCTCTCGACGATTTTGCTGGCGGCGATCCCGACCACTCCGGGATGCCAGCCTTCACGGCCTAAAAATAAGATGGGCTCGTCGTTGTACTCGCGCGCTAAAGCATGAGCTTCAGCGACAATACGCGTCTGAATGAGCTTTCGTTCTTCATTGCACGTCCCCATAAAGGCGACGAGAGGTTCAGGGTCATCGTGGATAAACGCTTTGATGACTTCTTTTGCATGACTCAATCGACCGACAGCATTGATGCGAGGACCAATGCGAAAGCCGACATCCTTTTCATCCAGATTCTCTTCAAGCGCGCAGGCTTCCCTAAGACGCCTGAGCACTGGACGAGATGAGCGCAGAAGCGATCGAACCCCAAGGTTTGCGAGTTTATGATTCACGCCGTTTAATGGCACAACATCACAAATCGTCGCCATTCCGACAAGCGCAAGGATGTCCGACCAAGTTTCCTGCGCGATAGGAAACTCCTGAGAGAGCTTACGAAGCAGGACAAAGGTTATGCCTGCGCCGCACATTTCTTGATACTCAGGGTTAGGGTGCAGCTTGGGATTGAGGATGATGCAGTCTGGCATTTTTTCAGGCTGAATCTTGTGATGGTCGGTGCAGATAAAATCGACGCCACGCGAGCGGCAATACGCAGCCTCCGCATTGGCCGTGATACCGGTGTCCATGGTGATGATAAGTTCAGCATGCTCTTCATCGATGAGATGCTCGATGGCTTTCAAATTGAGCCCGTAGCCCTCTTCGAAGCGACAAGGGATATAAGGCACATAGTTGGTGTGCCCAACAGCCTGCAGGAACCAAATCCAGCTCACGCAGCTCATGGTGCCATCGACGTCGTAATCAGCATAAAGAGCTATACGTTTTTTCTCGCGAATCGCCTTGGCAATGACGGATGCAGCGTCCATCAAGCCATGATCGCCGTAGCTGAGTTGCTCGACAGCGAGGAATTTGCGATTTTGCCAAATGATTTTCTGCAAATCACTGAGGGAGCTAGGCTGATTTTGCTGAGCAGGCATCCATTTTCGAAATTTCTTACCCAATCTAATCATCCTTTTATACGCAGCATCATAATTTGCCTGGGGAAGAATACAGATATTAACCCC
>JAZKGL010000449.1:0-6604 GCA_040385935.1 Bdellovibrionota bacterium
AGGAGGCTCACATGGGAGTCGTCTGGGTTATCGAAAAGCCAGGGCGCGGAGAGAAGTCGATGGCTGGCCTCCTTCAAGGCGATGTTGCGGTTCGGGCCTTTGCCTCTATCCGAAATTTTCTGAAGCTTGGGCGTTTAAGTGCGCTTAAGCCCAATGCCATACTCGTGCGTGGCGATGACTTTGCCGGCGATACCGAAAATCTTGAAAAGCTGATTGAAATACATTGGCCAGAGGCTAAGGCCCTTGTGGTTTGTGGCCTTGCGCCGAAGCCGGACTCTCGAGCCTATTTCGTCTCCGAAGCGCACTATGGAGAGCTGCCCTTTATCGTCCAAAAGCTTCTTGCGAAAACTGACGACGAAGGCCTGCGGTATCTCACAGCCGGTGAACTCTGTCTGGATTTTGAAGGAAAGCAGTTTCGCGTGCTGCCGCATGGCGAATGGAATCATCTGACCTTCAAGGAAACTCAGATACTTCGCTACCTGATGCGTTTTCAGGATCGGTATTTAAGTCACGAGGATTTGTGCAATGAGATTTGGAAGGGTGTGAAGGTCTCGCCCAAAAGCGTGTCATCGCATATGTCACGCCTAAGGACGAATCTGATGAGTTCACATTTCACGATAGAAAGCGTCTACGGTGGCGGCTATCGCCTGGTGCATCACGACTCTGCGCCTTGAGCCCCGGCAAGACTTTCCAGCCGCGTTCGCCACGTGCTTTTTTTATAGAATTTACCCCGAAAGTTTTTCTCTTTGGGATTTTCCACTAAAAAGCCCTGTCCACGCTCATCATCGATCCAATCAACCTTGGAACCCTTGCAAAAGATATGAGCGCGCTCATCGATGATGCACCTTAGGCCTTCGAATTCAAATTCGAGATCACCGGCTTCCTTCGCATCAAAACTCACGCCATAGTAAAAGCCATCACAGCCTTTACCTTCGATATACAGCCTTAGGGGGAGATCGTGGTAGGCTTCGGTATTTTCTTTAAGATCTCGCGCTTTTAAGAGCGCGGCATCGGTCAGTGTAAATTCATGTTCCATAGTCTGTCCTTTTAACCAGTCACTCACGGACGATAGACCATGCCTCAGCCGGAATCAAGTGGGACACAGGATGTGAAAAATGTTTCCGAGGTCATTTGGATTAGTCATCGCGGGTACTGCAGAGATGGCGCGACCGAAAATACCAAGGCCGCATTTGATGCGGCCGTGGCGCTTGGGTTCAGACATCTCGAAACCGATTTACGGCTCACGCGTGACGGTCATATTGTTTTGCATCATGACGACAGCCTGCACCGGACCTTTGGCTCATCCCGAAAAATATCCGAATCGACCTTAGCCGAACTCAAAGATTTGAGGACACCTATCGGCGAGCCCTTTATGACCCTGGACGAACTCCTTGAACTTTACTCTGACATTCAGTGGACCTTTGACGTGAAGACGCCGCGGGATGGGGATACGCTGATCGAACTCTTGGCCTGGGCGAAGAGAAAGAACGCGAGCGATTGGCTGAGCGATCATGTTCGCTTTCTAGTCTGGTCCAAAAAGACAAGCCTTCATTGCCAGCGCATATTTCCTAAACTTATGCGGCTTGCCCGCGAGCCCCAATGTTATCGCGCGGGCTTTAGCACTCTGGTCGGATTTCCCCTACTGGGCGGAATTCAAAAGGGCGTGACCTACAGCGTTCCTCCGCACTTTGCGCGGCAAGAACTCTTCACCAAGAGAATTTTGGACGCTTATCATCGTCGCGGAGCACGACTTTTGGCTTATCTGCCTGATACAGAAGATTTAGCAAAAAAAGCTTATAACCTCGGTTTTGACGAGATTCTGACAAACGGCCCCAAGTATTTTTAGGTATTTAGCACTTCGCCTTTTGCTGAGCTATTGAAAGGCGGCCTTGAATTCTTGATCGGGTTTGTTTATATCCTCATCCATCATCATGCACACAATTCGGAAGAGTTGAGAAAGCCTCGCGTTTTTGCGCATCTTGGGACGAGTGTAGGCACTTCTCCCAGAAATGTTTTCTCAAGGGAGATAAGTTAGGATGGATGTATTGCAGCTCCTCAAAGCGGAGTTTCGAGAAAGAAAATCCGAACTCAGCGCTTTGGAAAAGCCCGAGACAAGTGACGCGGCGAAGAAGAAGATTCTGGGCGCTCTCAATGCTCATCTAGCTTGGGAATCGGAATATCTTCTCCCTGAACTAAGTCATATTGCAAGTCGTGGCGATGTCCTTTTCGATAAGTATCAGCAAAGTCTAAGCGAGCTGAATACAATGAGCCGGAAAAAAGGCCAGGACGACCTGGATCTTCTCAAAGCCTTTAATAGTCACACTTTCATAGTCGAAGAAAAGATTCTGCCCTACATGCGTCAAAAGATACCAACGATTGACCGCGAAGAGCTTTATCACGTATTTGCCGATGCGAAGCAGGAACTGATTGCCACACGTAGCGCCAGTTTCGCCAGTCATTGAGCGGGAGTGCTTGGGAACAAGCCCTTGACCGTTCATAGGAACTGAGGTATTCAGCTCATTCCTGTATTAAAAAGTCAGGTCAGCACTCAGTGGCCTCCAAGAACTTGCTATAGGTTTAACACCATGAAAAACGCTATTATAGCCAACTTCGAAAAGAAAAAATTCCCTGAAGCTTCGGTACTTCCCGAGTTTCGTCCAGGCGACACTGTTCGCGTTCACTACAAGCTTTCTGAAGGCGGCGACGCTTCGAAGTTCCGTATTCAGCAATACGAAGGCGTTGTGATTGCGTACAAAAAAGGTGGCCCTGAGTCGTCTTTCACAGTCCGCAAAATGGGTGCAAACAGCATCGGTGTGGAACGTGTATTCCCGGCTTTCTCAGCGCAAATCGCTAAGGTTGAAGTTGTTGCAGCAGGCGTAGTTCGCCGCGCACGTCTTTACTACCTCCGCGACCTTACTGGTAAGGCTGCTCGTATCCGTAGTCGTTATGTTCCTGTTAAGAAAGACGTCAAAGCTAAAGTTTAGTCGAGACGATCTGCTTAATAGCGTTACAAACCTTCTCTTACACGCTTTGGCGATTAAGAGGAGGTTTTGTCGTTTTTAGTTTTCAATACTCAATGCGAATCCATTCGACCTGAGCGCGACTGGTGGGCAATAAAACCGAGCAAAGCCAAAACTCCACATTCCGCGTTTCCTCCGGCGCCTCATCCGCTAGCCACATAAGCATACCCGACTCAAGTTTGCCTAACTTCTGATGCCGCATAAGGTTTGCAGGGTGAGGAATATTTTCGGAATTCCGCGCTTTCACCTCGACGCAAATCAGACGTTCGCCACGTGAAGCGATGATATCGATTTCAAGTCCTTTGCGCCGATAGTTGCGCGCTTCAATCCTCCAGCCTTTGAGCGTTAAATGCAGGACGACAAATTCTTCCGCCGTAACTCCTTTTGCCCAGCCCATAGAAAAACCCTCACTTTCGGCTAAGAAAAGAGGGTTACGCAAATTTCATGATTTGAACACGGACATTCTCTGATGTCAGTTGAAGTCTAGGCTCATCTCAAGAGTGGTCGGAAGAAGGTCACGAACCGGCGCGTAGTTTCTTCGGTGAAGAGGCGTTATTCCATGGGTTCGTAATGCATGCAGATGGGCTTTCGTTGAGTAACCCACATGGTCGGCAAAACCATACTGAGGATACTCGTCATGGGCGGCTCGCATAACAGCATCCCGGGCTTCTTTAGCGAGAATGGATGCCGCTGCGATTGCATAACAAAGCGCATCCCCGCCAACGATAGTCATCTGTTCGAGAGGAAGATGAGGGTGCTTTTGGTTGCCATCGATGAGGAGCAAATCCCACGGAGTCTTAAGCTGCTCGTAGGCACGCGTCATCGCAAGAAAGGTGGCTGCTACGATGCCCAGATCTTCAATCTCGCGCGTCGAGGCGGAACCGACACCATATTCAATAGCGACTTCATGGATGACAGGAACAATCTTTGCCCGCTGCTTAGAACTCAGCTGCTTACTGTCGCGAATCAGATCCCGAAGTTTTTCGTCCAGATCATCGATCGCATAATAATCCAACGCAACCACAGCGGCATAAACCGGCCCGGCAAGACAACCGCGACCCACTTCGTCCACGCCGATAGGTTTTCTATCTTTTCTTAAAACTTTTCTTTCGATGGCACCCTTCACGGCACACTCCCTGAGCAGTGAAGGGCAAAACTTAGCAGAAAATCCTCTGGATTTTAAGACGAAAGGTGGGATTCTAGAATTTCGATGAGCTTGCCTTTAGGCTGCGCGCCGGAAAAACTCGCGATGGCTTCGCCGTCCGCGAATAACACCATGTGCGGTACATCACGAATTCCATAGATAGCGGGCGAATGTGCATTTTCATCGACATTCAAAAGGGCGAATTCCACTCTTTTTTTATAGTCGAAGGCTAGCTCGTTTAAAGTCTGCTCGAGCAAAGAGCTTGCCGAACTCCAGGGGGCCCAGAAGGAAACGAGCATGGGCGATTTTCTATCGTGAAGATAGGAACGAAGGTCTTCATCGTTGATGGATCGTAGGGACGAGGGTTTCATCACGAAGCTCCTTATGGGAAATACTCAGCCGATTTTCATTTCCATTGAATTTTGTCTCTTCACTTCGAGGATACGACAAACTTTTTTATCCAGGCGCGTGAGCGAGGGCGGATGTTTGCCAAGCGCAGTCGAGGTGGCGAAAAACTTTGGAATCAAGTCCGAAAGGATAAGAAGAAGTGTATCGGCATCGCCCGCATCCTTTAACCACCGACGCAGAAGAAGATGATCGTCATAAGGCAAGAAATGACCGCGTCCGCGATATTCAATAATGAACTGCGCGATGAGGTTTGGACCATCCAATTGTTCCGGAGGAATAAAGCTCAAGAGAAAATGTCCTTCGCCAAAAGCTATTTTAAAGTTTTAAGATCCTTCTCGATGCTGCGGATGCTGTCGTTCATTTGAGTGAGTTCAGCTTCGTAGCGATGGAGTTCGAGCAGGTGATCATGAATGCGTAAGAGATTCGCGATGCGTACCGGGAGCGAGGTAAAGTGATCGGGATGTATGATATCGAAGTACCAATTAGACGCCCAGATCTCCTCCATGGTCCCAAGGAGCTCGGAGATTTCTAAGGGTGATATTATCAGGGCCGGTATCCAGATGGCCCCTTGTTTCTTCCAGCGTTTTTCGAAATTTTCGAGCCAGGTTTTCAGCTCAATTTGGGTCAGATGCCAGGCATAGACGACAGCAAGATCGCAGGGCAGAAAGTCAGGATCTTCGAGGCCTTTAACCTTCTTCACTGTGATCGAAGGCAGGAGTTTGAGGAATCGTTCGAGATTCAGCTTGGTTGCATCCGATCTCTTCGGATCGAGGTCCCACGAGCTGATGACTTTATGGGAGGAAAAAGCCACGACCTGACGTGTCATATGTATGCCTCTGCCTCGTTCGATCGAATCTTACGCTCAAGAATCGCTGAACTTTGTTGCTCGAATGCCGCTACGGCTTTCGGTATAGTTTAACACAGAGCCTTTGGCAGACAGACAAGAAAACCTGTATCCGAACATATAGTGGAGTTCATGATGGCTATTATCGCTCGTAGTCCGACCCGTGTTGATCTTGGTGGGGGAACTCTCGACATCGCTCCTCTGACTCGCATACTCCAGCATAAGATGACCGTAAACTTTGGAATTACTCTCGACGCGCAGGTTCGCATCAGCGCTTCGGGCGACAAGTATCACATCAAAAGTCTCGATCAAAATCTCACGATGACCGGTGGTTGGGGTGAGATTATGGAAGATGTTCGTCTTCCTCTTTTCTCAAAGCTTCTACACTGCTTTTGGCATCCAACGCTTCCCGCCCTCGAAATCGAAGTAAAGGCCAAATCCCCGGCTGGCGCAGGGCTTGGCGGTTCGTCGTGCCTTGCGATCGCCTTTGCTTCGGCGCTGCTTCGCGCCCGCACGGAAATTGGTTTGCCGGTAAAACTCAACGATGGCGAACTGGTACAAACTGTGCAGGACGTTGAAACCGGTGTGATCAACGTACCAACCGGTTGTCAGGATTATTGGGGCGGGCTTCGCGGTGGTATAAACATCATCAGCTATCCGCTTGGTACGACAACGGTAGAAACTCTTCGCGGCCAGGATATCTTAGCTCTAAAAGATATGTTGATTCTTTGCTACAGCGGCGTTTCACGCGCCTCGGGGAAAAACAACTGGGCGATCTTCAACAAGGCTTTTGAAGGCGATAAGACAACTCTTTCCACTTTAAATGAGATGGGGCTCATCACGACCAACATGGCTCTGGCTGTGCGCGAAGGCGCTTGGAAAGATGTTTTCAAATTATCGGAAGCCGAATGGAACTTACGTGTTAAGTTGTGGTCGGATATCGAGACGAGCGAGACTAAGGCGATAGCTGCAGCCGCTAAAAAAGAAGGTGCGATGTTCTCACGAATCTGCGGCGCTGGTGGTGGTGGCGTGATGGCCGTCTTTGCTGAAACGCAGAATCATGAACGAGTAAGAAAAGCTCTCGCAGCCGCTGGGGGCACAGTTTTGGATGGAACCGTCAGCCTCGAAGGGACGGTCGTGAAAGGTTCGCTTTATGGCTAAGTGGAAGCATAAGTCTCTGTCGCAGCT
>JAZKGL010000450.1:0-1396 GCA_040385935.1 Bdellovibrionota bacterium
CCTCCGAAGGAAAAATTGATCCTGTCATTGGTCGTGATGAAGAGATTCGCCACGTGCTCGAAATTCTTGGGCGTAAGAAGAAGAACAACCCTATCCTTCTCGGTGAGCCCGGCGTTGGGAAAACGGCGATTGCCGAAGGCCTCGCTCTTCGTATCGCTGAAGAGCGTGTGCCAGATACTATGCGCGGGGTTCGAGTTCTCTCGCTCGATCTCGGCTCTCTGCTCGCCGGCACCAAGTATCGCGGAGAGTTCGAGCAACGTCTCAAACAACTCGTCGAAGCGATGGAAGAACTCGGTGATCGTGCGGTTATATTCATCGACGAAATCCACACTATCTTGGGCGCAGGTAGCGCGGAAGGTGGAACCGATGCCGCCAACCTTCTAAAACCCGCACTCGCTCGTGGCCAACTCCGATGTATTGGGGCGACAACAATCAGCGAATTCCGTAAGTACTTCGAGAAAGATGCCGCTCTCGAGCGCCGCTTTCAATCGGTGATGGTCAATGAACCTTCGCGCGAGGAAACCATCTCTATCCTTCGCGGCCTGAAAACCAAGTATGAAATTCACCATGGCCTTCCCATTAGCGATGCCGCTCTTCAAGCCGCAGTTGATATGGCTGTTCTCTATCTCCCACACCGTCAGCTCCCGGATAAAGCGATCGATCTACTCGACGAAGCCTGCGCGCATTTAAAACTCAAACTCTTAAGCGTCCCTGCGGAACTCGAAAAACTCCAGGCACAAGCCGCTCAGCTTCGCATGGAGCAGCAGCTTCTCGAAAAACAAAAAACAGGAACCAAAGAACTCGGGATCATCAAAGTCAAACTCGAAAAGGTAACGGAAGCCTGTGTCATGCTCGAAAAAGCCTGGCGTGCGCATCAAGCGTCCCTTGCCGAGTATCGTCAGCTTGAGCAGCATTGGGAGGATCGTGTGAGTCTGCTTGAATCCAGTAAAACCACAGGGAACTTCGAACTCGCTGGCCGTATTCAATTCGATGAAATGCCTAAGCTTGCAGAGAAGATGGCGAAAATTAAAAAACGTCTCGGCGAAACAGAAAAATTCCAAGGCTTCTCCGCTCAAGAAGTCGATGCCCAGGAAATCGCTTTTGTGCTTGGCCGCTGGACAGGAATTCCTGTTGGCCAACTTTTAGCAGGGGAAAAGGATAGACTCAAAGAACTCGAGAACCACCTGAACGAAAAGGTCACCGGACAAAAAGCAGCGATCTCTGCTGTCTCACGCGCCGTGAAACGCTCGCGACTTGGCCTGACAGATCCGAATAAACCAAGCGGCGTGTTCCTATTCCTCGGCCCAACCGGTGTCGGCAAAACAGAGACAGCAAAAGCCCTGGCCGAAAGAGTCTTCGTTCGCGAAGACAATCTGATTCGAATCGATATGACAGA
>JAZKGL010000451.1:0-1473 GCA_040385935.1 Bdellovibrionota bacterium
CAAAAGCACGAAATGGTCAACTCAAAAACGGCGAAATATCGGCCGTAAATAAAGTAGCTGCGAAGGCTTCGCTGGCAAACAAAGGCCTAAAGGTTATCAACCTGACGACACAGGATGATTCCGAATCCAAGACCGGCGGAAACTTTATCACACGCATGGTCTACCGCGATAAAAATGGTGGAATTCAAATTCGTCTTGGCAGTCAGCTGCCCACGACTCGTGAACTTGCCCTCTTCACCAAACAGTTTTCTTTGATGATAGAAAACGGCATCCCCATGCTTCAGGCCCTACAAATGCTGGGTGATCAGCAGCGTAAGCAGGACTTTGCCGAGATAATCATGAAGGTGAATCGATCGATTGAAGCCGGTTCAACGCTGACGGATTCCCTAGAATCCTATCCTTTAGTCTTTGATCCCCTGTATGTTGCGATGACCAAAGCCGGGGAAGCCTCAGGTCGGCTGGATGTTATTTTAAAGCAGCTGGTCACTTACATCGAGAAAGCGGCAAAGCTAAAGGCGCAGGTTAAAGCTGCGATGGCTTATCCGATGATTATCGTTGTCGTGGCGGTTGGCGTTGTCACACTCCTACTCGTTTTCGTTGTTCCGACCTTCGCCAAACAATTTACCGAGGGTGGGCAGGAGCTTCCTTATTTAACCGCTTTAGTTATTGATATGTCTAACTTTCTGGTCAATCGCTGGATGGAGATCATCGGAAGTCTCATCGTCGGCTTCTTCAGTTTCCGCTATTGGGCGAAGACTATCGCCGGCAAAAGGGTGATTGACACCAATATTTTGAAAGCGCCGATTATCGGTGATGTTATGACGAAAATCGCCGTGGGCCGCTTTTGTTCGACTATGTCGACGATGATGAGTTCGGGTGTTGCGATTATCGAAGCTCTGAATATTTGTGCGGCGTCATCAGGCAACGTTCGCATCGAAGAATTCGTTTTGAACGTTCGTGATGAGATTTCGAAAGGTTCGACTTTTGCCGACCCACTGGGCAACGGATCTCTTTTTCCAAAGATGGTGATCTCCATGGTGGCCGTTGGTGAATCGACTGGTACTCTCGATGAGACGCTGAAAAAGGTTACCGATATCTATGATGAAGAAGTGGATACGGCGATTGCGGCGATGATGTCGATGATCGAACCACTCATGATTGTTGTAATCGGTGGTATCGTAGGATTTATCGTTATCGCGATGTATCTTCCAATCTTTGGCCTTGCGGGCGCGGTTGGATAAGGTCGGTAGGCACAAGATTATGTCGTTCGTTTAAGACTGGGGGGCTTTATAAGGTGCTCATTCCCTCGGGATAGCGCTTCGCTGATGCCTCCGGCGGCATAAGAGGAGAGGCTCCGCCTGCCCCCCTTATGTATCCCCCCACCGTACTGGCTACCGCTTCGCGGGGCGCGTTTGGTGATTTTTTTGGTTTATATTTTTTCGTTTTTTCTATTTTTTGCGGCCCAACTCAATG
>JAZKGL010000452.1:0-1944 GCA_040385935.1 Bdellovibrionota bacterium
TCCAGCTCAGGTTTCGGAACCTTGGCGATCGCCCTTGGTAGCGGATCAGGCAAATCGAGACCAAGATCAGCGGCCAAATCTTGCGCCAATTTTTTATCCACGTTTAAAAGTGTAGCGACGACACGTTCGCGAATCGCAGGCACTTGAACTTTGGTCAACTCAAACCGAAACGCCCGCAGTATGTGCGCTTTCTCGATTGGAGTCTGACTGTTGTAGAAGAGTTTCGCTTGGTTATAGTGCTCAGCAAATTTCTCTGGGCTCCCTCTAACCTTATGGCCCTCAAGGGGCTCACGAAACGATGTGAACCCACTCGCACCCGCCTGAAACGGACAACCTCCCCCAAGTGAGTTGGGTTCGTAAGACACGCGACCACGATTGATCGTCTGCCGATGCATGCCATCACGCTGATTGTTATGGACTTGCGCGATGGAGGCATTAATAGGGATCTCGTGAAAGTTCGGTCCGCCTAGACGCGAAATCTGAGTATCCACATAAGAATGAATACGGCCTGCTAGAAGGGGGTCATTAGAAAAATCGATCCCAGGCACCACATGCGCAGTACAGAATGCAACCTGTTCAGTCTCGGCAAAGAAGTTATCTGGGTTTCGATTCAAGACCATCTTGCCAACCGGAATCAAGGGAACCAGCTCCTCAGGAATCAGCTTAGTCGCATCGAGCACATCAAAGCTGAATCGCTCTGCCTGAGCTTCGGTAAAGACCTGAAAGAAAAGCTCCCACTCAGGGAAATTCCCCGTTTCAATAGCTTCCCACAGATCACGGCGATGAAAATCGGGATCCGCGCCAGAAATCTTAACCGCTTCATCCCAATCGAGCGAATGAACACCTGCCTTAGGCCGCCAGTGAAACTTCACAAAAGACGAATCCCCTCGTTCATTTATCAAACGGAAAGTATGAACACCAAAACCTTCCATCATGCGATAACTACGAGGAATCCCGCGATCCGACATCGCCCACATGAGCATGTGAGTAGACTCAGGCATCAGCGAAACAAAATCCCAGAAAGTATCATGGGCAGTTGCGGCCTGAGGCATCGCATTGTTCGGCTCGGGCTTGGCCGCGTGAATCAAATCAGGAAACTTCATCGCATCCTGAATAAAAAACACGGGAATATTATTCCCAACCAAATCCCAGTTGCCATCTTCGGTATAAAACTTAACGGCGAACCCGCGAACATCCCGCGCCGTATCCGGTGATCCGCGCTCACCAACAACAGTTGAGAAACGGAGAAAAACAGGTGTGCGTTTCCCCTTCTCCGAAAAGAGCGCAGCGCGGGTATACTTTTTCATCGAATCATAACACTCAAAATAACCATGAGCCGCCGAACCCCGTGCATGCACGATACGTTCAGGAATACGCTCATGATCGAAATGAGTAATCTTTTCCCGAAGAATAAAATCCTCGAGCAAAGCCGGCCCACGAAGCCCGGCTTTCAGCGAATGTTGATTATCGCCGACTGGCACACCATGATTGGTCGTCAAAACCCGATCGCTCGAATCCGCGCGCACGCGATCGAGAGGCAAATTCCCAGCGTTCAATCCGGGTTTCGCCGACGTTCCGACCTTAGCCGATGAGTTGGATTCGGTCATCGTACTCGCCGTCACCTGCGAAGTGGCAGGCGAAGATGTTTTCCCTCTCTTCGGCTTTCCGGATTCCTGACCGTATTCAAAAGGTTTGTTTTCGTTATGAGGAAAATCAGAAACCAAATCGTTGGTATCATCCATTTTCTTAGCCGCGACATCATAAATCGCCGTAGCTGATTTGCCCGAAGGGCCACTTACAGTTGATCGGCTGCTAGAAATTTTACTTCCGGCGGCAGGGGCGTTCTTCTTCTGGGGCGACTTTTTATCGGTTTTCTTAGCAACCACGTTAGCTCCGTTTTAGTACGAGTAATCACTCAGACTGACAGAAGATTGTTCATCAACT
>JAZKGL010000453.1:0-1740 GCA_040385935.1 Bdellovibrionota bacterium
GCGAAATGGATGCATCTTGACGACTTCAAGTCTAGTTCCTGTCTCTGAAACTGTAGCGACTCCTTCTGTTTCAACTCCTACTTTTGCCGAACTCAACATCAACGCTAAAATTCTTCGCGCGATCCAGGACATGGGTTACGAATCGCCGAGTCCCATTCAAGCACAAGCTTTGCCTCAGCTTCTTGGCAAGTCGACCGACTTTTTAGGTTTGGCTGCTACGGGTACAGGGAAAACGGCTGCCTTTAGTATTCCTCTTCTTGATCAAATCGATCCGGCAAGCCGCTCGGTTCAAGGCCTCGTGCTTTGTCCCACTCGCGAACTCGCGATGCAGGTTACCGATCAAATCAATCTCCTTGGTAAATACCTCGGCGTAACGGCTTTGCCTATTTACGGCGGCGCTAGCTACAATGATCAGCATCGTGGTCTTTACCGCGGAACGTCTATCGTTGTCGGTACTCCAGGCCGTATCTGTGATCACATTCGTCAGGGCACACTCAAGCTCGACGGACTCAAGGTTCTGATTCTTGATGAAGCTGACGAAATGATTTCGATGGGCTTTAAAGACGATCTTACTTCGGTCCTCGACAGCGTTCCTGAAGGTCAGGCTAACACTTGGCTGTTCTCGGCAACGATGAGTTCTGATGTTCGCCGTGTGGCTGATCAGTATTTGAAGAACCCAGCTTCGGTTCAAGTGAACCGGACTGAGATGGTTCCGTCTTCGATCGAACAAATCTATTACGTAACTCACGAATCCAATAAGCCTGACGTTTTGTGTAAACTGATCGATTCGGCTGAAGACTTCTACGGCCTGATCTTCTGTCAAACCAAAGCCCTCGTGTCCGATCTTTCGTCGTATTTGATGGATCGCGGCTACCGTGTGGATTCGCTTCATGGCGATAAAACTCAGTCCGCTCGCGAAACGACCATGAAAGCGTTCCGCGATCGTAAGGTCAAAGTTTTGATCTGTACTGACGTTGCAGCTCGTGGTTTGGACGTAAAAGACGTCACTCACGTCATCAACTATTCGATCCCACGCGAACTCGATAGTTATGTTCACCGTATCGGCCGTACCGCTCGTTGCGGAAAATCCGGTGTTGCGATGAGCCTTATCGCTCCTCGTCAACGCAACATGATTAGTCAGATCGAGCGTTTGACTAAGAGCACGCTCGAAGCGGGAACAATCCCGACTCGTCGCGAACTCGGTAAGAAAAAGGTTTCGAGCTTTCTTCCTAAGTTCCAGGAGCAGGAGCACTTCTCTCGCGCTATCGAATCGATGAGCGATGAGTGGAAAGCTGCAATTGCAACCATGACGCCGGAAGAAGTCGCGGGTCGCTTTTTGACTTTGAACTTCACGGATATCTTCAATGAGAAAGATATCGAAGTGAAGACGCTAGGATTTAACGATTCCTCGTCGTCTGATCGCGGTGGAGACCGTGGTGGTGACCGTCGTCCTCGCGGACGTTTCGGTGATCGTGATCGCGGCGGAGACCGTGGTGGTGATCGCGGCGGTTACAGCGATCGTCCTCGTGGTGGAGATCGCGGCGGATATAACGATCGTCCTCGCGGCGAGCGCCCGGAAATCCGTCGCGCTGTGCCTGTTGAAGGCGGCGGCCAAGGTATCATCCGTGACGAGGCGGCTAGCCATGCAGCTCGTGAATACCGCGCTCCGAAGGCAGTTGGTTTTAAGAAAAAAGAAGAAAAGCCTGCTTTAGCTAAGCCTGCTTTTAAGAAAAGAACCTT
>JAZKGL010000454.1:0-1431 GCA_040385935.1 Bdellovibrionota bacterium
TCTTCTGTTTATGCACAAATTCAATCGGATCTTCGATCGTCAAAATATGCTCATGGCGCGTTTCATTGATCAAATCCACCATACCGGCAAGTGTCGTCGACTTACCGCTACCGGTAGGTCCCGTCACAACCACAAGGCCTTTCGAAAGTTCACAGAACTTACGAACCGCAGGCGGCAATCCCAAATCATCCGCTGACAAAATCTTTTCAGGAATCTGCCGAAGAACCGCACCCACACCCATACGATCACGGAAGATATTCACGCGAAAGCGAGCAAGACCGGGAACCTCGTAAGCAAAGTCAGTATCGCTGACTTCAGCAAATTCTTTCATATTGCGCGGAGGCATAATTGCCAAAAGATACTCTTTCATCTCCGCTTCGGTCAGATTCGTGGTCCCGACCCGAACAATTTCCCCATCGATGCGCATACACATCTTCTCGCCTTGAGTCAGGTGAAGGTCAGACGCTTTGCGTTTGATCATATCCTGCAGAACAGTATCCAAGGCAAAGACAGTCGTCCCGCGATCGATCGTTTCTCCAGGAATAAAAGCACCAAAATGAATAACAGGTTTCGCAGGTGCAGCAGGCGCTGCCGGCGCGTGAGTATGAATAGGAGCAACCGAACTATCCGAACCGTTGTAGTGATAATCCAAATCATTGCCCGATGCATCAAGATCCGAAATCCCGCGAGGCAAATGAGCCGGCATCGAAAGACTACTATCAAACGGCAAGTTATTCACTTCCGATGGAATCGAACTGAACTCCGGCTTGCCGCGCGAAAGCACAGTGGGCTGCGCAGCTCGTTCTTCATCGATACCCTGCCCCGGGATATAAGCCGGGACAGGCGCACTATCGTCAAAAGACGGAATATAAGGTTTCCCAACCTGAGGCGCAGGTGCCGAGGGAGCCGAGGGAGCCGATGGAGCCGATGGAGCCGGAGAGGAAAGTATACTTCCCATACTAAAAATATCATCGTTCATAGGCAAAGATTTGCGAGGGGCAATCGTTGCCGTTTCCATTTCCGATGGCTCAGACGGGGAAAGGGCAAACTGCCCCATACTGCTGATCGGTTCGTCCGGAGACATCGATGGAATATCGATAGCCGAAGGCACCGGTTTCATAGGACCAAGGATTTGATTTCGAATCTGCTGATGCATTTGATTGCCTTGCGGCGGAATAAACGCATAGAGTTTAAGCGGAGTGGTGAGCTGCGCGATGAGTTTTAGCTCGCCGAAGTTAACGATAGCCAACACACCTTCGCGTGCCGTCTCGCCGAGAGGTTCGCCGTTGGAAACCAAAGATTCCATCAGCGCCTGCACGTCTGCGAGATTCATCACAGGAAGCTGCAATAGGGGCTTTTCGCTACTAAAGTGCAAAAGATGAGGATGCTGACCGTCTTCTATACGAACGGCTTCCGCTTTCTCTTGGATGG
>JAZKGL010000455.1:0-8677 GCA_040385935.1 Bdellovibrionota bacterium
AGACGCTCGAATACTTTAACCCGACCGATGTGCTTGTCACCGCGCCCGAGATTATCTTCCTTTGGGTGGCGCGAATGGTTATGGCGAATCTGAAGTTTAAGAAACGGCTTCCTTTCCGTCATGTTTATTTCAATGCGACAGTGTGCGATAAGCAGGGGCGTAAGTTCTCGAAGACTCTGGGCAACGGTATCGATCCTTTGGATGTCATTGAGAAACATGGCGCCGATGCAGTTCGTTTTACAGCGATTAGCCTTGCTCCTCTTGGTGGTCGCGTTCGTATGGAAGTCGAAGACTTCGAGAACGGCGCACGCTTTGTGAATAAGATCTGGAATGCAGCACGCATGATATTCCAGCATCTTGAGCCGATGCAAAAGTTACCAAGACTTGAGACTTTGACTTTGACGCTGCCTGAGAAATGGTTGATCTCACGTCTTCGTGAAACAGCGCACAAGGTTGATACGCATCTCCAGCAGTTCCGGGTAAACGATGCTGTGGAAGAGATTTATCACTTTATCTGGGGGTCCCTGTGCGACTGGGGTCTTGAGTGTGCGAAGATCGATCTTTCCGAGCGTGCAAAGCCAGACGACAAACTTCGTGCGTTGTCGGTTCTTGTTTATGTGTTTGATGGAGCGCTTCGTCTCGCCCATCCTGTGATGCCTTTTGTAACGGAAGAGCTGTGGCAGAAGATGCCTTCGCATCCAAACTGGGGCGGGCGTCCGGCCTCAATTTGTGTGGCGGAATTCCCTAAAATCGAGTCGATTCCTGATTATAGTGCCGAGGCTGAGCAGTGGAAGTCGGTTCAGGACATCATCAGCGGAATTCGATCTGTGCGTTCGCAAATGGGTCTGTCGATGAAGCAGGAGTTGCCGGCGCATATTCGTGTGGATGCAAGTCTCGCTGCGACGGTCGAAGCGGCGAAGGATTCGATACAGCGTTTGGCGAGAGCCGATCGCGTGATTTCAGGGACCGACGTCAAGCGTCCAGGCCAGTCCCTGACAGCTGTTGGGCAAGGGTTTGAGATCTACCTTCCGGTCGAAGGTCTGATCGATATTGAGAAAGAGAAGCAGCGTCTCGCGTCTGAAGGTGATCGAATCAAAAAGATTCTAACCGGCATCGCGAGCAAACTCGACAATAAGAGTTTCGTGGATCGCGCGCCTGAAGATGTTCTCGTTCAGACGCGCGCCCAGCGCGCGAATATGGAAGAGCAGTTGTCGGCCATCACACGAAACCTCAAAGCCCTTGAGAGCTAAGCATTCGAACGGTTAAGGAAGTTGGCCCACCAGGGTCGCTTCCTTGGCCTTTACTACGACTCCAGCTTTGGTTCCCAGTCTGGTTGCATCTTGAAAGGACACGACGGTGTACGATCCTGGTGCGAGATAAGACAGGGTGAATACTCCCGCCGCAACCTTAGTCGTCGTCACTGCGTCTTCGCATTCACTTTCGAATACAGTGACCGTCGATGGATAAGCACACACTAATACACCATCCACTCCTTGCCCTTGAATCGAGCCTGTAGCTTGGTTCTCAGCCAATCGCAGTACCGGCTTTAGCATATACTTGCCGTTAGCATTATTGCCATTGCCTGTCAGCTTAAGCGATTTACGAAGATCAAAGTCTATCGTCAACTCCTGCGCCACACCGGTCGTGACCGTAAACGAACTCTTGATCTTCAAACCGCTTTCGCTCCCGCTAGGAATCTTTAAAGCGTGCTCTTCTCCATCGTTATCGACCAGGCGCCCAGGAGCGGTCTCAGACAGGATTAAACGCGTTTCTGTGTAAGTTCCGGCTGGCAACTCTTGCAAGGCGGCAAAAGCCTTTGAGCGACCGTTTTGCAAAGCCAGCAAATCGATCTCGTCAGATTCTGTCAGTGGGATCTCCAGCCAATCTTTATTTTCCTGCTTCACGGCCATCGAAGCGATTTTGATAAACACGTTCTTGGCGTTATCCACCGGAGCATCCGTGATGGAGAAGACGATTCCCGACTTCTCCGGATTACCGCCCATGCTACCGCCGCAGCCTGCACCATGACCGAGGCAAAAGAAAGTAAACGCTGCCCAAACCAACTTTGTCTTTTGCATGGCCCTACTCCGTAAAAGGGAAGAGTTGAATATTCACTTGGTAAACTTGATCGCTCTTTTCGCAACGTTCCGCTTCATCGAGCAATTGAATTTGAAAGGCATGGATCATCGCCCTTAATCTTGCTGCGCCCTCTTCCGTCACACTCAGAGTCAGCGAACTCACATCTCGTCGCTTTCCTGAAACCTGTGTCAGCGCGTTTTTTGCATGATCGAGCATGTTCTGATGATAGCTCACAAGGGCCATGCCTTTGATTCGATGGCCGGTAGACACGCGATTTTGAGTTTGAACAAAACTTTCGTTTTCAGGGCGGATCAGACCAATACTTTGGAGTAGCTCCAGACTTTCCTGCACCTCATCCAAAGAGATGCGAGGTAGAATTCGGCCAACGATCCACTCCGCATCAGCCTTAAAGCCTTCAGTGCCAATCAATTCCCAGATTATGGGATGATACCATTTTGAGAAGTAGTCGAGAAGATTGCGGTCGAGTTCGTCAGGAACGAGTTCACGTTTTAACTCTTTGAGTCGAGCAAAAGCTGATTCACGTGCCGTAAGATTCTTTGAATTGTTATATTCAACGAGTTGCAAAAGAAAGCGAGATTCGAATTTGTCGAGTTTAAGGTATTTAAGAATCTGCGAGCAGGCTTTCAAGGTCAAAGGCCGGTAGCCCTTGATAATCTGGTGCATGACAGTCGTTGCTTCAAAGCCGAGCGCTGCCGCAAATTTCTGATAAGAATAAGTCTCGTCCCTACCTTTGCACTCAAGATAGAGCGCTTGAAAGTAGAGCTTATAGTCCAGATACTCGCTTGGCTTGACTTGAGTGAGATCAAAAATTTTATTTCGATGTGTCATCGCTAAAACCCCCAGCCAATTCACTCATCGGAACAAAGAGTGAGAACTTGATGGCTTTGAGGTGAATACACAAAAAAATTATATTGACTGAAAAGTCATTTTAAATGTTTGACTGTAACATATTAAAATTAATCTACTAACACGATTTATTTGAGTACACAGAAATTTCCACCGAAAAGGTAACTGTGAGCTGATTGAGGCCACACACACAAACACTTCGGGGAAACTATGAATTCGATCCACTCTAAAGCATCTTTGGTTCTCTTGGCTCTGGTTTTAAACGCCTGTGGTTCAGAGACCGTCCCATTCAAAGACGAAATCGCAAGTCGTTATGCAGTAACAGTCAATCCATCGGCCTCATCCAGTGACGCAACCTTCCCCATAGATGATTCAGCGGTGGATGCGAGCACAGAAGAAGGCGCTATGGACGACAACGAAAGCGCAGAAGACAGTTCGGACGCAAAGCTTAAGAAAGAGAAAAAAGACAAGGCGAGCGAAGACAAATCCACTCTTTCCGAATGCAGCAAACACTTCAAAGGCAAAGCCAGCAAACTTGCAGTCCTGTCTGCCGACTCAGCGACTGGCAATCTAGTCCTAGATGCTGATACAGTCATTGCGGTAAGACTCTCGGGTAATCAACAAAAATTCGAACTCAACATTTCAGGTGTAGAGCGAGTGGCTGGTGTTTGTATTCTTGCAACAGGCAATCAGCCCAAAGTATCGATCGTGAGCGATGTCGATCTCGGTTATTTGCTCTACATGGGTCGTGGGAATCAATCGGCAGGTTCGATCGTATTATCTAACAGCCACAAACTAGAAGCCTCATTCATTGAGCTTAAAGGCAATGGAAACACACTGAATTTAGATGGCGTCGCTACCAAGCATTGCGATAGCGCAGTAATCAAAGGCAACGCAGCCAATGCTGTGACATGCAAAGCTCCCGCTCAATAAGCAAAAAATCCCCAGCTTAGACCGCTTGCGAAACCTTCTAAAAAGCGTGAGCAAGCGGTCAATTTTCGACCAGAAAAAACCCTGGTTATGGTAAGTTTCTTATGGCTTGAACTATGACCGGCAAGGCCTCGCGCCAATCGTCCAAAGGCATATTAAGAGCAGGCGTGAGCGATATCCCCTCACCAAAAGTCCCACTCGCCAGCGCAATGACTCCAAGTGCGCGAAGCTTATCCATCAAGACCGCACCAAGCCCCTTTTCATCAAGCTCAATCCCAATCATCAACCCTTGGCCGCGAACACTCTTCACACGACTCAAACCGCCAAGCTCAGCATCAAGATCATCCATAATCTGCTGACCAAAGCTAAGCGAGCGCTCACAAAGCTTTTCTTCGACGATCGTCTTCACCGTCGCAAGACCCAGACGACAACTCAGAGGATGACCAAAGAATGTCCCCGTATGCAAGGCCTCGCCTTGGTTCTGAGGCCAGGCGTCCATCACTTCCCGGCGCCCAAAACACACCGACAAAGGAAGACCGCCACCTAAAGCCTTACCCAAACAAACCAAATCCGCCTGAACGTCAAACGACGATGACAAAGACCCAATGCGACCAAGCCCGGTAAAGATCTCATCAAAGATCAATAGCACACCATGACGATCACAAACCTCACGCAGCATCGCAAGCCAGCCCTCAGGCGCAATCCTAACGCCCGCACGGCCTTGCACAGCTTCCACGATCACCGCCGCTGTCCCAAACCCAGCCTTCATCTGCGAGACGATCGCCGCCTCAATCAAATCCATCGAGCACGCATATGGGACTTCACTCACAAGGTGCGATGGCATCCATTGCAAAAAGTTCTCTTTAAAATCCTTGCGCGAAGTCAAAGGCAAGATTCCAAGATCAAGCCCATGATAGCTATCTTCAAAAGTAATAAATCCCGACCGACGCGTCGCAATCTGAGCGGTTTTCACCGCGATCTCAACCGCCTGCCCACCACTCAGAGCCAAAGCGCCCTTAGTCAAATGCGCAGGCAAAATCGATCCGAGATAAGACAGGAGTTCGATCTTATCGACCGAAGGATAAACATCGCCCATACCGTGAATGATCGCCGAGTCCTCGTGAAAACTCTGCTCAAACACAGCCTTCTGCACCAGATTATTATGCCCAAGCGCAGTGACTCCAAAGCCCCCGCAAAGATCAATGTACGGCCGCCCTTCGGCATCCCAGATGCGCGAGCCTTTGGCTTTTTGAAACACTAAAGGAGGCGTCGCCGCCTGATAGGTGGAATCGCGGCACTCCCACTTTTGTAGGGACTGCATAAGCTCTTGATTGCGCGGCATATCACACGCCTTTTGCGGTGGGTTTCCAGATATATTTGTGCTGCTGAAGATTGAGACGGACGCGGCTCAACTTATCTTCGAGCATCCACTCGACCAATGCATCCGGTTTGAGGAGCCCGAAAGCCGTGGAGAACAAGATGTTAAAGCGGGTATCCAGGCTTTCCATACGAACCAGATTGCGCGCCCATTCATAATCATTGCGATCAGCGATAACAAATTTGATTTCATCGCTGGGCTTAAGCCACTGAAGATTTGCATAGTGATTGCGATTTTCCATGCCGCTACCCGGGCATTTCAAATCCATGATGATATGAATCCGGCTATCCAAAGTCTCGACCGACTCCGATCCACTCGTTTCAATCATCACCTTAAAGCCCTCGTCCACAAGCTCTTTCATCAGAGGAATACATCCCTCCTGAGCTAAGGGCTCACCCCCCGTGAACTCGACGAGAGGATGACCGTACTCACGCACACGGTCCTTGATCGTCTCCCAGGCCAGCGTCTCCCCGCCCTTGAAGCCATACACGGTATCGCACCATCGACAACGCAGGGGACAGCCGGTCAGACGCACAAAAGTACAAGGCCAGCCGGCATAGGCCGCTTCTCCTTGCACACTTTGATATATCTCGGATATCACTAGGCTTGATGTCGACATACATTCTGCTCATATTGGGACAGTCAATGGATAACGAAGAGCCTTTACGCTCCGAAACTCATACCACCGAGAAACCGCAAAAAGCTCTTCTCGAACCCGTTTACCCGTGGAAAAAAGCTTGGCAAACCCTAAAGGTCATTTGGCCACAGTTGGTTTATATCAGCCTCGTATGCATGTCCATACCCCAGTATCTCCTCTTTATCTTTTCTACTGAGAAGGCTCACGTCCTGAGTCAGCCATTTAAGATTAATCAGGTAATATCGCTAGAGAATGCTATGGGTGTCCTAAGGGACTTCGCCGTCGCCTTTCTCAGCGTGGGTTGGATCGTTGGGGTCCTATTTCTCGTCGGCATTTTCACCACGATTGCGCTCTGCGCTCAAGTCGCCCGCTCTGAGGCCGTCTCGCTCCCCATAGCCTTGAAGTCTGGCGTGCGGGTCTTGTTTCCCAAAGGCCTGCTCTTTCTCGTTCTACTCGCCCTCGGCGCCTTACTGTTTTTGAACATCTCCATACAGTTGTTCCCCGGCCAGATTATCAAATTTCTAGGCTTAGTCTTCGCAGTCCTGATGACTGCTTTACCCGCGCTCATGCACATCCATTCCAAAAAACCGTTTCAGGCTTTCCGGGGTGCAGCTCGAATGGAGTATGCGACCTTTACTGGAATGTCGAAGTGGTCGGTTTTCTTTTTACTTTTGACCTACCAGCTCATCGCTTTGAATCTCATCGCCTTGATCGAGTGGATAGGTGCCTTACTTCTCACTTTGGACATCCCACTCGGCATCAGTCGTGAGCAGGTCTATGCCACGAGTGAAGCTTGGCCTTTTGGCAAAGCTATTTATTTTGTGGAAGTGTTCTATTCGGTTGGAATCTCGTTCGTTGCGTTATCTTTCGTCGTGTGGAATTCAACCTTCGTTCTCGAACTCTACCGTAGACACACGCTCGGCCGCACGATATCGGTGGTCATCTAATCAAGGTCGCGCTCTTCGGCGATTCGCGAAAGCAGGTGAGGAACCTGCTTTGCGTCCGAGGCGCGTAGTTCATTTGCCATTTGATTCTTTACATGCCGAACCAAATCCCTCTCCATGCACGCCCGCCATTCTTCAGGTGACACTTCACAGAGATCAGAAAGTCCCATGATGAAATCCCTGTGGCTACGACCTTTGCGGTAGTCAGGCTCAGCACTGGGATGCCGCAGATACGTCTCGATCCATTCAATTTTTGGATCAACTAAAATCGACGCTTGAAAGAGGAGATAGTTTCGACTGCGAAATAAAGATGTGCCCACTAACTTTTTATCACCGAGAACTATATCCGAATAGCCTCGTTGAGTGAAATTTTGCTCGGGAATTTGGCTCTGAAACACATCGATCAAACTTTGATTGAGTAGACGAAAGTAGAGATCATTTTTGTAGTAGTCAGAAACCCAAAGGCCAAGGCTAACAACCAGACAACCATCATGAAGAAGAACCGTGCCGCCGCCGCCCAATCTTTTGAGAATGGGGATGCCGTCCCTCTCGCAATTTTCGCGATGAGCCTCGGTACTCTGCTTATTGCTACGGCCCAAGACCACCAAGGGATCTACGGGCACCCAAGTTTTGAGGCAGATGTCACTCTGACTTTGCTCCAAGACTTGATCATCGATCCACATGTTCATGACTCCCGGCTGAAGAGCCGAGTTTTTAGCATAGGGCTACGGTGAAGGCAAAGATTCACAACTCACGAAGCGGAGGGCGCTTGAATTTACACAGGTTAGTGAGCCCCTCATCGGCATCTTTTGCGAGTTTTTCAGACGCCTTAAGAGCCATGAGGAAGGCTCCGGCCTTCACAGGTTTGAGGCAATCCCAGGCCGCACGAAACTTCTCCATGTCCGGTAGATAGAGCGTGCTGCCGAGAATGCTTGCGTTATTCCAGGGACGTTTTTTCGCGTTCTCATATTCTTTGGCGATTTCGTTCGGGAACTTTTCGTCCTGATAACTCTTAATTAACTCAGCTTTCATTTGAAGCTTCTCCTCGCGCGTAATGTCGGCCCGCGCGTAAAGCACTGTGAGATCGGCTTTGAGACCGAGGAGCCAGCTGCGAAATATCGTTTGTTTGCGCAGACTCTCCGAGAGCTTGAGCCAGTCTTCGTCCCGACCCCGTTCTTTCAGATAGGTCTCGGTCATACGAAGAGAGACATACTCCGCAAGATTTTCATTAAACGTGGCCGAACCTTTCGACCAGAAACTTCTGTGCACCAGCTCATGCAGAATCAGCTGAACCGTATCAGGCTCACCTCTTTGCAGCATACTGAAATACAGCGGATCAGCAAACCAACCAAGCGATGAGAACGCCCCCACCGTACCTTCGCTGACATCAAGTCCTTCGGCCCGCAGCGCGACGGCCTTTTCATCTCGAGCTTCGACTTTAAAGTAACCAAGATAAGGGACCGAGCCTGCAAAAGGAAACCACCAGGTGAGTAGTTCCAGGCGATCGGGGTGAGCGGCTTGCACAGAGTAGCTCACCGGTTTGTTGGAATCGGGGATCACATACTGATAAGCGTCACCGACATTGAGCCCTTGGAAAGCCGCATAGCGCAAGGCTTCCACCGCGAGCTTCAACTTTTTGCGTTGATCATCGGGGAGAGTGGGATCATCGAGCATCGATTCCAAAGGAACACGGCTATTGAATGTATTATTAAAACGAAACGCCTGCTCCAGCGTATAACAGCCAGAGCAGACGAGTGGGATTAGAAGTATGAGAAAAAGTAGGTGCATGGAACGCCGCGCAAGACTTTATGTATTCGATATCGCTATCGTAAGCTTTTCCTC
>JAZKGL010000456.1:0-1707 GCA_040385935.1 Bdellovibrionota bacterium
TGTGCGTTAGCTTTTTCGCAACGCTTTAGTGAGGAGTCAGGCCTATGTCAGACGATAGTCGAGTTCGATTTTCCAGGCGATTTTTCCTGCAACAGGCGAGTCTCGCAGGTGCGACAGCCGTTGCCGCTCCGGCCAGCGGCCTCGTCTCTGCTGTTGCCAACGCCGAACCGTCCACCCCCGTCTTCGTCCCAGAAGGCGCCCAGGAGTTTAGTTTAAAGATAAATGGCAAGAGTTATGCGCTCAAACTTGAGCCGCGTGTCACTCTTCTTGATTGCCTTCGAGAAACGCTTTCTCTCACGGGAACCAAGAAAGGCTGTGATCACGGTCAATGCGGAGCCTGCACGGTTCATGTCAATGGACAGCGAATCAATTCCTGCCTATCGCTTGCCATCATGCATCAAGGCGACGAGATCACGACGATCGAAGGTCTAGGAACGCCTGACAAACTCCATCCTATGCAGAACAGCTTCGTAAAACACGACAGCTATCAGTGTGGTTACTGTACGCCTGGCCAGATTATGTCAGCCGTCGCACTCCTTAAAGAGCCTTGCGGTAAGAGTGACAATGAAGTGCGTGAATGCATGAGTGGCAATATCTGCCGCTGCGGTGCTTATAAGAACATCCTAGCTGCGATTCAAGATGTTCGGGGCAATTATCGCGAAGCGGAGGCGTAAACATGCAGGCATTTTCCTATACCAAACTTAAAAGTGAAAAAGATGCTCTTGGGAGTTTTGGCAAAGGCGTTGCTCCACACGAAGTCAAATTCCTAGCTGGGGGAACGACTCTTCTCGATCTGATGAAGCTTGAAGTCGAGAGGCCCCGTGTCCTCGTCGATATCAATGGCCTCGATCTGCAAGGAATTGCAGAGGACAAAGATCGCGTTCGGATTGGTGCGATGGTCAAGAACTCGGTGCTTGCCAACCATGCGCTAATTCAAAGTCGCTATCCCGTACTCTCGCAGGCTATCCTCGCGGGCGCATCGCCGCAGCTTCGAAACAAGGCGACCACGAGCGGAAATCTACTGCAGCGGACACGCTGCGTCTACTTTCGTGATACGAGTAAACCTTGCAATAAACGAGAGCCCAAATCAGGTTGTGCGGCGCTCGAAGGCTTCAACCGAAACCTCGCTATCCTCGGTACTAGCGAGCAGTGTATCGCCACTAATCCTTCCGATATGAATGTTGCGATGATGGCGCTCGAAGCGGTTGTTCACATCAAAACAGCTAAGGGTGATAAGGATGTGCCTATCGCTGAGTTTTACCTGCTCCCTGGGCAAACGCCCGAAAAGGAAACGGTGTTAGCGCCCGGCGAATTAATCACAGGTGTTTCCCTTGCGCCTTTTCCAGCCAATACCAAGTCTCTCTATGTAAAACTTCGCGACCGTGCATCCTATGAATTCGCTTTGGCTTCGACGGCAGCGATACTCACCCTCAACGGTGGACGCATTGAGCGCGCGCGAATCGCTATGGGCGGTATAGGAACGAAGCCGTGGCGATCCCTTGAGGTTGAAAAATTACTCGAAGGAAAAGCGCCGAGCGAGTCGCTATTCAAAAGCGCAGCTGAAGAAATGGTGCGTGGCGCAAAAACATATACGGAAAATGGTTTTAAAGTCGAACTCGCCAAACGTTGTCTAATTCACACTCTCAAACAGGCTGCTAAAGCCTAAGGATAGACCATGGCAAACCAAGTGACTGATATAGCAACCGT
>JAZKGL010000457.1:0-2212 GCA_040385935.1 Bdellovibrionota bacterium
TGATTCTTCAATCCTTGGGCAAAGTGGATGCTGAGACTTGGCATCGCTGGAAGATTCAAGGATTTGGTGATGAGCAGATTGCAGGTCTCGTCTTGAAGGCTGCTGAGCTGAATGCTGCGGATTTGTGTAAGGCGTCGATGGCCATTCGTAAACTTCGTCTTGAGCATGGTGTGAAACCTGTGATCAAGAAGATTGATACCACAGCTGGCGAGTATCCTTCGCCTTCGAACTATTTGTATCTTACCTACGGCGGATCGGTAAGTGACGTTCTGCCTGACGATAATAAGGTTTTCTCGGCTGTCGTTTTGGGCGGTGGCTCCTATCGAATCGGAACATCTGTTGAATTCGATTGGTGCGCTGTGAGTTGTTCACGCAAGCTGCAGGAAAGCGGCTGGCGCAGTATTATTGTGAACTGTAACCCAGAGACTGTCTCGACCGATTATAACAGCAGTGATCGACTCTACTTCGAAGAGCTTTCGGTCGAACGTATTTTGGATATCACCGACGTTGAGCGGCCGGTGGGCGTTGTGTGTTCGATGGGTGGCCAGCTACCTAATCGTCTTGCAAAACCATTGTCGGAAGCGGGTCTTAAATTATTAGGGCATCGCGCGGAATCGATCGACATGGCCGAAGACCGTGCGAAGTTCTCCAAACTCCTCGATGACTTGGAAATTGGTCAACCGCGCTGGGTTGCTGCCCGATCGGCCAGTGAAGTGAAGCGGTTTATATCCGAAGTCGGATTTCCGGTTTTGATTCGTCCGAGTTATGTTCTATCAGGCGCTGCTATGAGTGTGGCCTATGATGATGAATCGATGCAGCAGTGTCTGGCTTTTGCCACTGAGATTTCTCCGGACCATCCGGTCGTTCTTTCCGAGTTTATCGTCGGGGCTCGTGAGATTGAACTCGATGGAGTCGCACGAAATGGTGAGATACTCACGGCGATCGTGAGTGAGCATATTGAAAACGCTGGGGTTCATTCCGGTGATGCGACGCTCGTTGTGCCTGCGCAAAAGCTCTATGTGGAGACGGTTCGCCGAGTGAAGCGTGCGGGTCGTGCGATTGCTCAGGGATTGAACTTGAACGGTCCATTCAACATGCAGTTCCTCGCGAAAGAAAATGAGATCAAGGTGATTGAGTGTAATGCGCGTGCCGCGCGTTCCTTCCCCTTTGTGTCAAAAGCTGTGGGCCTGAATCTTGCGGATGTGGCGACGGACGTGATGATCGGCGTGAAGCCGAATCTTTCGCGCTTCAATGAAGATGAGCTTCCGTATGTGGGTGTGAAGGCCGCGATGTTCAGCTTTAAGCGTTTGGGTGGGGCTGACCCTGTCCTCGGCGTAGAGATGGCGTCTACAGGGGAAGTGGGCTGTATTGGGGAAAACGTGGACCAGGCCTTGCTGCTTGCCATGGAGTCCTCTGGTGTTTTTGCTCCGAAAAAGGGTGTGCTTGTGAGTTCGGGCTCGGAGAAGGAGAAGCTTCGCTTCCTGCCGGCTGCTCGTACTCTGGTTGAGCTTAAGATTCCGTTATTTGGAACGCCGGGTACTGCGAAGTATCTTAGGGAGCATGGCATCCCTGTTACGCAGCTCGAGTGGCCCAAAGAGGGCGAGCGCGATGTGATCATGGCGATTAAGGAAGGCCTTGTCGACTTTGTGATCAACATTCCCAAGGACTCTCAGCGCAAAGAGCTGACAAATGGCTCCCTGGTCCGTCAGGCCTCCGTCAAATTCGGCTGCTCACTTTTGACGAACATGGAAATAGTGACCGCGTACGTTCACGCGTTGGAGCGCTGTCCCGACTTTCTTAAGCTTCACAAAGTGATCCCCTTACCGAGTTTCCGTGCCTAAGCGGGAACTTTCGTTTGACTTTTGGGGGTCCAGATTTTATAGGATTAGTCCTTGGTGAATGGCGAGGTAGCTCAGCTGGTTAGAGCGCGTGATTCATAATCACGAGGTCGGCGGTTCAAGCCCGCCTCTCGCTACTAATCACCGGGATTGTTTTCGAATTTACTACAGTCAGTTGAGCTTAGGCTTGCGGCTGTAGTATTTTTTTGTCTGTGGTTTCATCCTCATTAATAATGGCTCTACCCGATTCGGTGTGGGCAAACCCACAAATCCCTTCACGTGCATGCGTTTAGCAGCCTCAATCTGTAGTTCGAAAACTTTTTATACCCGTAAGCCTTTCTCTGGCAAAGCTTTGCCTTTCGATTAAAGCCCTC
>JAZKGL010000458.1:0-3257 GCA_040385935.1 Bdellovibrionota bacterium
AAATTCCTTTAGGACTGCGGCCACCACTTGGTTCGCTTTTGCCCCTCGATTTGGTATCGAAGAGTTTTCATTGGGCCTTCGTAACTAATCAGCGCCGATAACTCAGGATCTCGCAGAACATCACTGACTCTGTAGGCTTTGTCATTGATCACCATCGTACCCGAAATCAAACGAGCCCCGTGACTGTAGTCCGCATACCAACTTCCATGCACAGTCGTGAGCGGCTGAATCGCAGTGCCCGAGCGTAGGTGCCATCCATAAATCGCAACGCGGTTCGGCTTACGAAGAAGAAGATTGGTGATCACAATGTCTTTCTTGTGACCGGCGACTAAACCCGTTGGGACTGGCGTTCGAATCGCACTCTGCACGACCGCATTGTGCCGAACCAATTCACCGACCGAGACCATCTGCGGACCCGGTTTGAACGGTCTTGGATCTAGTTTTACACTTGCCGCGCGATAAATGGCATCGACTATTTTCACCGTGGGCAAAAGCAGGCCGTATTGATCAGCAATTACCTGGGCCGTCAGCGGCGTCATAGGCATGCGCAGATAGTCGGAATTGGTGCCGACCGAAAGGTAATCTGGAAGCACGAAAAGGGTGACCTCCGCTTTTTTCCCCGACCGGGTTTGGGAAATGAACCGAACTTTGCTAAAATGCCTAAGAAACTCGGGAATATTGCCCGCTCGAAACTGCTCAATGATCAGCTCCTCACGTCTTTGCTCACTGGCACCGAGGAGTTTGCGGCCAAAACTTGAGCCGGTCATAACAGGGGTGGCGGGTTTGACTACGGGTTTAGGAATGTTGCTCTCAGGCGTTTCGACGTCGAAAGGTTGCGTCGCGCAGGATACGCAGAACGCCAAGATGACCATTAATAACCTTAAGTGTCTCACCATCCTAAAGAGGCTCCTTTGCTAAACAAAACTTTTTTCTTAAGACTTAGGGAAAATCCGCGATAAAATTCCATCACTCGCGATTTATCCAGGCGCCGCGTTTCCATACACACTCCAAATGAGCGAACCCAACGTATGTACCGAAGCACCAAAATTTCCTTTATCGCTGCAGCTCTTCTCTTCACTTCCGCTCAAATCCTGGCTCAGGAAGTTGAAATGGAGGAAATGATCTGTCGGGATATGGGCGATATATTTTGTACTTTGGACGAATTTTCGGAATCCATCACGCCCGACTCCAAAGCTCTCACCGCAAAGCCCGGGCCTGTGCCGAGCGAAAGAGTCAAATCTCGCTCGAACCTCAGTGTGATCGATCTTCAGGAAGCACGAACCGAGAGTGTCCTCAATCTGAGCGGTCAGGCTGGAAAGCCTGCTGAAGTCCGACTGATTAATCTCAATCCCGAAGTCAATACTTGGCATCTACTGAAATTAACGTGGAATCCGCAAAAAATAGAGTGGTTTCACCTCGAGAACGGGCTCGGCCAGAATCTTAATGTCGAATTATCATCTAACTATAATAACGGACTCGTGCTGACGAATGCTAATGGAGAAAAGCAACAGTGCGATCTCTGGGGTAATTCTGGCAAAAGTGCGATTTATGCCGCACGCGCCGCAAATTCCCCTTATGCCAAGCTTTGCGGCAGCGAGCTTTACCTCCGCAATAAAATTGACGGCTATAAAACCACCAAAGAATGGGTCGTCGAATTTTTGCGCTCTAACGTCGCAGGCGGGGAAACGATCACCACTCTCGTCAAAGAAACGGTTTATAAAGACAGCTTTTTGATCAAATCGGAAGGCACAGCCTCGGGCGGCGAAATCATCGACCTGCCCGATGGTCCAGACGTCGCAAAGCTCAATCCTAAGTTACGGGGCGAACCGATCACCGCTCGCGAGATGGGTATCAGCGTAGAAGGTGGCCGTGTGGAAAGCATGGAGGCTGGGCGGTGGTATCGCAGTGATAAACAAGGCGGGGTCTTTGTTTCGGCTATCGAGCCGCGCGCGATCGAAGACAGTATTTTAAAGAGTCACGCCAGTTATGTGAAAGGTCTCGATAATGTTGAGATGGGTGCCGCCGCGTATCTCATCGCTTTTGATGTCGGCTCCTTCGATCTGAGTTTCGCAGTTGGAACCGATCACCCCGCGGTGGGTTGGTCGGATCGGACTTTGCCGGAGGTAAGAGATTCTTCGCTTAAAGGCCCTGATGGCTTTTCAACGATCGCACCGATTACTCCAACCGGTTTGATTCCTCCTTATGTGGCCGATCGCGTCACCGGGATTTTCACAGGTGGATTCAAGCGCGATCACGGTGCGTTTCATTGGGGGGATCTTGCGCGGCAGAATCGTGGATCACACTACGGTTTTGTTGAAAACGGAGTGGTTTTGAGTGAGCTGCAACCCGATCTTGCGACATTGGTTGTCTATAAGGATGGCCTCGTCGACTTTAAAACGTGGAAAGAGGCCGATCGCGAAACGATTAGCCGTGTTCGGTTCGCTCGACAGAACGGTGTGCCTATCATCGACTTTGATCCGGTCGAGAAGAAAGGTGTTCCCGGCCGCTACGTAAGCAACTGGACTCTGGGCAACTGGTCGGGATCGCAGGATAGGAAGTTTCGTTCGCTGCGCGCAGGCCTTTGTATGGCTCAGCGTGGATCACGCAAATTTCTTATCTATGGATATTTTTCGAGCATGACACCGACCGGGATGGCCCGCGTTTTCCAAGCGTATAACTGCAGCTACGCAATGCACCTCGATATGAACGCTCTTGAGCACACGTACATGGCGCTTTACCCGCCGAAGACGAGCGGTGATCGCATCCCGCAGCACCTCGTTCGCGGCATGAAGGTTTTGGATGAACGTTTCAAAGGGAATGTACCGCGCTATATGGGTTATCCCGACAATCGCGACTTCTTTTACTTCTCCCGGAAACCGGTCACCGGGGCTCACTGAAAACTGCCAAATAATTCAGTAATATCAACGCCTGTCCTCGATTTGAGGCAGGCGTTTTTCTTTCGACTTATGCGTCGCGGAGCTGTGAAGCTTATGGTAGGCTCACCCCTTTCGCACTCTTAGGTTAAGGATTGGTATTATGAACGTAGCTGAAAAAACCGTTGTTCTGATGGACTACACCGTGAAGGACGACGAAGGCAATACGATCGATACTTCGGTTGGTCATGAGCCCCTCGCATTCATCGTGGGTCTTGGCAACATCATTCCCGGTCTTGAGCGTCAGTTCATCGGCAAGAAAAAGGGTGATGAGTTCAAAGCCACTGTTAAGCCGGAAGACGGTTACGGTGAAAAAGATGATTC
>JAZKGL010000459.1:0-2474 GCA_040385935.1 Bdellovibrionota bacterium
CGCGCGTAGTTGTAACCCAATTCATAAAACCAAAGATGTGGCATGGAAACGAGCGAAAGGGGATTCGTGTCGAAATAGGAAGCCTTATACTGTGAACGCCGACTTCCCGGGACTTCGACACGCCCGGCTGAAGAAAGATTCTTTTCGATCAATTCGATCTGCTTTTGAAAGCGACCATCGTCGAATCTTTTCTTATACTCATCCAGAGACTTCTTCGCCTCCTCCTGCTCGCCACTCTCGAACTGGATCACCGCCAGCTCAAAAAGAGCGTCTTCGGCCAAGAGGTCTTTGCTTTTGGCCTGCTTTTGGAGCAAGGTTTTAGCCCGATCTGAGTTTCCCAGTGCATCGTGACTAAGAGCGATGTAATATCGGCGAAGAGATTTCAATTCACCTTTCGGTTTGGCTTTTGAAAGAGTTGTCAGTGCAAGGGACGCTTGGCCCGTGTGATAATAACTCGCCCCTAACCAAACCCATGCATCCTGGTCATCTGGAAAGTTTCGGAGGTACGCTCGAAACGAATTGAGAGCGGTTGGGTAGCGCTGTTTTTGAAATTCCACCTGCGCGTTCTTAAGTGCCTCTGGATCACGATCCTGAGCCTGTGTCCGCGAAGGGAATAAATGTAATAAGAAGGCAAAAGCAGCGCATAAAACAAGACTCAGGATTTTCGCATTCATAGGCAGAGAGCGTTCCATATCAACAACAATCTTGCATGAAGGACGTCATGCAGAATCATCTTAAGGTCAAGGTAGCTGGGATCCATCTGGCAGGTCCCAATTCGACAAAAACGACTCTCGTGATCATGACAGGTCACCTGGGTGAAGGCAACTTAAAGATAAGCGGCATTTACGACCGTATGGGTACTGTAAATAGGCTGTTTTCTGACGATCGATTGTTCGAAGTTTTAAAGGGGGAAGCACCCGATCGCGTGATGATCGACAGCCCTCTTTCGGTGCCGCCTTGCGTGGCCTGCACGCGTGCGATGTGTCCCGGCGTGAACGCCTGCGAGGATATTGCGGTCGCGTACATGCAGAAAATGGTCGATACCAAAGGCGGAAAAAAGAAGAAAAGGCCTATGAATCCCCAGACGCAACGTATCTGGGACGTGAAAGAATGGTATCACTGGCACCCATCTTTGCAGGAGCCAACGTACAGCTCAAATAAAGCGCCGCTCGTCGTGCGGTCTTTGACACTGCAAAGACGTCTGAACAGCCTTGCCATCCCTATCGTTTTGCATGAGACCTCGATTCCTCATGCGCTCTCGGTCTTTGTCGAACAGCTTGGTTTATCGAAAGAACTGGCTTATCAATATCGGGCATTCGGCGTGGGTCGTGAGAAACGGCAGGCGATATTAAGGCATTTGGTCGATGCGCGGCTCGTATCCTCAGAGATCCCACCTGAGATTTCAGCGACGGTCGAAACGTTTTGTGCGTTTGTCGCGGCCGTGGTGGCTGGCATGGAGCAGAGCGATTTGGTCTCCAGGCCCGAGAACGAATTTTTCCGCGATCAAGGCTGGGTCTATCTGCCAAGGCTCAAGGAAGAAGGGCCAAAGGAGAAGCCGCCTCTAAATTAAGTTTGAAACTAAGCGTCGATTATCGTGAGTCTTTTGGGTGACCTTTGTTAAGGTCACCAATTCCTTCAATCGCATTCTTCTTAAATTTCAAACGCTTGTAGCCGATAGCTCCAGGAGAACTAGTGGGGTGAACTCGTGCGTATTGAAATGTTCGGTGCAACAGACATGGGGCGTGTTCGAAAGAACAACCAGGATAGCCTGTTCTTTAATGCCGAATTAGGTCTATTGGTCGTTGCGGACGGCATTGGTGGCCGTAAGGGTGGCGAGGTTGCGTCCTCACTTGCCGTGAACGGAATCAAGGAGGCTTACCTCAACTGCGAAAGCTTGCGCCACGAAGAGGTTGAACCTTTCCTTATTCAATCGATCGATCACGTTAACAAAGAAATCATCAATCAGGGGAATGGCTCACCTGTCGAAGGCATGGCTACGACCTTGAACTGTATATTGTTTGTCGGAGAGAAGGCTTTTATTTGCCACATGGGTGACTCGCGCACTTATCTCTACTACAAGAATAATCTCTGGCAACTCACTCTCGACCACAACGTGGAAAACTATGTGGAACGCGGTTGGCTCCAGGATGATGCCCTTGCGGCCAACCCGAAAAAAGGGGCTCTGGTCCGCGCACTCGGTCTAAGCACGCAGTGCGAGGTCGATATTTACGAACTCAAACTTCAGCCAGGCGAAATCCTTATCACCTGCTCCGATGGACTGTCGGGTATGGTCAATGACAAGAAGATGCTGAAGATTATCAAAGAGTATGAAGACCGTTTGTATGAACTTCCGCAGCGTCTAATCCAAGAAGCAAACGAAGCCGGCGGTCAAGATAATATCACAGTTGTGATTTCGCATGTGGCGAGGGATTGATGGAACGTCTCTACCTCATTCGCGTGGGCATGGAACGCTT
>JAZKGL010000460.1:0-3876 GCA_040385935.1 Bdellovibrionota bacterium
TTATGCAGCGAATGACTTTGGCTTTGGCACTCACGTCTTCGGCAATCGGCTATTCCCAGGAAACAAGACAAAATCCGAGGAGTCAGACCGGTGCCTGGGGCCCGGTTCTGCCTTGGAACGTCATCGGCATTCACGCTGTTCTGATGCCGGATAAGAAGCTTTTAACATTTGGTTCGAATAGCCGAGGCGACCAAGGCGCGGATATGGAATATGATGTTTGGGACCCAAGTCTCGGCACAGGAATTGAATCGCATAGACTACTTCCTAACCAGACCCGAACCGATATATTTTGCGGCGCTCAATTACTCTTGGCCGAATCTGGCCAGGCGCTCATTAGCGGTGGCGATATTCCGGGTGCCGTCCAACAAGGCAATTTCGATACAAACATTTTCGATACGTCCACCAATCAGCTGACACGGTCTAACCATCAAATGGCTTTTGGTCGCTGGTATCCCACCCTAACAACTCTTCCCAGCGGAGAGGTCCTCGTTCAAGGCGGAAGCAACAATGGTTTTGCTGGCTCAGGAATTCTTACGCCTGAAGTCTACAATACCAAAACCGGTTGGCGAAGCCTCTTTGGTGCCTATAGCGAGTATGCTTACGGCAATGACTTCAATCGTTGGTGGTATCCGCGCAGCTGGGTGTTAAACGATGGGCGTCTCTTCTCGATCTCCGGCCCTGCGATGTATTTTGTCGATTATAAAGATAACGGCGGCATCTATCCTGTAGGCGATTTCACAGGCCCAAATAAAGGGGCCACGTCCACTTCGGTAATGTTCGCGCCGGGCCGTATTTTACAAACCGGCGGTGGCGAATGGGCGAATTTTGAAGGCCAAGGCATGGCCGGCGCAAAAGAAGTGTCTATCATCGATGTGAATGGCTTGCTTCCCACAGTCACCCCAGCCGCTCCGATGCACTATCATCGGCATTGGGCAAATTCCACGATCCTGCCTGATGGGCAAGTCCTCGTAACGGGAGGCACGGCTCTCAATGCAACGACGGGTGGTGATGGACCTTCGTACCGTCCAGAACTCTATAATCCCACAACCAATTCATGGACTATCCTTGAGCCTGAAGCCCATGTCCGAACCTATCACTCCTCTGCTCTGCTTTTGCCGGACGCCACCGTGATTTCTATGGGTGGTGGTGCTCCGGGACCACAGACCAATCTCAATGCTCAGATTTTCAATCCGCCTTATCTTTTTAGCGGCTCAGACTTTGCGGCGCGACCGAGCTACTATCTTCCTGATTCGAATACGGGTTATGGCCATAGCCTCACGGTCAACTATGAGTCCACTCTCCCCATTCAACGAGTGACCTTGATTAAGACCAGTGCGGTCACTCACTCGTTTAATCAGGATCAGCGTTTTATCGAACTGAGCTTTACGCAAGGACGGGGGAACTCTCTGAGTGTGACTATGCCTGAGAATTCGAACATCGCGACGCCAGGCTATTACCTGCTCTTTCTGCTCGATTCCGCAGGCGTTCCTTCGAAGGCTGAGATCCTTCGTTTCCTCCCGCTTTAACCCCGCTTTAACTTACATATCGTGCGGCATCAAATCGCGATACGATCGCATTTTTTGCCCGCATGAATAGTGACGAAGAGACGAAATGCGGCAGGTATAGAGACAGGCATACGATTCGATCTGCTTACCGAATCGGCTCTTCTCCAGGGAAGTCCGCATGAGTTCGCCCCACACCGGATGAAATTCCTTCTCTCGCGCTACGATCAGATCCTTGATGAGCTTATGCTGCGTTTCGAGTATATCTTCCTTGGCTTTGAGATCATCCTTCAGCTCACCCACACGCGCCAAATACTTAGCTTCATAAGCCTTCGCATCGCGATGATTCTTTTGCTTTTGCCGGCGATCCTGATTCGATATCTCCGAACGAATGGTCTGCACCTCAGACTGCAACTGCTCCTCGATACGAATCTCGTCCATGATCTTTTCGAACTGGGGCTGAAGCTTCTCGGTCTTTTTAAAATCGTCTTCGAGTTCTTCGACAACGAGAAAGGTTCGCCAGTTGAAAAGCTCTTTGGATCGCATGATATCGCCGTAAATGTGATCCCCGCAGTAAAGGATCTGATCACCTTTTTGGTTGGTCAGCTTTTCAAAGAGGATGGCGTTGCCTCCATGATAAACCTTACGCGGCACGAGGGGCCCGCGATGACTCTTCAGTAATCCATCCTGCTCGGTCATGACCTCGTAGAAAGGATTGGAGCCTGTGAAGAAGTTCGGCTTGCCGGCACTGACTATGATGTATTCGAAGTAGTCTTGCCACTCAGGGAAGTCGTCATGCTGCTTATCGAGGAGATAAGTCATGACAGAGTTTGTATACGCCCAATCCGAGTTCGTCAAAAGAAAGAGTTTTTTGCCACCGTCGATCAGTTTCACAAAGGTTTCGACTAAATGCGGATCACGAACGATATATTTTGAAGGTTCCATCAAAACCTTGGTTTTAATCGATCCATCCTGATGGGAAAGATCGATCCATTCGCGAAGGTCTTTGTAGACTTCATTAAAGGATTTATTGATCTTGCCAGGATTGCGCCGCATATAATCCACGATCTCGATATAAAGCTGCGTTTCGCTCAAGGCAAAGAAGGTATCGACGGTGAGGAAATCGTCGGCTTTGAAACCTTTGTTATTATAAAGTTCTGAGCGAGCCTGCTTATCAAGCTTCAAATGGCCGTGAAAAGCGACCTTCACGTACTTATGAGCATCGACTTTTAAGAGGTTTCCGCGTTCGCGATCGACGAGGAGGCCCCGGATCACAAAATTAGGATCGAATTTTAGATTGGCGAGTTCGGCGGGATAGCCGTTAGCGATAAACTTCTTTAGCGTCTCATGGAATGCGAGATTTTCGAAGTTCACGCGGTTGTAGAGAACAACGGTATGGTCCATATCGAATCCGAGAGAACGGATCGAACCCATGTTGAGCGAACGGTTCACAAAGATTTTTTGATGTTTTTTAAGCTTTTGCATAAGTGCTTTCACATAGTGCAAGGAGTAGTAGGTAGAAAGTCGAGAGAAAATCAACGGCTGGCTTGGGGCTCATCGAACTTGAAGCCGACCTGACAATAACTCTTGCCGTCTTTGGTCAGAAAAGATTGCTGATACACAACTTGGCCCGAGGCCTCGCTGTGCAGCTTGCCTTCCATAAAGATCCGCATTTTCTCGAACCGGCGGCCCGGCGTATAAAGTTCGGATTCGATCGGTGTGCGAAACGAGAGTCCGGTCGAGGAGAAATCAAGCAGGTTCTTGCGCAGAAGGGTCTCATGATCGAGGGGATTCACGACCTCTAAAAACGCTGTGTCTTTGGTCCCGAAGTTGAAGCGCTTGGCATTGCGGTTATCATCGACGAGCCGCATGTTATCCAGCGGATAAAGCAGGTGAACACCATCGGTACTGATCTGATCGCATACGAAGCGAATCGATTGAATCTTGAGGTAGAACTCGCTCGAACTCGTCACTCGAGATATATATTCGGGTGGGATCGAATTATAAAGGACGACTGAACGACTGCGAATCGAATGAACCTGAGTTTGAAAGACGGTTTTCACACCGTTTGCCGAGAAGTAGACCAGCGTTTTGCGCTGCACGGATTCCCGAATCAGGTCCATCGTTGCGTCATCAGCACTCATCAGTAAACTCCACGCTGGTCAACCAAGCCAACAAACGGTTCGACGTAACGTTCGACCCCAAGCAAGGTTGGGAACGCGTGAGTGAAGACCAAAAGAAACTCCACCCTCGATTCGTCATATACGACTAATTTATCATTTTTTCGGTCATCGTAGCGAAAAATTGCAGCAAAACTTTTCTGCGAATCCGTAACATAACTCGCACCGGCTGCAAATTTCGTGATCAAGTCTTG
>JAZKGL010000461.1:0-7269 GCA_040385935.1 Bdellovibrionota bacterium
CTTTCGTCTTTAAGATTCAAGCGAACATGGACCCGCAGCATCGCGATCGCGTGGCTTTCATCCGAATTTGTTCAGGATACTTCCAACGCGGTATGAAGGCTCATATCGTTCGCCTCGATAAAGAGCATCGCCTTGGTCGTCCAACGCAGTTTATGGCTCAGGATCGAAGTTTGGTCGATGAAGCCTTTGCTGGCGATATCGTGGGTATTCACGATCCTGGAACTTTTAAGATTGGCGATACTTTGTCGGAAGGCGAAAATCTTCACTTCACAGGTGTTCCTGTGTTTGCTCCGGAACATTTCTGTCGCGTGACTCTCGCCGAACCTTTGAAGTCGAAGCAGCTTAACAAAGCGCTCGATCAACTGTCGGAAGAAGGCGCCGTTCAGGTCTTTAGACCGATGTACGGGTCTGAGCAGATCTTGGGTGTGGTCGGTGTTCTTCAGTTTGAAGTTGTTCAATTCCGTATTGAACATGAATATAATGTCAAAGTCCGCTTTACTCGTTTGCCTTACGGGGCGGCGCGCTGGGTATTCTCTGACGATTCCAAAGCGATGGAAGATTTTGTTCGCGCGCAAAGTTCTGTGATCTGCTACGACCAGCACGAACAGAAGGCGATACTTCTCGAGGATCTTTGGAAACTGAAATTTCTGAATGAGCGTTATCCAAAGATTACTTATTCGTCGACCTCAGAGAAGGTTTGATCGATGCAAAAGCCTTCTGCCCTTGTCCGTGGCCACTTGCTCTCGGTGGCGCGTAATAAAACTACGCTCGAAGAGATTCGAGATGGTGGTTTGCTGATTGATGACAAGGGCTCGATCGTCAAAACAGGCGAGTTTCTTGCGCTGCAAAAAGATCATCCTTCCGCCGCGATCCGTGATCATTCCGGGTCTTATATTCTGCCCTCATTCTTTGATACGCATATCCACTTTCCTCAGCTCGATATGATAGGCAGCTGCGCGGAAGAACTTTTGTTATGGCTACAGCGTTATACCTTTCCCCGCGAGGCCGCTTTTCGCGGAAAGAATGAGTTTGTGCGTGAAGCCGCAAAGAACTTTGTCGATGAACTCGTGGCGAATGGAACGACGACGGCTGTGGTGTACTCGTCCTCGTGCGGGGATGCTACGGATCTGCTTTTTGAAGAATTTGAGCGTCGAGGGATACGCGGAATTATTGGCAAGACGAGTATGGATCGCCATTGTCCGCCTGAGATTGCTGTGGATATGCAGAAAGATCGTCAATGGACCGATGACCTTATCAGACGCTGGCACGGGAAAGATGAACGGCTCTATTATGCGTTGACGCCGCGCTTTGCGCCGAGCTGCTCGCACGAACTCATGACTATGCTCTCGGATATGCATAAAGCTTATCCCGACGTTTATATGCAGACTCACTATGCAGAAAATAAAAACGAAATTGCGTGGGTTAAAGAGCTGTTTCCTGAGTCGCAAAGTTATCTGGACGTCTATGATACACGAGGGCTGCTCGGTGATAAGACGATACTCGCGCATTCAATTCATACCAATGATGACGATGAGAAGCTGCTCTTAGAACGCAATGTTGTGATCTGCCATTGCCCGACGTCCAATCTGTTTTTGGGAAGCGGACTCTTTCAGACTCAAAGTTATATCAGGCAAGGTCAGCGTGTAACCCTTGGGACCGATGTCGGGGCTGGGACAACGTTCTCCCTTTGGCAAACGATGAACGAAGCCTACAAGGTCGCTCAGCTTCGCGGCGAACGTATTTCACCGGCTCAGCTTTTAGCTCTTGCCACGGTGTCCTCTGCGGAAGCTTTAGGTTTTGCAAAACTTGGACGTCTTGATGCGGGATTTAGCGCGGATTATCAAGTCATAGACGGTTGCACACGCGGAATTCTTGATCGTCATCTGAAACTCGCGACATCGAGCGACGAGCGTTTAGCCGCTCTTATTCATTTTGCTGATGATCGTTGTCTGACAGAGCTTAGAGTTCAGGGTCGCGAGGTTTATCGCCGGCGATAACTGTTTGACGCGCTGGGAAGAAGGCCCTAGGCTAGAAGTACAAGTACTTCAGCCGGGGCCTTTTTTATGCACAAGGAATTGGAAGATCTGCTCGATATGCTCGACGAGATCGGGCAGGTCTGCGATCGATTTGATGATCCTGATCGCGCGATGGTTTTGAGGTTACGAAAGCAGGTCCAGCTTTTGACTCGGGACGAGATTGATATCATCCGTAATGCGGCCAAGGCACGGGGGGCTGCCTACCTGGGTTGGCTTGAGGTTGGGGTCGCAAAGGATTGAAATTGGCTGCTTGGGTATTGGGGGGTGGGGGAAAATGGGGTGATCCTGACGTTATTATCACCTTAGATAACAGTGGGTTATGAGAAAATTTGGGTTTTCAAAAAATTTCGTCAAGCAAGTGCAAAAATGTTCCGTTTGGTTTTATGTCTGAAGACTTTCGGTTAAGTAACCTAAACACCATAAAAGAGCTTTGCCATGAACCGTTATATGAATGCATTCGCCTCAATCTCGCTACTTGCTTCGATGGTCACGAGCGCTTGTGGGAGTGATAAGGACATTGCGGTTCCTGAAGCTGTTACTGTGAATAACGATGAAGCGTCGATGGCTGAGCGGGTGAAGATCGCTGAGCCTGATACTAAGGTCGAGACGATTCCTGCAGAAGGATCGACCACACAACTTACTGGCCTGATCTCTTCTCTTGTCAATCTTCTTTTGGTTGCTGATATCGCTCCGCCGAGCTTTCCCAATGGCGTCAAGGCTCAGGCTAACCATATCGCTATGAACGGTAGTTCTGTGGCAGTGGCTTACAATGTCGCTGGTGAAATACAGGCTGGTGCAGTCGATATCTTCACGGTCGCTGGTATTTTGACGACAATGATTTCAGAGATAAAGTTTAGTTATAAAGATGTCAACGGTGTGTTCTTTGGTAAGAATGCAATCTATGCGACGGGTGCTGATTCGGAGAACGGCGCGAGTGCATTCCTTACTCGGATTCCGTTCGATTCCAGTCTGAAAATGTCGTCGACCGTAACGAGCACTAAACTTACAGGCTATGCCGGCACCAGTGTTTACTCGAACGGTACCACTGTCTATGCAACGTCAGGTGACAATGGAGAAGTTGCTACCTTTAACGCAACCACGCTCGCCAGGGGCACTGGCGTCTCACTCTTTGATGCACGTGCGATAGGTTACTCGTCAAATAGCCAACAGATCTTTGCGTTCTCCGGTCAACCCGGAACACTATCGACTTTTAGTAAAGCGGGTGCGCTCGTATCGAGTAAGGTCATCGGTGGGGCAACGACAGCTCAATCAAAGTCGACTATTCAAGTCGGTGATGCTATGAGTCTTGTCAGTCAGGGCGCTCAGGGATTCAGCATTGTGTGTAATGCGACCGGCGCGGTCGTGGGTTCGGCACCTGCGGTTTCAGTCACTGGGAAAGATCCTGCGAAAACTGTGACGAATGGTGCTTCGATTTACAAAAACTTAGTGTTTACCGCAAATGGTGAAGCTGGTGTTTATGTTTATGTTGCAGCGCAGTCGAATATTTTCTTGCCTACTACCACATGTCAGCCGATTACTCTGACGCAGGCTGGATATCTTTCACTCGGTGACGGCTTCTCAGCTAACGCTTTGAAGTTTTACAATAACAACCTCGTCGTGGCCTCGGGTACAGGCGGGTTGAAAGTGATTTCGCTGATCGCACTCACATCTCTCACGTCGATCATCGGTGGTGAGTCGAACGAAACTGAGCCATGAGATCTTAGTTGCTTCCCCAATGATTTGAGGCCGGCGTGGTAACGCCGGCCTTTTTCTTTTGGGGTTGTTTAGATTATTCAGATGAGATGTATTTGCTTTTGAATAGAAACAGAGTGCAACACATCTCTTTTTTTAACTTACAGTTAGCTATTTCTCACGATTAAAACCTGTATCCATATTTAAGGCTTCGCCCAACCAGCCGCATGCTTCACAGCGGCCTGCCAAGTCTTATAGAGCTTCTCTCTTTGCTCTTCCGGCATCTTCGGCTCGTAAGCGATCTCCTTTTGCCAAAGCTTTTTGATTTGATCGATCGATTCGAAGAAACCCGTAGCCAAACCTGCAAAGTAAGCCGCGCCCATCGCTGTCAGCTCCAGCGATTTAGGACGTACGACCGTTGCGCTTAAAAGGTCAGCTTGAAACTGCATGAGTTGAGAGTTGGCGGAAGCGCCACCATCCACGCGTAATTCTTTGAGAGGAATCTTCGCATCCTCACGCATCGCATCGATGATGTCACGCGTTTGAAAAGCAATGGCTTCGAGCGCAGCGCGAGCGATATGCTCCTTCTTCGTTCCGCGCGTGAGGCCTATGATAGTGCCGCGTGCATACGGGTCCCAGTAGGGTGCCCCTAGGCCAGTGAAGGCGGGAACGAAGTACACGCCTCCATTGTCATCCACTTTCTTAGACAATGCTTCGATGTCAGAGCTTTTCTCTATCATCTGCAGACCATCACGCAGCCACTGCACGATAGCACCGCCCATGAAAATCGAGCCTTCGAGAGCATAGGTCGTTTCTTTGCCAAGCTTCCAAGCGATCGTCGTCACGAGCTTTTTGTGAGATAGGATAGGGTCCTTGCCTGTGTTGAGCATAAGAAAACACCCAGTTCCATAGGTGTTCTTGATCATACCGGGCTCAAGGCAAAGCTGTCCGAAGAGCGCGGCATGCTGATCACCCGCGACACCAGCAATCGGCGCGGCAAAACCAAACTTATCTTTCGAAACTTCGCCAAACACTTCGCTACACGACTTGACCTCAGGCAAAAGCTGGGCAGGAATATCGAATAAGTCTAAGAGAGCCTTGTCCCATTGACCTGTGTGAATATTGAAAAGCATAGTGCGGCTGGCATTGGTCACATCGGTTGCGTGGACTTTGCCATCGGTGAGATTCCACATAAGCCAACTATCGACATTGCCGAACGCCAACTCCCCTTTATTCGCGCGCTCACGCGCGCCAGGCACCTTATCGAGTATCCACTTGATTTTAGACGCAGAAAAATAGGCATCAATGATCAGCCCAGTCTTTTGCTGAATATGTTCCGACAAACCACGTTTCTTCCACTCTTCGCACTGATCAGCGGTTCGCCGATCCTGCCAGACTATGGCATTGAAGATAGGCTTGCCGGTTTTTCTATCCCAGATAATTGTGGTTTCGCGTTGATTGGTGATGCCTATCGCTGCAATTTGGTCAGCCGGTTTCAGCGATTTGAGCAAATCTTTGAGCACAGAGAACTGACTTGACCAAATTTCTTGAGGATCGTGTTCGACCCAACCCGGCTCTGGATAGATTTGCTGGAATTCACGCTGCTGCAGTCCAGCGACCTTGCCTGCGGAATCGATCAGCAAAGCGCGGGAACTGGTAGTGCCTTGATCAAGAGCAAGAATATAGCGTTGGCCTGACATAGACGGGCTCCTTCAAAATATCACAAAGTTTGTGTATTTTTACGGGCATTGACGCCTAAGTGCAATGCACTAAGACTCACGAGGTTGGAAAGTGTTCCATGATCTGGACACGGCTATGCGGCGGTGGGGGCTCAGGCGCGTAAAGGGTTTTTCGCCAGATCATAAGTGCGCTCGGAAAACGTTCGGCCATAGCATTGAGATTGGGAAGCTCGTTTTCAAACGACGCGATCACGTCACCGAGAGCCGCAATTTTCTCTAGGGCTCCGACTTTGAAATGATAATCCGATTGAGAAGCTTCGGGCTTGAGCAGCACATGAATATTCGGCCGGTGGATGGGAAACCCGAGGCTTTCCAGCGCTTCCACTGTGCCCTGATACATGCCTGGATGGTCGCGCGCGGTCAGATACATAATGTGAGCGCCCATCTCCAGGCAACGCTGGACGAAGGCCTGCGCGCCGGGAAAGGCGCGATCCTGAATGAGGTAGGGATAGGTGAAATAATGTTTGAGCCAGTATGTTAGGAGTTCGTCACCAAAGATTTTATCGGTGATAGATAAGGGATGGAGATTATCGTGAACCCGATACTTCAAATGTTCCCAGTTGTGGGCACTCAGTTTTCTCGTATCATCTGGCCAGCGTTTTTTGGTCATTTCTTCCCGGGCGAAGGCATGAAAAACCAGAGATTTACGGTGGCGACAATCGATCAGCGTATCGTCAACGTCAAAGACTATCAAAGGTGTGTTGCCGGCAGCTCTAGATGTGTCTACGGCGTGTTTGATAGCGTCAAGTATAGGCGTTGGGGAATTGCCTTCGAACGAGTTCTGCATATTAGCCATCCTGCTCGCAGTGACAAAGCGTGCTCACACAGTGGGCGATGACAAAAGTTTCGCTACCAGAGCTGTTCCACAATAGCTTTTTGAATCAAGGCTGCGCAAGGCTCTTAAGCCCTAACAGTAAGGGCGAGGCGTGAAACTAAAAGCGGAAGGGATTGTCGTCGTAAAGAATCGCTGCCCACCGAGAGTGAGCAGCTCAACTTCAACAGATTATTTCACTTTATTTCCGAGCCGCCCGACACACCCATGATGTGATAGCCACCATCGACGTGAAGGATTTCGCCTGTCGTCATGCGCCCGTAGTCACTCGCGAGGAATGCTGCCGCAGCTCCGACGTCTTCAGCCGTGATGTTGGATCGGAGAGGAGAACTCGTTTCATAAAGCGTAAGCATTTTCTTGAAATCACCCACAGCCGACGCCGCTAGAGTTTTGACAGGGCCTGCTGAGATCGCGTTCACGCGGATCTTCTGGGCGCCGAGTTCAAAAGCGGTGTACTTCACAGCCGTATCAAGAGCGGCTTTTGCCACGCCCATAAGATTGTAACCAGGCATAACCTTCTCGCCACCAAAGTAGGTCATGGCAAGTATAGATCCAGTGCCATCCTGACTCATAATAGGTGCTGCATAACGAGCGGTCGCGAGGAAGCTGTAAACACTAATATCCATCGCTGTTGCAAAGCCACTACGACTTGCTTGATGGGTAGGGCATTTTAGGTCTTCAGTCGGGGCAAAAGCGATCGAGTGTATGACGAAATCAATTTTACCCATGCTTTCTTGAACGAGAGCAAAGAAACGCTGGATATCTGAGTCCTGAGCCACATCGCACGAGGCGATCAAAAGGGGATTAAGATCTTTGGTTACATCACGAACACGTTGCTCATTGCGGTTCTTTTCACCTGTGTCAGGCAGGTAGCTAAAGCCCAGCTCCGCCCCTTCTTTGTGCATGAGGCGCGCGACCGCTGTCGCGATCGAACGCTCGTTGGCCACACCCATGATAATACCGCGTTTGC
>JAZKGL010000462.1:0-3784 GCA_040385935.1 Bdellovibrionota bacterium
ACTATGAGCCATTGATTCCAGCTGATCATTTTTTTCAAAACTCGCTTGATGAGCCTCTATCGAGGCGAAGTCTCAAATTTACCTGCCGAATTTCCGGCAGCGCCGCTTGCCACTATGGGGCATTCGTTGATAGTATGGAACATAATATTTAACCTTGGCTAAAACGCAAAAAGCAGGAGTGCTGAAGATGGCCGAGAATGCTGCGCGTAAATATGATGCTGGAGCCGCTGCCTTCTTCGTGGAGACGCTCTGTCAGGACGCCGACACATTGCTGCGCTTTGGTTTTGCTCTATCCTTATCGGATGAATGGGCATCAGATCTGGTTTTGAAGACTTACAAGTCTATCTTGCCCAAGCTCCCCGAGCTGTTGAAAAAAGATGGAACCTTCATTCGCCAGCTCCTCCTTCGACGTCTTTGGGAAGTTCACCACGAGGACCCGCGCGAAGGCAGTGCGTCTTCGAGCAGTTTATTTCCGTTCTTCAAACCGCTTGAACTCGATACCCGCGCGGCTTTGTTTCTTTGCGATATCGTCGGCCTTTCGATCGATGAAGCGCTAGAGATAACGCCTATGGATAAGAATGATTTTCGATCGCACCTCGCGACGGGTCGTCGCCGTTTGCTCGACTTTCGATTTGAGTAAGGAACTTTTGAACCATGGCTAACAGCAAATCCGCATTGAGTGATGAGGACTATCTCCTTAGCCATCTGTCGGAATCGATGGATGAAGCTTTGAGTCCGGGCGATCAGGCGAAGTTCAATGAGATCGCGAAAAAGCTGGGCAAAGCCGATGTCGTCACCGACTACGGGATTCGTCGCGGCCGTCTGCAGATCGAAGCGCAAAGACTTTTCCTCAGCGAAAAGAAGATGCATGCGATCCACGACCTTGTGGAAGATGATGCAGCGCGTGCCAATCACGAGGCTGCCGAGATCGAAGAAGTGGGTATGTCTGAGCTTAAAGGCAACACCGTTCGCTTCGTCGTCATCATCAGTTTCTTTGCCATCCTTATCGGTGGCCTCTACTACTATTTCCGGCCTGAGCCTAAGCCCGCGTTTAATGCCTTGAATTCGCTTATCTACGAAGCGGACGTGATGAATGAGAACTCAGAAGGCCGCATCAACTATCCAACCGATTCGGTCACTGAGGTGAACGAATACTTTGGCAAGATTCCAGACCTTGGCTTTAGGCCTAAGGCTATGAAAGCCTTGCCTGCCGAGTGGAAAGTGCTCGGAGCCTCGCTCATCGATTACGGCAAAGAAACAAAGATCACAGTCACTCAGTTCCAGCACACGGTTACGAACGAAAGAATGTACCTCTTCTTTTATGGGGGCAAGGTCAATCAGCTTCCTAAGTCCACGGAAGGCAACTCGAACGGGCTGGTCTACAACACCTATGCGACCTCCAGTCTCAGCGTGATGGCCTGGCAATCACAGCCGAATGTGGTTGGTATGATGATTGGTAGTCGCTCAGGCAAAGATCTGTCCGACTTCGCACAAAAAGTTGTTGGTCCCTGAACACTTTGACGGCTTAAGTATTCCGCGTATATCCTGTATGGTCCTTTGCTGATCACCGTTAGCAAAGGACCATTTCGTGGCCAAGAAAATCCTGCTTGTTCAGCTTCGCCAGCTCGGCGATATCCTCCTTACGACTCCTAGTATTCGCGAGATTAAGAAGCAGTGGCCTGACGCTTCGATCGATTTCCTTGCTCACCCTATGGGCAAGATGATACTCGCCGACAATCCCCATCTGAATTCCATCATCACCTACGAAACCAATGCCAACTGGATCGAGCAGGTCAGGTTTCTCAAAAAGCTGCGTGCGCAAAGATACGATATCGTCCTCGACTTTATGTATAACCCGCGCTCTTCGCTCTACAGCTTCGCCACGCGCGCGCCTAAGCGTCTGGCGTTTTCATCGCGTCGCGAGTTTTTGTTCACCGATATCGTCCCGCAGAGCAAAGCTGTGGAATATATCGTGAACGAAAAGTTTCGTTACCTGAAAACCTTGGGACTAAAACCAAGTGATAAAACTTTAGATTTACCTTGGAATGAATCCCACATCAGGCCGACGACAGAGTTTTTGCAGAGAAATCCGCTCTTCGCTAACGCCAAGGTTAGAGTCGCGATTAGTCCCACGCATCGCCGCGCTGAGAGGCAGTGGCCTATCGAGCGTTATGCTGAGATTGCCGATCGACTTGTGCGCGAAAACAAAGCGAGTGTGGTTTGGATCTGGGGACCCGGTGAAGAAGATCTGGTGAGAAATGCAATTTCTCTGTGCAAAGAGCCGATGCTGACCGCGCCGAAAACAAGTTTTCGCGAACTCGCTGCCTTTCTTGCCAACTGCGATTTATTTATCGGGAATTCGAACGGCCCAAGCCATGTCGCAGTTGCGAACGCCCAGAGTTCCCTGCAGCTTCATGGACCTACGTACGCTTTGGCCTGGTGTCCAAAGACTCTTCTTCACCGTGCAGTTCAAGCAGCGGCAAGCAGTCCCGAAGGCCGTGGGCCCATTGGCTTGATACAGGTTGATGAAGTGTGGCATGCTCTGGGAGACATGTGGCTGGAAGTAGAAAGTGTGGCTGAAAAGCTGCGCATATTCGGCATTAAGTCGAACTGGATGCAGAAATGTTTGTAAATATTTTCCGCGTGGATTCGAGTGACAAGAGTCGGTCACGCAAATTTCCTTTGCTCCCGCGTATTGGAATCGTGGTGGATATCGGGGGAAAACGCTTTTCGTTTCGTCATGCCCCATTGATTGAGACTCTGTTGAATTTGCTTGAGCGCGGCGCGAGCAAGTCCAATCTCGACAAGATCGTGACCGAGCAGCTTTATGAGATTTCCCTGCCTTCGCTGATCCGAAAAAAAACGGTAAATGTGAAAGCTCGGACTATCCATCAGCAGCCAAAAGAGCTAAAAGAACAAACACCCCAGGATTCCTAAAAAGGTAAGAGGTCGTGAGTTTTATGTTACCCTTCCGTGTGTTTGACAAAGAAAAAAAGCAAATGTGGCAGGTCATCAATTATCATCCGAGTTCAGATACTGAAGGCAGTTATCTGGCGACTAAGGAAGATGATGACAGCAGCGACGGCGATATGCGGATTATTCCAGCGAATGAACTCGTGTCTTATAAGTTTGTCGACTTTCTCGAAGAAGTTGAACCGTTCGAAAATTAATGCACTGCGCGGGGGTGGAAGTTGGCTGCTTGGGATAGATTTTTTAAACATCCAACTTTCTTTCGTCACGCTCTGAATATCTGGCCCCCCTTCCTTGGGGCCGGGATCACCGTCGATCATGTTTCTAGCGACTTTCGGCAAGTTACGGTTCGTCTCAAGGACCGTGTTGTGAATCGCAATTATGTGGGCTCACACTTCGGCGGCAGTCTCTTTGCTATGACCGATCCCTTCTATATGCTCATGTTCATCCAAAACCTCGGGTCTAAATATTACGTCTGGGATTTGCGGTCGAATATCGAATTTGTCGATCCGGCGTATGGAACGATTCGCGCCGACTTTATAATCGACGACGAAAGACTGAGCCGCGTGCAAAAGGGCACGGCCTCGGGCGAGAAGTTTGAGGATACCTTTATTATCGAGCTGAAGAACAGCTCCGGCGAAGTCGTCTCGCGCGTAGAAAAGGTTTTATACTTTCGACTCAAGCCTAAATACCGGCCGTCATGAAAGACCCTAATCTCGTCCGTAAAGAGACCTTACCGATCGAGGATGTTCTACCCTTGATCGTCTACACACCCAAAGAACTGAGTGCCAAATCCTATCCCGAGGCGATGAAA
>JAZKGL010000463.1:0-24943 GCA_040385935.1 Bdellovibrionota bacterium
TGGGAGGAGACTATAGCGGAGTACCACGTATTAATCTTTTCTGACATTGTCTACCTCATGACAGGGGGCTTATCAGGCCCAATTAAAGGCAATGTGAGGCTGAACCAAAGATTGTCAAGTGTGGGGGGAAAACTTAATGACTTTCGGACGATAGCGAGGCGCAAGTGAGAAGAGGATAAGCGGTCCCGCGGGTGGACCGCCTGAGTCATTACTTTTTGAAGAGCTTCTCGGCGAGTTCGAGATGCTTACTGCTTTCGACATCATTTTTCTTAGTCGACATATCAAACAACTTGAGTTTGGCCGCATCCTTGTCGATGGGTTTCTGTGCCAGACATTGCACGACATACTTATCGTTCACGAGGCCTTCTTGATAGAAAAGTATGCGAAGACCTAAGATGTTTTTTAGAATCTCATTCGAATGGTAATAGTAATTGCGATACTCTTCGTCTTTTCCGATCGCTTCGTTCATTTCGCCAACGCCATAACTTTCGATCAGCAAAGTCCCACCTTGCTTTAGCGCGCTGACGATGTTTGTGTAGTAACGCGTGTTACCGGGACGAAACTTGGTCATCACGATGCTGTCGTATTCCATGATGCCAAACAAATAAAGGTCAAGGTCCGCTGACTGCGCATCGATTGTCACAGCTGTGTCACGAGCCAGTTCTTTGGCGTGTTCGACAGCCACCTTAGAGATGTCGAAGCCTTTCACTGCAAAGCCCTTTTGAGCCAGATAAACGGCGTTCTGACCTTCGCCCATCCCGATATCGAGGACTTTGCCCTTTTCGAGGCGAGGGAGCATTTGATGAAGAAAATCGCTTGGGCCCTTTCCCGAGGAAAAGGGCTTTTGTGTATAGTGGGTATCCCAATATGTCTTTGCATCCATGAGCGAACTCCCTATATTTCGGGGCCCAAGATAACAAAAAAAATCCCGTTCGCGAAACTGCGAACGGGCTTAACTCTCACGGAAAAATACATTCGTGTCAGTCAATTTCGAAGGGCGCGCTGAGACCTTCGTAGGCTTTTTTGCCTGAGAAAGCAGTTTTGGCATCGCCCTTGTGACGAATTCTGTAGCGCCCTGGAGAAACGCCCCCAGTCGACCAAGTGATGGTCACGATGGAATTGGCAATGCCTTCACGTGCCCAGCGATAGGTCGTTGCTGGATCGCCATCGTAGGTAAAGTCTTCCCAGACTCCATTATGAAATCTTTCGATCACAAGAAAGCTGTCCTGAGTTCGGTAGTTGTTATTTGGATGTGCTCCCCAAAACTGAACTGTAATCACATCACCCGCAAAGTAGCTAGGATTGGGCTGAGTCTTGACGTCACCAAACTTTTTGCCAATAGGAGCAGTATCCAAAACCACTTTGCTTGAGAAGTCGACAGCGCCCTTTGTGACATCCGGTGGCGTTGGGCCGTCCGCGACCGTCGCTCCCGTCACCATCGCTTTTGCGAGTTTTTGATACTCCTGACGAAAGCCCTCTTCTTCATTCGGTCCAAAGAGTGTCGCGGCGCCTTCGTACCATTGCTTTTGATACTCTTCTCTCGTTGTCAGATAGGAAGCGTAGGAATTGGCTAGACTCGAAACCACCACGTAACGCACGCCTTGATCGGCTAGTTCAGCCAGGACCGCTTCTTTCATTCTTCGGCCAGCCATAGTCGTGACTTCAGCCGGGACCGCGATAATCGCAAGACTGCCGAGTTTTATCAGTTGAACGGGCATGATTTGAGGGGTCATCGTCGTGCCGCTGAAATTAAGGTGTGCAATGCCTGTCGGAATGAGAACCGGTTTTTGACCATGGCAGTTCTTATATACGTCCTTACCTGTCGTTGGCCAAACTACGGAGAACACGCCTCCAAGCAGTTTGCTCAAATCCGCACTATTCTGATTTTCTTCCCAAGTGAGACTGTTCACGGTCGTACCCATCGGAAAGAGTGGGGCAGGGGAAGGGTTATCGAGTGGACTCCCTGAGGAGAACGATGCGCCCATACCGGCCGCACAGGTTTTTACCCCCGCGCTTTCCACATATAGATCGCGCATATCGATCCACTCATGCCGATAGTCGATTGAACCAGCGATGGACTCCTTGCCGCTCGCAAACAATTCTTTCGCCTTGTTATATTGACCTAAGGTTGCATTCTCAAGACTCTTGTTATTGGCAAAATCGAGATTAGGCGGAGCCTGGCCGAATCCATAGTTCGGAGTTACATCGCCTTCATTGGCTTGAGCAAATCCAGCAACGAAAGTATTTTCTGCAAAATAGTTCGTGCCCATATCGCGCTCAAACATATACGCAGCAATCCCTTTGTTATCGCCCGTAATCAGCTGATTGGCCGGTCCGATACTATCGGGGTGAACAGCAAACCAGTTGAGAATACCGATCGGTCGTCCGTCTTTGGCCACAAACTTAAGCTGGGTAAATGATTTGTCGGTATCGGAATCGTAGCGCGAGGTTTCGCTTTCAGGATTGTTGCCATACGCTTCCTTCGCCCGGCTTCCGCCAACACCATCCAGCTGCGATTCGCCGACCAGTATGCTTCCAGGCTGCAAATTCTTGTGAGCACGAAGGATCGATTGATAGATGCCATTCACGATCGCTTCAAAGTGCGGTTTTATAAACCCTTTAATCGTGGCATCGTAGAGAAAGTAACCCGAGTATCCGCCCGGCCCGCCGTGGGTATGCGTAGCGGTAAGTGTGATGTTCTTCATATTGTAAAACCGTGCAAGGTCTGGATTCGCCTGAACGCGTTCGACAACTTTGAGTTTCACCATTTGAAAAAGCATGCCGAGGTCGGCTGTCACGAAAACAATACGCTTTTCATTATCCCCTGCGATGAACGCACGCGAGCGAAGGCGCGTGTGAATGCCCGCTGTGGTTTGTTTGGCTTCGGCAAAGCCCATCATTCCAATTTCGGCAGCCGGCCCTGTTATGTCGTAGATTCCCGTCCCGACGAGGTATTCGCTTGCTTCATCGGAATAAGCGTTCGAGGTGAATAAGGGCAGAGCAAGAGTCGCGAGGGAAATCGCAAAACACAGTCTCGTCAATGCTTGTCGCACAGAGCACTCCTGTTTTTCAATTTAAGTATTTCGGTAAATTCTGATGAATTCTTTCACGGTCTCAGCGGATTATCAATACAACTTTGTGAACAGACAATCGCTGAGCGCGAGGCCAGTTGAAAAGAAAAAGGTGGGAGAAACATTTCGCAAAGAATTCGCTAAAGCGGATTAAAGGTCGATTCCCAAAAAGAAGCTTATCGTCAGAACTCCAAAAACGAAGATCGCCATGCTCGCGAGATACCAGTCGCGATTGCGAATAAAAAGATAGGCTGTGAGAAAAACGCGAATGATGGGCAAAGACACCAGAAGCGCCAGACCGAGGAGTGAGGAAAGGCGAAAAATGTCGGATTCTCGGAGGGCTGTCTGGATCATTTGCAGGAGTGAAACGGGCGAATACACTTGAAAGTGAGAAATAGCATCAGGCGCATGAATAAATTCGCCGAGCCAACCCACAGCAAGAAAGAAAGCGGAAATGAACACGCCATAACGTAAAAAATAACTAATCTTAAGTTCAAGTGTTTCGACAGCCAGAGTGGATTTCATCGCCAACCTTTCCAAATCATCTGTATGGATACGATCGAAAGGACTACCACGAAGATTTGTCTTAGACGAACAGCGGGAATGCGGCTCATCACTTTCGCACCGAGAAAAGAGCCGGCGATGATACCAACCGCAACCGGAGCGGCTATTTCCGGCCTGACATCGCCGCGAAGAAAGTAGGCGAGCGCGCTGCCTGCAGCGGTCACGCCTATCATAAAATTCGATGTCGCCGAGGAGACTTTAATCGGGAGTTTCATAGCTGAGTCCATGGCCAGCACTTTGAAGATCCCACTGCCGATGCCAAGCAGGGCCGAGAGGATACCGGCCGCGAGCATCACGACTAAAGCAAACGGGACCATGGCCACCTTATAAGCAATCGGCTCGCCCTTAGGTCCTGGATAACTCGAATCAAGCCGCAGTTTATCCGCCCAAGGGTGATTGATGACACTCCCGTGCTCCTCGCGTTTTCTAAGCATCATGAGGGCGGAGAACAACAGGAAAAATCCGAAGAGAATGAAGAGCGCCTGCGCATGGATACGTGAGGCCAGGACAAACCCAATCACGGCACCCACGACAGTTCCCATCTCAAGAAAGACCGCGACTCGAAGGTTAGTCAGATGATCTTTGAGGTAACTGGCAGCTGCGCCCGACGACGTGGCGACTACCGATATCAGACTAGCAGCTATCGCGTAGCGAATGTCCACGCCGAAGAGCAGAGTCAAAGTCGGAACGATGATAATTCCGCCGCCGAGTCCTAAAAGTGAGCCGAGGAAGCCAGCGGCCATTGAAATCGGGAGTATCCATAATCCAAGCATCGATCCTACTCCGCAGTTTTGCTGAGGGAAACCTGGATATTGGCATTGTCTAGGGAGAGTGTGCAAGGGCTTCGGTGATTTTTCACCAAAGCCTTTCTTTGGAAGTTGCGAATTAGAAGAAGTAGCGAGCGCCGAGGGCTAGATCGATTTCAAAGCCGGTGCTATCGACAAGAATCAGTGCAGGAGCGAGTTCGAAGAAAATTTGAATCGGCACTTCTTTGAATATGTGTTGAATACCGACCGGCAAACGCAGGCCAATGGAATTATCTGAGTCGTCGTTGCGACCGTTCCAGCTGATCCACCTTAGTCCGAGTCCAAAATAGATATTGATCGGAACGCCATCGGCTTTGATGAGGTTAGGTTGATTCCAATGATGGTCCAGATTCAAATGAAACGAATCATCACCCCAGCCGAGTGAAGCTGCGACATCACGATTCTTTCCGTAGATGTATTCCGCTGTCAAACCAGTCGGCCCAGCGATCACGACACCCAGTCCGAAGCGGTTGGCCGCTTCAGCGTGCGATGTTCCAATAAGCAAAATAAACAAAGTGAGTAACAGGCTATGCAGTCGCATCGATTGGGCCCCGGCTATCAAAAGATTTCCCGAGAGGCTTGTCGGATCCTATTCGCGAAAATAAAGAAACCCGCCAGCGGGCGGGTCCTAAGAACTTGAAATTATTTAGGATAGTAAATCAAATCTTCGGTCTTCGTGGGTCTGGCATCGCTTGAAAGACCATCTTGCAGCTCGCTGATCAATCCAAGTTGAATGCTCGGGTCGGATTCGCTGACGTTCTCGTGAATCAAATCGTAAGCTTTGGTTCCGATACTCGGTATCAACTGACCACCACAATCGAGGCCAGACACTTCTCTTGGGGCACCAATAGTCCAGTCTTTGATCCCGCAGAGTTCGGCTTCGTTAAACTGCTGCACAACGTTTTGGTCGAGGACCTGTAGTTTAATCGATGCGTACTCGTAATCGAAAAAGCCGGAGACCACGTTGTATTCAAAGGGTCCGGAAAACGAAAAATCGTAGGACGGAGACTCACAGTGCAGATCGCTATAAACCGTTTGCACAGTCTCCATCGTCTGACCGCGTAAAAGCAAATCCTTGATCGCCGAAGCCCCATTGCCTTCTAAACAATTGGTTCCGTAGAGTCCGCGGACTTCCGCTTGTGCTAGCCCGGGAGCCAGGGTCACTAAGAGCGCGGCTTTGAGCCAACTCTTCATTTCCACTATCACCCTCCTTTTCAGGATGTCTTCATGTCGTGCCACAGAATCGACACGTAAAAACTTAGCTTAGGCAGACCGTCCAAATCGGTCAACGTAAAAACGGCTAATGTCCGCGACTGGTCACATTTTAAACGCACTTTTTGGCGCAAAAAGCCGTTTATTACGCACGCTCAGTTCATAATGCCATGCTTAAGAATCGTCTGAGAACGTATCGCTTCAAGCTTAGCAAATTGCCTTAACATACTTAATTCGGTGGTAAACGAGCGAGCCTCGTCCAAGGTCAGCCAACGCAAATCATGAGATTCTTCATTTATGATAAGGGGCAGACTGTCGTCCAAAACACACAGATACCTTATATCATAGTGAAAGTGCGAGGGATCGGATCTACGTGCCGGGATTTCGTGAACGTCGCAATCGAACGGAAGGGGAGCTGCCAATCGACTCGATGAATCGAAAGCTTTTTCCCAGGAAAAAAATTGAACTTCTTCTCGACCTGATTCTTCGCGCGCCTCGCGAAGAGCCGAGCCCGCAAGATCGGAATCGCCATCCGCGTGACCACCGAGCTGAAGCCATTTGCCGAGCTTGGCATGAAGCATGAGCAGCACCCTAGTCATACTAGGATTGATCACTAGGGCAGACGCCGTGAGATGTCCCTTCACACAGGAGCGCTCAAGCGCATCAGCATGCGTCTCAACAAATTGAGAGATCTCACTGACCGTTTTGTGTTCGAGCGCTCGATCTAAGCCTTCGTAGGCAATCTTTGCACTTGGCCAGACCGATTCATAAGACCTTAGTGTTTGCCGAACGGGGTCCAAGATCATTTTTTTGCCGGAACTGAGGGTGCTGATTCAGATTGAGTCGTCTGATTAGGACTTTTGTCGCACGAAGCCTTGACGAAGGAAAGCTTCTGTACGGTTTTAAGCTTAACGCCGCCGGCTGACATCGCGAGGGCTGCCGCTGCTGCAGCGCGGTGCTCGGCGGGAATCTTGCTTAGATCGGCATCGGAAATTTTGAGACCCTTGACCATGCTGTCTGACTCTACAAGGTAAACCGTATCACTCTCACGTTTGAGTACCGTGGTGCCTTCGTATGTGGTCCCTGCAGGAATGTTGCTCGGCTTGCCGCCTTCGCTAGCTTTCGCCTTGCAATCCATTGCATAGGAGACGCTTGCGGCCTCTTGAGCCTTCTGCGTGAGCGTGCAGTCCATATTGGACTTGGCCATCTGATCTTTTACGTTTTTTTCCCAGTCGCCGATCTTATCTTTTTCACGGATGCAAAAGTTCGAGGGTTTTATGAAAGGTGCGGCCTGGCCAACTTTGGGTTCAATCAACTCGGAGCGCCACTCACCGGCCTTCATTAACTTGAATTCGGCCGCTGTCAAGGATGAGGAGACAATGAGAAGAGCGAGTGCAGGCGCTAAGTTTTTCATGCTGATTCCTTAGGTAATAAGTCCACCTCACTCCTTATCAAAGTGCGGCTCGCGGAGCGATGATTTTGTAAGTCCCTCTTGTCAACTGACCGACCGGTAAGTTTCTTGAATTCGATCGATGCAAGTGTTCGCTCACCTAAATCCCTTGCCGCGGCTCACTTCATCGGTATCGATAAGACTAGGGGAGGCTGAAATCATCCCTTGGGCAAAGATTTTGTTGAGATTTTTCGTAAAATTTGATGAGTCGCGTCAGGCCTAGAAGTGGACGGATGAGCGTCCATGTGTTAGCGATATTAGACGATCAATCTACTTTTCCATCCAAGGAGCCCCTATGCGAATCTTTCCAAAGTTTCGGTTTGCGGAAGTTGAAGATTTAAATCCCCAGAATATTCTTGCCGGTCTCTTGCTCGCTGTGAAGGGGCAAGCCGCGAATGAGGTCGAACTCATGCACCTATCGAGCAACCTCGCAGGACCGCAAAGTGATAACTATATGGTCAAGGCCGATGATCTGAAAAATTTGATCCAGACCTCAACGCGCATCTTGGAGAACCTTGGTCTGGACGCGTTCGTCGAGCAGGCCAGCGACATCCTCACCGATCGTCAAAAATTAGCCTCACTCGTGACCATCATGGACGTCTGCATGATGGAAAACTCGCTGTTAGAAGGCGAAAAAGCAATATTCGATAAGGTCCGAGTGGGCTTTGGAATATCGGAAGATGAGTTGCGTCCGTTTGAGGAAATGCTGATACTGAAAAATGAAAGCAGCATACGGCTCAACGTTCTGCCTTCGTCCTATAATCGTGCTGCAGAAGGTTTCCGCTCGCTAGTCTAAAGGACAGGCCGGCCTTCTTCGGCCGGCTGATCCTTTTGGAGCGCGTGAGTGAAAGTCGAATTTGAACACAAAGAAGAGATTCGAGGTCCAAGACTTTGGAATATACAGCCGCTTCGTGATCTCTTCTGGCTCAGCCTTTGGTTTTTTGTTCTCTATATGCTGTATTGGTTCTCAGAGATCTTCTTTCCCGTGTTCACTGCACTTCTACTCGCCTATCTTTTTCAACCGATCGTTCATAAAGCTAAAATCAAATGGAAATGGCCGAAGCCTTTCACAGCGACGATCATCATATTCAGCTTTATTTTAGCTGTGGCTCTTTTGATCGTCGGGTTTTGGCCGCTGCTTCAGGATCAGATGAAAGCTTTGGGCGAGAAAGTGCCGGCCTATTTGCAAGCGACGGCCAATCGATTCGGGTACACACTCGATTTGAACGCGCAGATCGATATCGCAAGCCTTGGTCTTAAGCTCGAAAATCCCCAAGAGATCCTGCAAGAAGTATTAAATCGTACGGGCCAGGCTTTTAATTTTCTCACTCGTTTTATCAATGCAACGAGCGCCATCGTTTTGAATGCTGTTTTGATTCCCATCTACTTCTTCTTCTTTTGTTGGCGTTTTGATGCGGGCGCCCGGCAGCTCATGCAGTGTGTTCCCCTTCGTTACCAGGGTGATGCAAGGCGGATCGCTCAGCTTATGGATTATTCGGTAGCAGGATTTTTTCGCGGACGCCTCGTGGTCTCGGCGATCGTGATCTTTCTCTACGCTTTTGGTTGGTATCTGGCTGATGTTCCGTATTGGTTTATTCTTGGGCTACTCGCCGGCATCTTAAATATCATTCCTTATGCCTCAGGACTCTTCTGGCCCGTCGCTGTGCTTTTGAAATACGTGGACACCCTTACACTCCATCCGGGCGACAGCAGCTTTCTTTCCATCGTCGTTTGGCCAAGCCTTGTTTTCTTTATCGTCCAGTTTCTTGAGGGCTGGGTGCTGACGCCCTGGGTCCAAGGCGAGCAGATGGAAATGAGTGTTCCGACCGTGCTCATAGTCGTGTTTATCGGGGGCGCCATGGGGGGCTTTCTCGGACTTTTGCTTTGCCTACCGATTTATGCTTGTTTGAAAATCCTTTACAAAGAGCTGCTTTATCCAAGAATTATGGATTGGACGATGAAGTAAGTGGTGGTATTAAATCAATCTTTCGAAAGTGATGTATCAATCATCATTCCGTCTCATTCCAAATTTTCTAAAAAAGGCTGTGATATCCGTCCTTAAGAATTGTACAGGAACTATCTGTTCATAGAAAATTTATGATCAACTGACTTCTAAGTCGCCGTTGTTTTTACAGAATCTATTGGCCAAATCACACACATTTCATATTCCTCAAGTTTATGGCTCGCCCTCCGAAGAAACCTTTCGAATGCTAAAGCATAGAGATGTTTCCCCGGGGGAGTGCACGGATGAGTGATTTCGAAACACAGTTGAAGCTGACCTTCCTTGAAGAAGCCCAGGAACTATTGGAAGGCTGTGAACAATCGTTCATGGATCTTGAAAGCGACTCCTGTAACAAGGCCGTGCTTACCAAAATCTTTCGACTGGCTCATAGCTTCAAAGGATCGGCGGGAGCCGCTGGTTTTGAAGATCTCATGCATCTAGCTCACCATTTGGAATCACTGCTCGTGAAACTTACCGAAGGTAAGCTCTCAGTCTCCCCACATATCGTAAGTCTACTCCTTAGATCCAATGATCAGCTTCGCCGTATGGTGGCTGAGCTGAGAAACGACGTGACCTGTCGCATCCCCATTCAATGCTGGATCGATGAAATTCAGATGGCTGAAGAGTATCAGGAGTTGATCAACTCAACTCCGCCCCAAAGCGATGCTGAAACAAAGTCAGACAAAGAGGAGCAGGCGGCGATACCTCATCCAGGGTTTGAGATCTTTGCCGACGATGCGCCGGCAGCAGCACCAAAACTCGCGCTAGTGCCAGCGTCTGCAGAGAAGATTCCGGCTCATGCTGCGGAAGAGAGTATTCGCGTGAATCTTCGGCGAATCGATTCGCTCGTCAATGATGTGGGCGAACTCGTTATTTTACAAACCACGCTCTATCAGTATCGGACTTCGATCGAATCCCCCTTCATCCAAAAGACGATTGCTCATCTCGAAAAGATTACAAGGCAAATCCAAGACACCGCAATGGGTCTGCGACTCGTCTCGATCAAACCGACATTTCAAAAAATGCAGCGTATCGTGCGCGATTCCGCACAGGCGCTCGATAAAAAAATCGTCCTTGAGACACACGGTGAAGAAACAGAGATCGATAAAACCGTGCTCGATATCCTCGCCGATCCTTTGGTTCATTTGATTCGTAATGCTGTCGACCATGGTATCGAAACCTCTGAAGATCGTATAGCCGCGGGGAAAAAAGCTGAAGGCCTCGTGATCTTGAACGCTTTCAACCAAGGCGATAAGTTGATCATCGAGATTCGCGATGACGGCAAAGGACTCGATACACAAAAGATACTGGCCAAAGCTCGCTCGATCGGTCTGGTTTCGGCAACCGCCAATCCCTCGATCCATGAGATCTACCAACTCATTTTCGCCTCCGGTTTCTCAACTAAGGAAGCGGTCACCTCACTCTCTGGCCGTGGTGTCGGCATGGATGTTGTGAAGACTCATATCGAACAGGTAAAAGGGACGATCGACATTCAGTCGGAAGTTGGAAAAGGCACGACCTTTCGCATCATCCTCCCTCTCAGCATGGCGCTCATCGATGGGATGATCGTGTGTGCTGGCGGTCAGAGGTATGTAATCCCTATCACGGCTGTGATTGAGAGCCTTCAGCCGCGCGAAGAGAATCTCGATTTTGTTACCGGTCGAGGTTATTACCTGAATCTTCGCGGCAAAACTTTGCCGGTCTATCGCTTGACGGAGATGTTCAAAAATTCTGAGGGACCAGAGCTTACTCAAAGTATAGCGATCATAGGGCAAACAGCTCATGGCGAGAGTTTCGCTCTCATCGTTGAAGACATCATTGGTCAACAGCAGATCGTCGTAAAGTCTCTTGGACCTGAACTACAAAATGTGGCGGGACTGACCGGCGCTGCCATCTTAGGCGACGGTCGCGCAGCGCTAATCCTCGATATCGCTGAACTTGTGCAAGGCGCAGTTCGCTCAAATCCTTCGGCCGTTCGGAGATTGGCATCATGATTCATAACTCGAATCGTTTCCTCGTTTTTCAACTTGAAACAGAGATGTATGCGGTGCCTCTGCAAAAGGTGCGCGAAGTGATCGCGCCGACTGATATCACGAAGGTTCCCCATACACCGAGCCACTTTAAAGGCGTGATAAATCTTCGTGGACAAGTGATTTCCGTGGTTGATTTGCGCCTCAAATTCAAGATGAAGGTTGCGGCGGAAGCGCATCCGGAAATGGCTATCATCATTTTGGATTTTGGATCGCTCTCTCTTGGTATCATAGTCGATACGGTGTCCGCCGTACTTGGCCTCAAAGACGAGCAAATCTCGCCGTCGCCGGATATCGAATCCTCAATAAGCAAAGACTTTATCACGGGCATAGCTCGTGTGGAGAATAAACTGATCGTCATTCTCGATATCGAAAAATCTCTTAATATCGCTGAACTGATGATGATGCGCGCACCGCAAACAACAGCTAAAGCCTCATAAGGACGTCACGTGAAAAATTTGAGCATAAATGCAAAGTTTTCGTTAGTCATTGGTGTCTTCGTTGTGACTGTACTTGGGGTCTTCTCCTTAGGTCTGTATAATGTCGCGAAAGTCAAAGAGTCCGCGCGTTACATCGCAGAGGAAGTGACCGAACGTCGCTTACTCACGAATCGAACACTACTCGCCATGTATCAAGCGACGGTCGATCAACGTGATCTCATTATGATCAAAGATCACGCTGGTAAGCTCAAGACTCATGAGGACATGAAATTGTCGGTTGCCGACGCCAAAGAGAACTTAGGAAAGCTCAAAGCAAAAGTCGATTCCGAGCATACGGAGAGGGTCGCAAAGGTCTCCGATGATTTCGATCGATGGGTCGATCTCGCGGAAAAGGCCGCTCTTTTGTCAGAAGGTGGAAAGAGCGACGAAGCCTTTGTCCTCATGGCAAAGGAAGGAGATGTCATAAATAGCCGTTTGGAAACAGATCTTTTAAGCTTGATGAAAGACTTCTCGCAGATCGTGATCGACAGCATTAAAGCGGACCAAGTATCCTATGAACGTTCACGAAATTTCGGTATCACGCTTTCACTCCTTGGACTACTCATAGGCAGTTCGCTAGCTGCTTTCATTTCGCGAGCGATCACGCGTTCGATTGATCATATGGTGCATACCTTGAGCGACTCGGCTACTCAGATCGCCTCGGCGTCGAAGCAAATCTCAGGGTCTGCTGCTGGTCTTGCTGAAACCGCTTCGACTCAAGCTTCATCGCTCGAAGAAACGTCTTCGGCGATTGAAGAGATGAATTCTATGGTAGGACGAAACGCGCAGGCGGCCCGCGAAAGTAACGCCATCGCCAAGGGCGGTCTAGAATCAGCGGTCCGTGGCCAGAAGGTTGTCCAAGCGATGATGGCATCGATGGAAGAGATCAATATAGCTAACAAGGAAGTTATGCGCCAGACGAATGAGTCGAACCAAAAGTTTGCCGAAATCGTTCAAGTCATCCATGCGATAGGCAACAAGACCAAGGTCATCAATGAGATCGTCTTCCAAACCAAACTCCTCTCTTTCAATGCCTCGGTTGAAGCCGCTCGAGCCGGCGAACACGGCAAGGGCTTTGCCGTCGTCGCTGAGGAGGTCGGAAACCTCGCGCAGATGAGCGGAAACGCAGCCAAAGATATTACGGCTTTGCTTGATGGTAGCATCGAGAAGGTTCAGTCGATCATCAATGAGTCTAAAACACAGGTCGAACGTATCGTTCATGACAACGCACGCAAAGTCGAGTCGGGGACCAAGATTGCGAGTGAATGCCGTGATGTTCTCACCGATATCGTCCAAGGTATAACTTCGGTTTCGCGTATGGTCGAAACCGTGGCTGAGGCAAGCGATGAGCAGGCTCGCGGGATCAACGAGATCAATCGCGCAATCAATCAGCTCGATCAGGTGACTCAGCAGAATGCTTCGACGAGTGAAGAAGCGGCTTCCGCTTCAGAAGAATTATCTGCGCAGGCCGGGAATATGAAGGTTGCGGTGTCGAGTCTCGAACACATTGTTCGTGGGGGTCAGACCGTGGTCGTCGAGCCCGCAACACTCGCTGTACGTCCGGTAGCGGCGGCGCATAAACCTGCTCCCCAAAAGCCTGGGAAAAACAATGTGATCCGTATTGGTCAAAGCAAAGCAGCACCACACTCGGCCTCCGCTTCGACTCCAACGCTTAGTCGCGTGAGCGGTAGTGACATCGTTCCTTCGGAAAATGATTCAAGGTTTAAGGATATTTGATAATGAGTTCAGCTCCCGTCCTTAAGAAATCAACAGTCGATGCGGCATTCGAGTTCTTCCGAACCGAACTCAAACGCCGCGTAGGCATCAATATCTCCGATAACAAATCAGAGATGATGTCAGGCCGTTTGCGTAAACGGTTGATCGAATTGAAGCTGCACGACTTTGATGGCTATGCCGACTACTTGAAGTCGCTGCCTTCCGCTCATGAAGAGTGGGAGACTTTCGTCAATTGCCTAACGACCAATAAAACCGACTTCTTCCGTGAACCTGAGCACTTTGAGTATTTAACCTCAGAAATACTTCCTGAGTGGCGTAAACAAAATAAAACTCAATTTAACGTTTGGTGCGCGGCGGCGTCGACAGGCGAAGAGCCCTATACGCTCTCTATGGTATTGAATCGCCAGGCTAGACTTAGGCCTTTCGATTACACGATTCTAGGCACGGATATCGATTCGGATGTTCTTGAAAAGGCTCAACAGGGTGTCTATCCCAAGTCTAAGCTCCATGAGATTCCCCTGGATTATCAACGTGAATCGATTGCAGTCGGAACGGGTGACATCGATCGATGGATGAAAATCAAAAATCCACTGCGGGAGGCTCTGAGTTTTGAGCGTTGTAATCTTGTTAAAACGCCTTACTCACATTCGAAGAAATTCGATGTCGTATTTTGCCGAAATGTTCTGATCTACTTCACGCCGGAAACGATACAAGGTGTCGCCCGAGGTATCTACGAAGTCACGAAACCCGGTGGATACTTGATAATCGGTCACTCGGAAAGTCTGCATAATGTGGACTCGCCGTGGCAGTATATTAAGCCGTCCGTTTATCGCAAGAAGGCATAAGCTATGGCCTCTGGACTGCCGCATCATTCGCTCGGGATAGGGGAGATCATCATAGTCCGGGATGGTGGCGTAATTTCCACAGTCCTTGGCTCTTGTGTCTCGATCTGTCTCTATGCGATCGACGGCAGTATAGGCGGTATGAACCACTTCGTTCTCCCTCGCCCGAATCTGGGAGCCCGAGTGGATGATGCTTATCGCTATGGTGATGCTTCATGCAAGGCCTTGATTGAAACGCTTCTTGATCAAGGCGTAGATAGAAGTTTGCTGCGAGCGAAGATCATCGGCGGCGCCTCGATTCACCATAGTCAAGGCCTCTCGCGCAACATAGGCAAGTTTAATGCGGAGATCGCGCGTAGTCTCCTTGCGCGGCATAAGATTCCTATCATAGCCGAAGATCTGGGTGGCGAACTCGGGCGCAAAGTCTTCTTTTACACCGGCACGGGCAAAGTTCGTGTCAATCTATTTTCTTCCGAGATGAAGGAAGCGCTGGTTGCGCCTAAGGTTTCCGCCGTCGCAAAGAAAACCAAGGTTTTGATAGTCGATGATTCGAGGACGGTGCAAGAATTCTTAAAAAAGATATTTTCCGATGATCCCGAGATGGAAGTTGTCGGTGTCGCCAATCATCCGGGCGAAGCGGAAGAATTTTTAAAGTCGAACAAAGCGGATGTCATGACGCTCGACATACAAATGCCTGTGATGGATGGTATCGCGTTTCTAGAGCAGCTTATGCCGCGCAAACCAATGCCGGTCGTTATGTTGACCTCGATGAGGATCGAAGATGGTGATCAAGTTCTGAAGGCGTTGGAGCTAGGCGCAGTCGACTACATTCAAAAGCCAAAGCTGCAGGAACTCGCGACGGTCGGTCCCCAAATCTGCGAGAAGGTCAAGGCTGCCGCGCGCGCGCATGTTCATCGGCAAAAAACCTCCGGGCCCATTGTTCCTCGGATTAAATCGAGTCATCGCAGCCATTCTTTGGCTAATGGTTTACCTTTCATCGCAATCGGTGCCTCGACAGGCGGAACGGTCGCGCTTACGGAAGTTCTTACTGCGCTGCCTAGCGAAATTCCTCCGATCGTTATCGTGCAGCATATACCTGCGGGGTTCTCCCGAGCGTTTGCCGAGCGTCTCAATGTTCTTTGCTCATTTGAAGTGAAAGAAGCAGAGGATGGCGACGAACTGTGCAGCAACCGCGTTCTGATCGCGCCCGGTGGTAAACAAATGCAAATCGAGAAGCGAAACGGCCGCTTGATAGTGAATGTGAACGACAGCGAGCCTGTGAACCGTCATAAGCCTTCGGTCGATTATTTGTTTGAAAGCGTCTCTCGTCATGCACCGGGTCAGAGCCTCGGTGTGATTCTTACGGGGATGGGGTCTGATGGGGCTCGCGGGCTTTTAGGGATGAAACAAACGCGGTCATATACCATAGCCCAGGATGAAAATTCCTGTGTCGTTTACGGAATGCCTAAGGAGGCAGTCAAGCTCGGTGCTGTTGAGAAATCTGCGCCTCTGGATCAGATTGCGACGCTTATCGAGGTTTGGATGCGCGAGCGCAAAGCGGTCGCGTGAGTAACCCTGACTTTTGAATCTATACGGTTAAGTGAACCGTCGATACCTATCTGAAATGCTCCCTTTCTGCCATAATTGTAACTGCCCTGAGACGTCTACTACCCACGTGAGAGTAAATTGTACAATTTCCAAAAAATAGGATTTGCTCTTCTATTATTGGTTGCGTGGAGCGGGCGGTCAATAGCTGCGACGATCGTGAGCTACTCTGCTTCCACGCTACCCGAAAAAGCCAAGTTTACGATTGAAGATTGTGAAAACCTCAAGACCACAGTGTCCAGTTGGAAGATTTCTCCTAATTCAATTTGGGTAACGTCTTTAATGTTTGGAGTAAGGACACTCGCGCATAAGATCGAAATCTCTGGCGAGGCGGGCGATCAAGTCAGTCTCAGTTCGACTTTGCCCTTAATTGAAAACTCGATCGTCTGTTCTTCATCGATGGATATTGGGATCGAAAATTCTAACTATTCTTATAAAGAGTCTTTGCGTACCGATTCTCCAGACGGATACCCGAATCACAAGATCAGTTTTCGAAGGTCAAGCACAGCGACCATCTTCGTCATAGGCAATGCTCGATTAGGGGCGGTCTTGCCTTTCAATATTGCGAATCATTCGAGCGCTGTGACTTTGCGAAAGTTTGATAAAGTCGTTTACTTTGGTTTTTTAAGCGCATTGATAAGTCTAGTGATCTACAACTTTTTTCTTTATTTAGGGACTCGAACGAGGTCCTACCTACTTTATGTGGCCTATACAAGTTCGTGTGCTGCGTTATGCTTTATACTCGGTCATGGTGCCCCTTTTCTATTAAGTGAGATCACTTCAGCTCGCTCGTATTTTCTTATTTCCACGCTTTTGGATACTTTTAATAACAGCTCAGGAATTTTCGCGTCTGCCTTTGCCGTCTACTTTTTAATTAACCTTTTAGATATAGAAATGAAATCCCAAAAGATCTATTCGTTTATGAATGGTCTAGCCCAAAAAGGGATGGTTTTAGGGAGCGTGACCTCCGCGATATCATTATTAACGGGCGAAGTGCAAATATTTTCTCTCCTTACTAAAGTTTATGGTTTGATTGCCGTGCAATCAGTTTTGATAGTAAGCGCTTACATAGGCTACCGATACCGAGATGCAACCTCTAAGCTTTTCTTCCTTACCTTTCTTCCTGTGAATCTCGGAATCTCACTGTATATTTTTCACTTAGAAGGTCTCCTGGAAATATCGATTTGGACGCGGAACAGTGAGGTTATCGGATTTGTTTTTGAAGGTATTTTCTTATCCTATATCGCGGGGACAAAAGTTAGAAAGCTCGAACAGCAAACAACTCTGAATTTGCTATTAGCCAATACTGAGCTTGAAAAACGTGTGATCGAGAGAACGATTGAATACCGCTCAATGCTGGACAATATTCCCATTGGCGTCTTTAGTCTTTCGAATGGGGAGACTTTACAGATCGATCCCGAGCGATCCAAGGGTCTAAGCTTAATCTTGCCAATGCGTCCAGGCGAAGACCTCAATTTGCTAGATTTCCTGCTTAATCCTTCTCAACTTAACTCGGATGAAATTTCGCAAATCAGGAGCATTCTGCTCTGTTCCATAGGGGAAGACCCGATCAGTTTTGAATCTAATCTGAGCAAGCTCCCGGCCGAATTGGTTGTAAAGGTAGAAAGTCGAGAAAAAATCTTAGAGGTCGATTGGAGCGTTAATCTTTCAGCTGACTCAAATTCAATCAAGAAAATTCTTGTTTCTTGCAAAGATGTGACGTCTTTTCGAGAATACCAGTCGCTCAGTAGGGAGCTTGAAAGTAAGCTCGTGATGATCGGTGAACTTCTAGAGGTCGATGCCCATAAATATACAGAAACGTTACAAAGCGTTGAGGCATTACTTCGGTCGATAGATGATACGAAGAGTATCAATCGGTCGCTTGTGAGAATGCAGCTCCATACGATTAAGGGTGAGGCGAGAAATCTCGGGCTTGGTTCCCTGGCCCTAGAGATACACCAGTACGAAGCGGCCCTCGCAGAACGTAGCGACTCTTATCCTCCCTGCGACGCTATCTTTAAGGTGCTAGACAAATATAAGACGCTTTATGAAAATTCGCTGGGTCGAAGTTTCACCAAAGAAAAGTTGCTCGTCGTGAGCGAAACAACCGCCCGAGAAGCTATCCTTGCTAACGACCTTGAAAATATATCCCGCCTTATCATGAAACCCGCAAGCAATTTTTTTGCTGATTTAACGTCTGTCAGGGCGGCCAGTAAACTGGCTCTTAAACATGGCAAAGCCATAGAATTTTTAATTGACGACGAAGGTCCTCACTATGTAGACATTCAGCACTCGGCATTCTTTGATTCTATCTTCACTCATATCATCGCGAATTCAATTGATCATGGTATAGAGCCATGCGACTTACGACTTGCCAAAGGAAAATCGAAGACAGGCGTTATATCGGTGAAGATATTCAACTGTAGTTTGTTGGTGTCTGACGATGGCAATGGTTTAGAAATAGAAAAGTTGCGAGCAAAATTGGCTTTGAATCGAGACGCTACGAATAATGTCGTCGCAAACCGGATATTTGACGAGGATATATCGAGCAAAAAGCTTCCCATCATCGGTGAGGACCAACTCTCAGGTCGAGGGGTCGGGCTTGCATCTGTGAAACACGAAATTGAAGCTATGGGTGGTAAAATTACGCTCATTGTCAGTGAAGATTTGAAAGACGATGTCCCGTTTAGTTTTCTAATTGAGGTGCCACATCTTATTCGAAAGGATCTGAGATCGACTTCCTCCTTGATTTCGTCATGGCGAATTTAAGAGAAATGACTGCTAAGTTCCTCCACTTTACCGAGTGAGGGTTTTGAACATCAGTACATAACTAGATGAAATTAAAGAGTTAAATTGAGTTTTATTCAATGATTCTGGTAGCTGTCCGATAAGACTTTTTGGGTTTCCAGAGGAGTCGGGGATGAAGATCATAATCTGGGTAAGCTTTCTCGCGCTGCTGGCCTGCGGTAAGGCCGAAAAGCGCGACCCTGAAAGCGTCACGGGTGGTAAACCGCCCGCGAGTACCGATCCTACCGATGACGACAACAGTCCTGAGCCCGACGCTTTTCTATCGTCAAACGCCATCGTCAACGCTGATCCTAAATGCGTGCCTGAGGTGCGGCAACCGCCCCTTCAAAGGCTTACGGTTCTTCAATATAGAAACGCTGTCCAAGAATTACTCCTCCTCACCTCAAAGCCTGTGATCACTTTACCGAGCGATGATCTCGTGGGTCCATTTGCTGTGAATACCAAATCCCTCGCATCGCAGGTGAGCGTCAATCAGTATGAGTCGGCAGGCGAAGCGATAGCGGCTTTGGCCAAACCGCAGATAAACTCAATCATTAAATGCAGCAGTCAGACGATAAACGAAGCGTGCTTGAAAACATTTGTAGAAACATTCGGTGCCAAAGCCTTACGACGACCACTCAATGATGAAGAGAAGACCCGCTATCTCGCTCTTGCAACTCCAGTCCTCGCAGCGACAGGGGGCAGTGATGCCGCGCTCGTTATCATTCGAGCATTTCTCACTTCACCTCTCTTTCTTTATCATATTGAAATCGGTGAAGCCGGAGGTCTCACCGGCTATGAACTTGCGGCTAGGCTCGCATTTTCCCTTTGGGACTCTATTCCAGACGCTGAGCTGACCCGATCGGCGACTGATGGGAAACTGCTGACCGACAGCGGATTGAAGGCTCAGGTCGCCCGTATGATCGTGAGCCCGCGATTTGCCGAGAAGTCAGGACGATTTGTCAGCGATTGGTTAGGGCTTGGTAAAGCCGCAACGGTAATGAAGGACCAAGATTCCTTCCCGCAATTCACTCCAGTGATTGCTCAGGCTCTCCATAAAGAATCAGTCGACTTTGCGAGCTATGTCTTTGGCAAAGGCGATGGCAAGTTGTCTTCGCTTTTATCCGCCGATTACACTTTTCTAAGTGAACCACTCTTTGGCTATTACAACTTGGCAAAACCGGCAAACTGGAAAGAGGGCGCCGAAGTCTCTCTCAAGGGAAGCGGACGCGCCGGAATCTTAATGCAGGGCGCTTTTCTCACAGCTCATTCGCATCCGACTTCGACGGCACCGGTGAGTCGCGGAAAGGTCGTTTTTGAAAACGTTCTGTGTCTAACCGTTCCTCCGCCTCCTCCTGGGCTTCCTCCATTGCCGGAGTCGAGCCCTGGCGTGGTCACCGCTCGTCAGAGATTTGAGGTCCATGAAAAAAGTCCGAGTTGCGCGGGTTGTCATAAAGTAATCGATCCGCTAGGGCTTGCTATGGAGAACTTCGATGCGGCTGGCCAGTGGCGAGAACTCGATGGTGGTGAGCTTATCGTTACCGGGGGAACACTTACACTACCTGTCATCGGCAAAGATTTAAAATTTCAGGACGCAAGTGAGATGGTCAGCAGCGTGGCCGCAAGCCCCGATGCTCAAGTCTGTGCGGTGATGCAGGCCTACCGATTTATTGCCGAGCGTCCCATCCTATCCAAAGACAGTTGCCTTTTAAGCAAGTACTACCAACGTTTTCAAGCAAGCGGCACCGATATGCGAGCCTTGGTGAACGATATTGTTCTCTCGCCTGAATTCCGCCGATTGAGGAGTGCACCATGACCAAATCATCAAGATGGGCGATCAACCGTCGCCAAATAATCAAAAAGAGTGGCATCGGTCTTGGACTTCTTCCTTTTCTCCCTCTGCTTGAATCCGATATCGTAAACGCGCAAGCGGCCGACGGCGCTCCTCGTCGTATCGTTTTCTTCTATACTCCGCAGTCAACATTCAAACGCCTTTGGGAACCGACCGGCGGCGCACGAACTTTCGTCCTGCCACGGATACTCGAACCGCTCGAAACGCTGAGAAATAAAATTGTAGTTCTCAACGGCGTGAACATGACGGCTTCCAACGTTCACGGCGGACATACCGAAGGCGCCTGCCAACTCTGGACAGGATCGGATCGTGCGAGTTCCAGCGCGATGAACCTTTCACCCTCGCTCGATCACGTTATTGCTCAACGCATCAAAAGTAAAACGGCGCTCGAATACCTACAACTGTTTGCCGGCGATGGCCGTAGTTATGGATTGCATTGGAGCGGTCCGAATCAACAAATCGTGCCTGAGTACGATGCAGCGAACGTGCTCAAACGCGTGTTCGGCAGTCTAGGCGACGGCACGACTCCGCCTCCGACCGATACCGTTCGGCTGAGCTTACTTGCCAACGCTTCCAAAGAACTTGCGTTACTGAAAACAAAGATCGCCAAAGCCGACCAACTCAAAATCGAGTCCCATATACAATCGATTGCCGACATCGAAGCAAGCCTTCAAAAGAAGGCCGGATTAATGTGTTCAAAGCCTGATATTGGAAATCCTGCGGCTTCGCGCCAAGCCGGATGGCAGGCGATGATGAAACTCGTTGCAGGCGCTTTCTCTTGCGACATGACTCGCGTGGCCACTATCACTTTCGGACAATTTGATAACGATGGCATGACCTATCCCGACATTGGGGTTCGATCCTTTGGTCACCACGAACTTACGCATATGACGCCCAGTGATACGCTGTTGCCCAAACGAGATAACGAGGCCGATCGTCAAGCGCCTAGTTTTGATGAGAGTCGAAACGGTCAGATCACTAAAATCAATCGATGGTACACCGAGCAATTTGCGTACTTTCTAAAGCTCTTGAATGATATCCCTGAAGGTGAAGGCACGCTGCTCGACAACACGCTTGTTGTATGGGGAACTGAAGTTGGTGAATACTATTCGCACAGTTTTGATAACGTTCCGATCATTGTCGCTGGTGGCGGGAACGGTGGCATCAAAACCGGCCAATATCTAGATGTTCGTGGCAAAAATTACAAGATCAATCGACTCTTAGTCTCTATGGCGAATTATATGGGCCTGAGTGATATTCAGACTTTTGGACAATTCGATCAAAGTACGGGAGGTCTTCCAGGCTTAACCTGACCGTCACTTACTTTTGTTAAAAGGCAGTACGGATAAGACTCGTGCGACATCGGCCTTCGTTACCATCGCCGTGACGAAGGCATAAGGAACTACCAAGAGAAAAAGACCGATGCGCGAAGGTATCGATACGGATGCGACCCAATCGTGATAATAGATTCCTAGCCAGCACGGCAGGAAAATAAGCAAACCATTCAAGACCAATCTCGCCGAAATCACTCGTTGCGGCAGCATGTAAAGCATCACGCAAAAGACGTAGAGTTCGCATAAGAAAGTCGCAAAACTAATGGCGAGTCCCGCTCCGCCCGGACCGTATTTCGTAAGTCCCCAAGGGATCAAAAAGTAATCGAGCCCAAGGTTTAGTAATCCACCCGTGATAAAAATTATCGACAATTTCTTTCCACTACTCGCCAGATAGAGCGAGGCCCCCATAAACGTATTCAAATACATCATGACAAGAACAGGGGTTAGAAAAGCCACGGTTCGATAAGCAGGAGCGAACTCAGGTCCGTTGAGTATCGAAGAGATCACATCACCAAAGAGAGTTAAGCCTACAGCCAAAGGCAAAGACGCGATCATCAACGTGCGCATAAAGTCTTTAACCATAGCTGTGAACAGATCGAGATTCTCAGCTAAAGCTTTGGAAAGCGCCGGAGTGATGGCATTTTGAAAAACAGGGATCAAAAACAAGCAGATACCGATAATTTTAAAAGCCGAACCGAAGTACCCGACTTCAACCTTATTCGCGTACTGAGAAAGCATAAATATATCGATCTGTGCATAGACGCCGTTGAGAACGCCTGCAAGATAAAATGGGAGACTCACTTTTAGCATCGGAAAAAGATAGGGGGCTTTGCGGGTGGCTCGAATAAAATCGGATTTGTTAGCGAGGCGCAGAAGATAAAGAAAAGAAAAGGCCTCTGAGATTAAATGCATCGCCGCGATCCAGGCGATGCTCGGCGCTGTGAAAAGAATTACGACGCTTCCGGCGACCAGAATGAGTTTTACGAGCACATTGAGGCGCGAAATCATTACGACTTCGCCCAAGATCACGTAGATCTTTTGCAGGATATCCTTTTGAAAGGTGAAAAGAGCTGCATAGCCACCCATGATAAGGGTGATCATGATCGTCTCGTGATCGCGCCCTTGCCAGACAAGAGCACCATAAAGAGCGGCTCCGATAATCAGTGCGGTGACGGCCTGGACCCAAAGCACCGTCCATAATATGTCTTTGACATGATCAGGCTTGGGCGGAAGAGTTCGGCTAATATAGGTGGATAATCCTAAGGGTAGGAAAGCAAAGAAAAGGGAGGAAAACGATTCGGCGAAAAAGAAGATACCCATCTTTTCAGGGCCGAAGATTCTCGGCATGAGCATCTTAAGAACGAGCGCTATGATCTGAGTCACGCCTACGCTGAGCGTCATGACTGAGAGGTTCTTCAGGATGCTTGCTTCTTTATTCAAAAATCGATCCCCCGAAGGCGCGGTATCTGCTGCCTCTCTCTACCAGCATATCCTAAACAAAACCAGTCTTATTGACTTGGCGGCAATATGTATTAACTAAAAGCGCAATAAAGGTCAATTTGACTTGATTTGCCAAAGCTGTGGTGAAATCGCTGTAAAGATAAGATAGGCCATAGTGAGCAAAATTGAATCGGCGAACTTTCACCTTGTTTTGTCTCCGAATGCTCGTTCATATAAAAACGTAATAAAAACATTCACAAATGCCAACGAATGAGGAGCATTATGAATCAGCCTGAAAAAACCGTGCTAATGACCGGCGTGACGGGCTTTATCGGGAGTTATTTGGCCGCGGCGTTCTTGCAACGTGGAACCCGAGTCGTAGCCTTAACCCGAAATGACAAAAATGGAGAACGAACCCGCGCGGCGATTGAGACAGCTTTGCATCAAGATAGAGCTGCTGCCGAGTCTATAGAGTTCAATCACCAACTCCTCGTGCTTCCGTACGATATCGACAATGTCCGTGAGCATCATCTCATGCTTTTGGCGAGTGTGGACGAGGTTTGGCATTGCGCAGCAGAAATGAGTTTCTCACCGCGAAAGCTCGAATCATCTTTCCAATCGAACGTCGGCTTTACCAACGATCTCTACCGAATGGTCGCCGATACAGCAGCAAGCTGTCGTCGCTTCTTTTACGTCTCCACTGCCTACACGGGAGGAGCACAGGCTGGCGTCAAGCACGAGGTGCTTCATCACCAGCCGCAGCTTATCAACCCCTATCAGGTGACTAAGTGGTCGACTGAGATGTCGCTTGCCACTCAAGTGATGGGTGGCGCAAAGCTGCCTGTGACCTTGTTTCGTCCGGCCGTCGTCATAGGCGATACCCGCACTGGCTACTATCCAGGCAGTCCGTTTGGGATCTACATGTATTTTCAAGCGCTGCGAGCTGTGAAAAAGCTAGGGGCGGAAAAGTTAAAGGTTGATCTAGATCTTGAGTCGGTTCTTCAGCTTGTTCCTATAGAAGTGCTCATCGCGAATGCGATGGCCTTGAGTGAGCGTGAGCAGAGTGGTCTTGCGCAAGATCTTCTGCCGCTCGAGATTTACCATGTCACTGGACAAGCCGTGAAAAACGCAGTCACTCTAAGCAGTGGAAAAAGAGTCGTCAATCTCAAGGTTGAAACCGGCGAGCCGGAAACGACGTTCGATTTCTACGCCGATAAAATCTGTTCTTGGGTCAAACGATTTGGCAATAGTCAGATTCAATTCGATGATAGCAAGCTCAAGTCGGTCTTAGGAGCAGCGTATGTGCCGACACTCATGGGCGAGACGGAGTTCGACACCCTCTTTCAGTGGTACACAGAGCATCTTAATACGCAGACAGCTCCAAGCAAAAGCGATTCGGTTTGGAAGCAGCAGCTAGGACTCAAGTTCATCGATCGCGTGACGAACAAAGATCAAAAGCAGAGGATTGCGGGTTATATGCTGCGACGCCGTTAATGGTTTTGAATCGTAGATGAACAGTGGGCGTTTCTAGGAGAAGTGTTCTTTGTTTAAGCCTGGGTTGCTTTATACGGTGCGTTTTCCCTCGGGATAGCGCTTCGCTGGTGCCTCCGGCGGCATAAGAGGAGAGGCTCCGCCTGCCCCCCTTATGTATCCCCCCACCGTACAGGCTACCGCTTCGCGGGGCGCCATTGCTTTCTTTTTACTCTGGGATGTTTGAATCTAAATCACCTCC
>JAZKGL010000464.1:0-1291 GCA_040385935.1 Bdellovibrionota bacterium
CAATGGCTCGTGGATAACTTCAAGGCCGAAACCGGCGTTGATGTTAAAGGCGATCCGATGGCTATGCAGCGCCTGAAAGAAGCCGCTGAGAAAGCTAAAATCGAACTTTCTTCGGCTCAACAAACCGATGTGAATCTTCCGTTTCTTACAGCCGACCAAAGCGGTCCTAAGCATTTGAACGTAAGCCTGACTCGTGCGAAGTTCGAGCAAATGATCGCAACTATCGTTGAGAAGACTCTGGCGCCTTGCCGTCAAGTTATCAAAGACGCTGGTTTGTCAGTCGATGAAATCCAAGAAGTTTTGCTTGTTGGTGGTTCGACTCGTATTCCACTCGTGCAGCAGAAGGTTAAAGACTTCTTCAAACGCGAGCCTAACCGTACTGTAAACCCGGATGAAGTCGTTGCGATCGGTGCAGCGGTTCAAGGTGGTGTTCTTGCAGGCGACGTCAAAGACGTTCTCCTCCTCGACGTCACGCCTTTGACCCTTGGTATCGAGACTCTTGGTGGAGTTATGACCAAACTCATCGAGCGCAATACAACGATCCCTACCAAAAAGAGCCAAGTGTTCTCAACTGCGGCTGACAGCCAGACGTCGGTAGAGATCAATGTTCTTCAAGGTGAGCGTGATATGGCTGCGGATAACCGTCAGCTCGCGCGCTTTACCCTAACCGATATCCCTTCGGCTCCTCGCGGTGTGCCGCAGGTTGAAGTCACTTTCGACATCGATGCCAACGGTATCTTGTCCGTGGCTGCCAAGGATCTTGGTACAGGGAAAGAGCAAAAGCTTCGCGTTGAAGCAGCAACCAAAATCGATGAAAAAGACATCGATCGCATGGTGAAAGAAGCCGAAGCCAATAAAGATGCGGACAAAGCGCGTCGTGAATCGGTTGAAGCTAAGAACCAACTCGACAGTCTCATCTTCTCGACTGAAAAGTCGCTGAAAGATGCCGGCGATAAGGTTCCTGCGGATGTGAAGTCTGACCTTGAGTCAGCTCTTACAGCGGCGAAGTCGAAACTCGACAGCAATAGTCCTGAAGAGTTGAAAACAGCTCGCGAGACTCTTGAGCAGAAGTCGCACAAACTTGCAGAGATTCTCTACAAGCAGGCTTCGGCTGATCAGGGCGCAGGCGCTGGTCAAGGCCCAGGAGCTGGCCAAGGCCAGGCGCAACACGATCCGAACGTTGTGGACGCTGAGTTCGAAGACCAAAAATAAGAATCGATTGCCTATAAAAGCCGCTCTCCGGGAAACTGGAGGGCGGCTTTTCTTATTTTTCCTCTCAATTCTTCCCTAA